>PUKE01000209.1 GCA_003550425.1 Nitriliruptoria bacterium
CACGCCCAGGGCGCTGCGCGCCCGGGCGGAGCCGTCCAGGGGCACCAGCACGCTTCCGCTCATGGGACTCGCACCGTCGCGCCTGCCGTCCTCGCGGGGCAGGGCCGCTCGGCCCGGGACGCCAGGGCAGGTGGGCGCCCACGCTCGAAGGGCCGCGAGGCCTGAGGGGATGGCGCGCTCGGCGCTGGCTGAGCCATCCTCGCGAGAGGAGCCATGCGAGGAGTGACAGGAGGGGTCGTCATGGCATGGTCGCATCGTCGTTCCTGGATCGCCCGCGGAGGCGGGCTGCTGCTGGCGCTGGCGCTGGTGGCGGCCGCCTGCGGGCCGCAGCCCATGGAGGAGGCCGAGGAGGAGGCCGTCACCCCCGAGGAGGAAGAGGAGGTCGCGCTCACCTGGGCGACCATCAGCGACGAGGGCCACCGTCAGGTCGCCGAGCGCTGGAACGAGCAGAACCCCGACCAGCAGGTGCAGATGGTCGTGCTGCCGCCGACCGCCGACGCCCAGTTCCAGCAGCTGGTGTCCGACCACGAGACCGGGACCGGCGCGTTCGACGTCATGAGCCTCGACGTCATCTGGACCGGCGAGCTCGCCGAGGCCGGCTACCTCGCGTCGCTGGAGGACCTGCGCGAGCCCGTCGAGGACGTCGCCATCCCCAGCGCCCTGGAGACCGCCCAGTGGGACGGGGAGCTGTGGACCGTGCCCTACTCCACGAACTTCGGGATGCTGTACTACCGCACCGACCTGGTCGACGAGCCGCCGCGGACCTGGGACGAGCTGTTCGACGCCGCCACCGAGATCGCGCAGGAGCATGAGGACGTGGATGGGCTCGCCGCCCAGGGCGACAGCTACGAGGGCTTCGTCGTGAACTTCCTCGAGCTGTTCTGGGGCGCCGGTGGCGAGGTGCTCACCGAGGACGGCACGGCCTCGGCCTTCGCCGAGGGCGACGCCGCGGAGACCGCCCTGGCCTGGATGTCCGACGCCGTCGAGGAGGGCGTCTACGTCCCCGGCGTCACGTCGATGATCGAGGACGACGCGCTCGGCACGTTCAAGGCTGGCGAGGCGGCGTTCATGCGCAACTGGCCCTACGCCCTGCCCATCCTGCTGGAGGACGAGGAGAGCGAGGTCCGTGACGTCGTCGACATCGCCCCGCTGCCGACCTTCGACGGCGAGGGGACCATGTCGGCGCTCGGCGGCATCAACCTGGCGGTCAGCAGCCTGTCCGACGATCCCGAGACGGCGCAGGAGTTCGTCGCCTGGGCCGCCACCGACCGCGAGGCCCAGGAGCTGCTCGCCGAGTTCCAGCCGCCGCCCACGATGGAGGCGCTGTACGAGGAGTACGAGGACGTCGTCCCCGAGGACCTCCAGGAGATCTACGCGGTGCTGAACGAGACGCGGCAGGACGCTCGCGCCCGCCCGCCGCTGCCGCGCTACACGTCGTTCAGCGCGGCGGTGCAGGACGAGCTGCACCCGGTGTTCGCTGGCACCGCCGACCCGCAGGAGGCCATCGAGGCGGTCGACGAGGCCATCGAGCGCGCCCTGGAGGTCGACGAGGGCTGAGCGCGGCCGCGGGGCGCGGCGTCTGCCGTGCCCCGCGGCGCGGCCTCACGAGTGCGTGGCCGGGCGGCGCGGCCTCTGCCGCGGCCGTCGCCGCGGCCTCACGAGTGCTGCTCGAGCCCGATGCTCCACAGCCGCTCGAGGTCCTCCTCGCTGTAGGCGCGGAAGGCCACCATCGTGTGGGTCGCGGTGACGCCGTCGGTCTGGGCGATCGCCCCGGTGACCACCTCGGCGATCTGCTCGTGCTGGCGAGCCCGGACCATCGCGACGAGCTCCCATTCGCCGGTGACCGAGTAGACCTCGGTCACCCCGGGCAGCCCTAGCAGCGCCTGGGCGGTCTCGTTGATCGCGTCGATCTCGGTGCGGATGAGCACGATCGCAGTGATCACGGTGGCCCCCTTGTGCCGCCTGCTGCCTGGTGGCGGCAGGCTACCGCCGCGCCTGCCTCGCCGGGCCCCGTTGCGCATCGACCGGCGACCGGCGATCCTGCCCTGCGCGGTGCGACCACGGCAGCAAAAGGACCCCACACCATGAGCCCCGAGCAGTCCACGTTCCAGTGGAAGGGCCGATGCGGTCCCTTCGAGCTGGTGCTGTCCGAGCAGACCTTCCCGCCCTCGAGCCTGTCGCAGATCCTCGGCGAGGCGCTCGAGGTGCACGAGGGCGACCGCGTCATCGACGCGGGCTGTGGCTCGGGCGTGCTGGGGATCGTGGCCGCGCTGCTGGGGGCCGACGAGGTCGTCGGCGTCGACAAGGCCCCCGACACCGTCGAGGTCGCGGGCGCCAACGCCGAGCGCCTCGGCGTGGCCGACCGGATGCGCTTCTACCAGGGCGACCTGTTCGCCTCGCTGCCCCGCGACCTCACCGCCGACCTGATCATCGGCGACGTCTCGGGGGTGGCCGACGAGCTCGCCCGCGTCAGCGGCTGGTTCCCCGACGGTCGCGGCGGTGGCCCGCGCGGCGCCGAGTTGCCGATCCGCCTGGTGCACGAGGCGCCGGAGCGCCTGCGCCCCGGTGGTCGCCTGCTGCTGCCCACCGGCACCATCCAAGACGAGCGCAGCCTGCTGGCCGCCGCCAAGGAGGTCTTCCCCTCGGTCGAGCAGCGCGCCGAGCGCCGCTTCCCGCTGCCCCAGAAGCTCTCGGAGTCACCGGAGGTCCAGCGCCTGATGGACGAGGGCGTGATCGACCTCGAGCAGAAGGGCAGCCGCCTCCTGTGGTACGGGCGCGTCTGGGAGTGCGCCCTCGAGCCGAGCGGCGGCTAGGCCGCGCGCCCGCGCCGCCGGCCTGGCGCCGGCGCCCTCCGCCCGGCCCTCCGCTGCG
>PUKE01000319.1 GCA_003550425.1 Nitriliruptoria bacterium
ACGAGGTCGGCCAGGGCGCTGGGCCCGGAGGTGTTGGCGGGGAAGTAGCCGAAGAAGCCCGGATGCTGCCACTGGGTGAGCGCCGGCACGATCACGCGGTCGAGGTCGGCGAGCACCGCGGCGTGGGGCTCGGGGTGCTCCGGCGGCTGCGCGGGGAGCTGGTCGCGGACCCAGCCGGGCTCGACGTCCGGGGCGACCGGCAGGTCCTCCAGCCGGTCCCAGTGGTCGGCGAGCCAGTCGACGAGGGCGTGCCCGGCCTGGCGCAGCGCCTCGGGGTCGAGCGGGTCGGCCCACGGGCCGACGCCCTCGGAGGGCAGCCGGCCCGCCTCGCCGTCGTCCGGCGTGGTCAGCTCGACTCCTTCTGGGCCTCCTCGACGACCTGCTGGGCGATGTGGTCGGGGGCCACGTCACGCCCGGCGTCGGTCATGCGCAGGGTGGCCGAGCCGCTGCTCAACGCCCGCAGCTGCGGGACGATGTCGCGGAGCTCGTTCTCGGGCACGTGGGCGCGCACCACGGTGCGGCCGTACTTGGCGGGCTCGCTGCCGAGGATGCGCCCGCGGCGGGACGACAGGTCGCCCATGACGTCGCCGACCTGGGCGTCGGGCACCGTGACGGCGACCTCCTTGATGGGCTCGAGCAGCAGCAGGCCGGCGGCCTTGGCGGCCTCCTGGAAGCCGAGGCTCCCGGCGACCTCGAAGGCAGCCTGCGAGGAGTCGACGGGGTGGTGCTTGCCGTCATACAGCGTCACGCCCACGTCGACCACCGGGTAGCCGGCGAGCACGCCCTCCTCCATGGCCTCCTGCACGCCCTTCTCGACGCTGGGGATGTACTGCTTGGGCACCGCGCCGCCGACGACCTCGTTGGAGAAGGCGAAGCCCTCGCCGCGCTCGAGCGGCGCGACCGTCAGCTCGACCAGGGCGAACTGCCCGGCACCGCCGGTCTGCTTCTTGAGCTTGCCGGTGGCGCTGGCCTTGCCCTTGACGGTCTCGGTGTAGGGGATCCTGGCCGGCTCGGGCTCGACGCCCACGCCGAAGCGCTCCTTCAGACGCGCGATCGTGACGTCGGCGTGCCCTGGCCCCTGGGTGTGCAGCACGATCTGGCGGAGCTCGTCGCTGCGCTCGACGACGAGGCCGGGATCCTCGTCGCCGAGGCGGGACAGCCCCATCGACAGCTTGTCCTCGTCGCCGGTGCCGGTGGGGCGCACCGCCACGCGGTGGTGGCCCTGGGGCGGGACCACGGGGTCGAGCGCGAGGTCGAGCTCGGGGGCACGCAGCGTGTCGTTGGTGCGCAGCCCCTCGACCTTGGCGACGGCGACGAGGTCGCCGGGGCCGGCCTCCTCGCAGGGGCGCTGCTCGTTGCCGTCGATCCACTGCAGGTGCGCCAGCTTGACCCGGTCGCCGGTGCGCGCGAGCACCAGCTCGGTGTCAGGCGTCAGCCGCCCGCTCAGCACGCGCATCTCGCTCACGCGCCCGAGGTAGGGGTCGGCGACGGTCTTGACCACCACCGCCGACGCCGGCGCCTCGGCCAGGGCGTCGACCTCGTCGGCCGGGACCGCGCCGACCGACACCGCGGTGTGGGCGGGCGTGGGCGCGACGTCGACGATGAAGTCGGCGAGCATGCGGATGCCCAGCGCCTTGTCCACCGAGGTGCACAGCAGCGGGAAGAACTCGCAGCGGGCCACGCCGGCCGCGAAGTCGCTGCCGAGCTGCTCGGGGGAGGGCTCCTCGCCCTCGAGGTAGGCCTCGAGCAGCTCGTCGTCGGTCTCGACGATCGCCTCGACCAGGAGCTCGCGGTTGGCCGCGGTCATGTCGGCGTGCTCGGCGGGCACGTCCCCCACCTGCCGCTCGCCGGCCTCGTTGCGGGTGACCGCCCGCTGGTGGAGCAGGTCGATGATCCCGTCGAACTGCTCCCCGAGCCCCTGGGGCACCTGGACCGGCGCCAGTGGCTTGCCCACGCGGGAGCGCAGCGCGTCGACGTGGTCCTGGAAGGCCGCCTCGGAGCGGTCGAGGCCGTTGAGCACCACCATGCGGGGCAGGCCCAGCCCCTCGCAGGCCTCCCAGAGCTGGTCGTGGACGGCGCCGACCCCCTCGACGGCATCCACCACGAACACCGCGCAGTCGACCGCGCGCAGCGCCGGGTAGGCGTCGCTGAAGAAGTCGGGGCTGCCGGGGGCGTCGACCAGGTGGATGCGCGTGTCCCGCCACTCGAGCATGGCGCTCTGCAGCGACAGGGTCCGCTCCCGCTCTCGCTCCTCGGCGCGTCGGTCGAGCGCGGGGCCGCGGTGCTGGGACGAGCCTCGGTCGTCGTCGCGCGCGGCGGCGAGCAGCGCCTCGCCGAGACGCGTCTTGCCCGAGCCGCCCTGACCGATCAGCGCGATCGAGCGAACCTGGTGCGGAGAGCGGGACTTGGTGGCCATGGACCGCCTCACATCGTCCGGCGTTGCGCCCGTCCTCGGCCCCGGGCCGGGAGGGCCGTCTCGGTTGTCGGCCTGCGGTGGCGCACCCCCGCAGACGGGCGGGAGTGTAACCGCACCGCCCATGCCCGCGTCCACCGCGAGGACCGCTCCCCTGGCGCGCGAGGCCCTGTGGTGGCAGGCCCTTCGTCCCGCCACCACAGGGCGCGCGCGCCGGCCACGGCCGGGGGTGGCGCCACCGCTAGGCGAGGCGCTCGGCGATGTGGTCGATCGCGGCGAGCAGCGCCTCGACGTCGGCGTGATCCACCGCCGGGAACGTGCCGATCCGCAGCTGGTTGCGCCCGAGCTTGCGGTAGGCCTCGGTGTCCAGCACCCCGTGGGAGCGCAGGACCTGGGACACCGTCGCGGCGGGCACGCGCTCGTCGAGGTCGATCGTGGTCACGACCCCCGACCGCGCGGCCGGGTCGGCGACGAAGGGCGCGGCCCAGTCGCGCGCGTCGGCCCACTGGGTGATGAGCCCGGCCTTGGCGCGGCAGGCCGCGTCGACCTCGGTCAGGCCACCGGCGGCCTCGAGGGCCTCCACCTGGTCGGCGAGCAGCGCGAGCGTGGCGACCGCCGGGGTGTTGAGCGTCTGCTCCTTGCGGCTGTTGGCGAGCGCGCTGCCCAGGTCGAGCATCGCCGGGGTGTGGCGCTGCGCGGCGAGCCGCTCGATGCGCTCGATGGCCGCGGGGCTGAGCAGCGCCAGCCAGAGCCCGCCGTCGCTCGCGAAGGCCTTCTGCGGGCTGAAGTAGTAGACGTCCACCTGCGTCGGGTCGAACGCGAGGCCTCCCGCGGCGCTGGTGGCGTCGACCAGGACCAGGGCGCCCTCCTCCCCGTCCTGGGGCCGCTGGAGGTCCATCTCCACGCCCGTGGAGGTCTCGCAGTGGGTGAGACAGGTCGCGTCGACGCCGCTGACGCCACTGATCGCGGGGCGGTCACCGAAGGCCGACTCCGCCCGCACGGGCTCCTCCAGCCACGGCGTCGCGCCGACGAGGCCGGCGAACTTGCTGGAGAACTCCCCGAGCACCGCGTGCCAGCTGCGCTCCTCGATCAGCTGGAAGGTCGCGGCGTCCCACACCAGGGAGGCGCCGCCGTTGCCGAGCGCCACCTCGTAGCCCTCGGGCAAGTCGAAGTAGCGCGCCATGCCGGCGCGCACGCGGGCCACGAGGCCGCGCACCGCGTCCTGGCGGTGGCTCGTGCCCAGCGTGGTGGGGGCCAGCCGGGCCAGGCGCTCCACCGCGTCCTGGGGGACCTTGGAGGGGCCGCAGCCGAAGCGGCCGTCGCGGGGCAGGAGCTCCTCGGGGATGGTGATGCCGTGGGTGTTCATGCTGGTTCCAGGGTTCGGGGGCGGGAAAGGACAGGGTTCGGGGGCGGGCAAGGAGAGCGGTTCGGGGGCGGGCAGGGAAGCGGTCCGGGGGCGGTGGCTCCCCGCAGACGGTAGCGTCGAGCGTCGCGCAAACGAGAGGATCGCTGGTGACGACGGTGACGGTGCTGGGCTCGGGCGAGGAGGTCGACCTCGACGCCCTGGAGCCGGTCGACGTGGCGGGGGCGCGCCTGCATCGCGACGCGTCACGGCTGCTGGCCCCCACCTTCCGGGGGCGCGCGGTCGACCTCGGCGACCTGGCGGTGCCCGACCCGAGCGACGAGGACGCGCTGGCCGCGCTCGTGCTCGCCTACGTCGAGCAGGTGCGCGCCCACGACTGGAGCGACCTGCGGGGCATGCCGCTGGAGGACGACCGGGACTGGCTGGACCTGCGCGGGGTGATGGTGCGGGTCGGGTGGGGCCCGCCCGCGGCGCGCGAGGCGTGGAGCGCCTGCCGCGACCGCCCCTACAGCCGCGACCTGCCCACGGCGGCGGGCTGGGCGGCAGCGGGCTGGGTGGTGCCGGCCGGCGCCGGCGAGCCCGACCCCGCGTTCGCCTCCCCGGTGCTGGAGACCCGCGGCCTGCTGCGCTGGGCCTACCTGGAGCGCTGGCGCGCGCCGGTGGCGCTGCCCGACGGACCGCCCCCGCCGCACGCGGAGGCGGGCGGCGAGTGGGGCGCGGTGCAGAGCCGCCTGCGCCAGGACCACTACACCGGGGAGGCTCGCGAGGAGGCGATCGACCTGGCGCTGGCGGTGCTGGAGCGGGTGGGCCTCGGGCCGCGCACGCCGCTGGAGGCCGAGGACGAGCCCCTGCCCGACCGCGACGTCGAGGCGGTCCTCGCCCATGACAGCGGGGTGGTGCGCGCCGCCGGGTGGTTCCTGCTGCGCGACGAGGCCGACGAGTGGCTGGGGTGCGCCTACAACGAGTGCCAGCACCACCTGGCCGTCGAGGCCGAGGAGGACGCGTTCGAGCAGGAGGAGGTGCTGGAGCTGGCGAGCATGGGGGTGCCCAACCCCGTGGATGCCGCCTACCAGCGCCGTCGTCTGCTGACCTTGGCGTTCGGCGACGTGTCCGATGTGCCGCTGGCCGGCGCCGGCGACGTGGCGGACTTCGTGGACTTCTACCGGGACTGGGTCGCGCGCGGCAAGCCCGAGGAGGAGTTCCAGGAGGCGGTGGAGGCGCTGCGCGATCGCACCGATCCCGAGGGCGGCGCGGCGTCGGAGGCCACCGACGAGGACCAGGGCTCGGACGAGGACGGGGACCCGGGGACCAACGGGGGTCCGCGCTCCTAGCGCCTGCCTCGAGCCGAGCGAGGGCCCCGTCCGCTCGTCCGCCCTCGACCGTCGAGGCGGCCGAGGGCCATGAGCCGACGCGCGCGCCGGGCTACGGTGCGGCGCATGTGGGTGACCCGACACCGACCGAGGCGCCGGCCGTGCCGCAGCTGAGCACCTCTGACGACGCGGTCCTGGTGGCCTCGGCGCTGGCGGCGGCGCTGCTGCTCCTCGCTGGGGTCCTCGAGCGGCGACGGCATGCCGCCCGCAGCGCCGCGGTGCCCTGGCGCATCAGCGTGAACGGCAGCCGCGGGAAGTCGACGGTGGCGCGCCTGGCGACCGGTGCGCTGGCGGCGGGCGGCTACCGCCCGGTGGGCAAGACCACGGGCACCGAGGCGCGGCTCATCGATGGCGAGACCGGCGCCGAGACCGCGATCGTGCGCCGCCCCGAGGGACCCAACATCGGCGAGCAGCGCGAGGTCACCCGCCAGGCGGCGGCACGGGGGGCGGACGCGCTCGTGGTGGAGTGCATGGCGGTCACGCCCGAGTACCAGGACACCTTCCACGCCGAGCTGCTGGCCGCGAACGCGCTGGTGATCACCAACGTGCTCGCCGACCACCTCGAGGAGATGGGCCCGACCACCGCCGACGTCGCGGAGGTGCTGGCCGAGGGCATCCCGCGGGACGGCCTCGTGGTCGTGGCGCCCGGCCCGTTCGTGCCGGTGTTCCGCGAGGTCGCCGAGCGACGGGGCGCCAAGCTGCGCGTGGCCTCGCCGGAGGTGGTGGACCCGGCGGTGCTGGCGCGCTTTCCCTATCTGGTGTTCCCCGAGCACGTGGCGCTGGTCCTGGCGCTGTGCGCGGAGCTGGGCATCTCCGAGCGCGCGGCGCTGGAGGGCATGTGGCAGGCCGGCCCGGACCCCTACGCCACGCGCCTGCTGCCCGTCGGCGACCCCGATGACCCCGCGCTGTTCGTCAACGCCTTCCCCGCCAACGACCCAGCCTCGGCGCTGGGCATCTGGGAGCACGTGGTGGCGCGCGGGCATCCCGCCGCCGCCTCGGTGGTGATCATGAACTGCCGCGGGGACCGCGTCGCGCGGACCCGCCAGTTCGCCGAGGAGGTCCTGCCGCACCTGCCGATCGGGACGCTGGTGATCGCTGGCGAGGAGACCCAGGCCGTGCGCCGCGCCGTGCAGCGGGGCCATGTCGCCGCCGAGGAGGTGTGGGACCGCACCGGCGTGGACCCCGAGGCGATCGTGGACGAGCTGGCGCCCCTGCTGGCCGGCCGGGTCGTGCTCGGGGTCGGCAACCTGCACGGCGCCGGCCGCGGGCTGATCGCGGCGCTGGAGGCGCGCGCGGCCCCCGCCCCGGCCTCGGATGCCCCGACCTCGGACCCCGAGGAGGCCACCTGATGTTCGGCACCGAGCTGTACCTGTCGCTGGTCGTGGGCGTGGCGCTGAGCCTGCTCTACGCCGAGCGCACCGGCGTGATCCCCGCGGGCCTGATCGCGCCGGGCTACCTGGCGCTGGTGCTCGACCAGCCGGTGTTCGTCGCGGCGATCCTGCTGTTGAGCTTCCTGGCCTACCTCGTGGTCGAGCGGGGCGTGTCGCGGGTGGTGATCCTGTACGGGCGCCGCCGGTTCGTGGCGATGCTGTCGGTGGGGATCGTGCTCAAGCTCGTCTTCGACGCGCTGTATCCCGCGCTGCCCTTCGAGGTCTACGAGTTCCGCGGCATCGGCGTGATCGTGCCCGGCCTGATCGCCAACGCGATCCACCGCCAGGGCGTGCCCCACACCCTGGTGTCGACCTTGCTGCTGTCGGGGCTGACGTTCCTGGTCGTGTGGGTCGTCGTCCTGCTGTTCGGGTGAGCGTGATGGGCGCGCCGACCGCCACCACCGAGCAGGCCCCCGGCTGGCGGGGCCGGCTGCAGCGCGCGCTGCGCCGCCAGCGACGCCACGCCGGGCGCGATGCGACGATCGGCCTCGTGGCGTGCGCGGCGATCGTGCTCGGCGCCCCGCAGCTGCCCAGCGCCTCGACCGGCGCGGTCAACCCTCCCGTCGACGACGACGCGGCGTTCAGCGCGGCGTTCGTCGGCGACATCATGACCGGGCGCCACGTGCAGGAGGTCGTGGAGCACCGCGGGTACGCCTCGCTGCTGGAGCCCACGCGCCCGCTGCTGGAGGCCGACTACGTCAGCGGCAACCTCGAGCAGGTCATCGCCGAGGACGCCGAGGCGCTGCCCGAGGCCGACAAGTTCATCCACCTCTCCGATGGCCCCGAGGCGGTCGAGGCGCTGGCGGACGCGGGCTTCACGACCCTCACGCTCGCCAACAACCACACGATGGACCACGGCATCCCCGGGCTGGAGGAGACGATCGCGGCGGTCGAGGCCGCGGGGCTGGACCATGCGGGCGCCGGCCTCGACCTGGCGGCGGCCCAGGAGCCCGCCGTCGCCCAGCACGACGACCTGACCGTGGCCACGCTGTCGTTCACCGACACCTACGTCGAGGGCTTCCCGGCGCGGGCCTTCCAGGGCGGGGTGCTCACCGCCGAGCCGGACGAGGTGGAGTCGCTGGTCGAGGAGACCGCCGCCGAGGCCGACCTGACGATCGCGCAGTTCCATTGGGGCGAGGAGTACGACCTCGGCCCGAGCGATGACCAGCGCGAGCTGGCCGAGGTCGCCGCCGAGGCCGGGGCCGATGTCATCGTGGGCCACCATCCCCACGTGCTCATGCCCGTCGAGCGCATCGACGACGCCCTGGTGCTCTACAGCCTCGGCAACTTCGTGTTCGACCAGGGGTGGTCGCGCACCCGCGAGTCGGCCGTGGCCCGCTACGAGCTGGACGCTGACGGCACCGCCCGCGTGGTGCTCGTGCCAGCGCTGGTCCGCGAGGCGACGCCGGAGCCGCTGACGGGCCCGCTGTCGCCCTACCGACGAGCCCGCATCGCCCAGCAGCTGCAGGGAGCGGGGCTCGACTGGGAGCGCGAGGGCATCGCGCTCGTGGCCGAGCTCGACCACGGCCACGTCATGGAGGGGCACGAGCAGGACCCCGGGACCGCCGAGGCACGCGATGGCTGAGCCCCCACCACAGGACCCGCGCCCCCTCGGCTGGGGCGCTGCGCGCCGGATCGACGATCGCCGCCTGCACGTGGTGCTCGCGGCGATCGTGCTGGCCGGCCTGGTCACCGTCGCGCTCGTCGAGCGCCCACAGCTGGCCGAGGAGCGGGCCGAGCTGGTGGGCCAGGAGGTCGAGGAGGTCGACGATCCCGCCGGTGCGCCCGGCGAGCGCGATCCCCTCGCCGCGCTGCGCGAGACGGCCCAGGACGAGGAGGACGACGAGGCGTCCGAGGGCGCCGACGACGAGGCGACCGGCGAGGCCACCGACGCCGCGGCCTCGCGCGCGCTGTCGGAGCATGGGGTGTCGGCGAGCCATCCCGAGGCGGTCGCGGTGGGCATGGGCGTCCTCGAGGCGGGCGGCAACGCCGTGGACGCCGCGGTCGCCGTGGCCTACGCGCTCGGCGTGGTGGAGCCCTACGGCTCGGGGCTCGGCGGTGGCGGTGCGCTGCTCGTGCACGAGGAGGGCGGCGAGCCCGCCGCCTACGACTACCGCGAGGTGGTGCCCGCGTCGGGGGACCGCCCGGCCGCCGACATCGGCGTCCCCGGCTTCGCAGCAGGCATGGAGCACGTCCACGAGCGCCACGGGAGCCTGGACCGGGCGGACCTCATCGACCCGGCGGTGCGCTTGGCGCAGGACGGCTTCGAGGTGGACGCCACGCTCGCCGAGCGGCTGGAGGGCGCCGCGCACCGCCTGCCCATCAACCAGCTGCCCCGGCTGTATCCGGGCGGCGCGGCGCTGGAGGAGGGCGAGGTCCTGGTCCAGCCCGAGCTGGCCGAGGCCTTGGAGGCGGTGCAGGCCGAGGGCGCGGAGGCCATCCACGGCGGGGAGCTGGGCGAGCAGATCGCCGCGGCCGTGGAGGAGATCACGCTGGAGGACCTGGCCGACTACGAGGTCGCCGAGCCCGAGCCGGCGACGGGCACCTTCGGCGACCACGAGGTGATCGGCGGCGGACCGCCGGTGTCGGGCGCCACCGTGGTCCAGCAGCTGCAGATCCTCGAGCAGGCGGGGATCGCCGACCTGGAGCCGGGCACCGCCGAGCACCACCACGTGCTCGCGCAGTCATGGCGCCTGGCGCTCGCTGACCGCACCGAGGCCCTCGCGGATCCCGACGCCGTCGCGGTGCCCCTGGACGCGCTCACCTCGCGCGACCGCGCCGAGGAGCAGGCCGACCTGATCCGCGACGACGGGCAGGTGCCGCTCGGCCCGGACGACGCGCCACCCAGCGCCCTCGACGAGCTCGGGCGCGAGCCGACCGACACCACCCATGTCACGGTGGTCGACCGCGACGGGACGATGGTGTCGATGACCAACACCCTGAGCAACTTCTTCGGCTCGGGGCTGCCGGTGGAGGGCTTCTTCCTCAACGACCAGCTCAAGAACTTCTCGTCCGACCCCGAGTCGGTGAACGTCCCCGAGGCCGGCAAGCGGCCGCGCAGCTTCGTCGCCCCGATGATCCTGGCCCGTGACGACCGGCCCGAGCTCGGGCTCGGCTCGCCGGGTGGCCGGCGCATCCCGATGATGCAGGCGCAGACGGTGCTGCGCTGGGCGGCCCACGGCGAGGACCTCGAGGAGGCGGTGGCCGCGCCGCGCGTGCACCTGGAGGACGAGGACCTGGAGCTCGAGGCGTCGCCCGACCGCCAGACGCGGCTGGCGCTCGAGGAGCGCGGCTACGCGGTCACCGACGACGTCCCCACCGAGGAGTACTTCGGCGCGATCCAGGCGCTGCTGGTCGACCATGACGCCGGCACCGTGAGCGGCGCGGCCGACGAGCGGCGCGACGGGGCGCTGGACATCGGCTCGTAGCGGTCGCCACGCGGCGTGGCGGTGGCCGCGCGTCAGACCCGCGCGGCGTCGCGATCCGCCAGCGCGCGGGTGGTGCCGGGCGCCAGCACCACCGCGAGCGCGGGCAGCGCGGCGAGGACGAGCATGGCCGTGGGCAGCCCGATCAGCGCCTCGAGGCCCCCCGCCGCGGCCGAGCCGACCGCGCCGCCGGTGAAGAACGCGAGGTGGAACACCCCCAGCGCCACGCCGGCGCGGCTGGGCGGCACCAGCGCGGGGATCAGGTCGAGCAGCACCACCTGACCGGCGGCGAAGGCCACCGCGACCAGGCCGAAGCCGAGGACCATCCCCACCGGCGAGGGCGCCGTCAGGCCGACGACCACCAGGCCGGCCACGGCGCTCGCGGCCAGCGCGGCAGCGACGACGCCGCGGTCGCGGCGGCTGCCGTCGGACCGGCGCAGCACCCGGGTGCTGACCAGCCGCGAGGCCACCGCGCCGAGCGCCGCCCCGGGCACCATCACCAGGCCCACCTCCAGCGGCGACCAGCGGTGCGCCGAGGCGAGCAGCTCGGGCACCGCCAGCAGCGTGGCCAGCCAGGACGCGAGCAGCGTGAAGCCCACGGCCGCCACGCGCAGCAGGCGCGGCTCGGTGACCACGGCCACGGGCAGGAAGCCCTCGCGCCGACGGCGCAGGTGGATCACCGCGCCGGTGGTGGCGAGCCCCGTCAGGCCGGCGAGGGCGAGCAGCAGCGCGGGCGGCAGCCCACCGCCGGGACCCTGGACGAGGATGGTCGCGCCGGCCACGGCCAGGCCCACCAGGACCGCGCCCAGCGGGTCCAGGCGCTGGCGCGCGTCGCCGGCGTCGGGGGCCAGGCGCGCGGCGATCGGGGCGAGCACCACGGCCAGCAGGGGGATGGCGATCACCACGCGCCAGGAGGCGACCTCGGTGACCGCCCCGCCGATCAGCGGCCCCGAGCCCGACACGACGCTGACCACCATGCCGATCGCCCCGAGCAGGCGGGTGCGCGCGGCGCCGTGGAAGCGCGCGTTGATGGTGCCGGTCACCAGCAGCGGCACCGCGCCGGTGCCCGCGCCCTGGATCGCGCGTCCGACGATCAGCACGGCAAAGCCCTGGGCCGTGGCGGCCACGAGCGAGCCGATGGCCAGCAGCGCCACGCCGAGCAGCAGGGGCCGGCGCATGCCGAGCACGTCGGCCAGGCGCCCGAAGAAGGTCGTCGCCACCGCGAACGACAGCCCGAAGGCCGCGAGCACCCAGGAGGTCCCGGCGACGCCGAGGTCGAGCTCGTCGGCGAGCTGGGGCAGCGCCACCGCCACCGCGGAGGACCCGATGATCGTCAGCGCGACGAGCGTGCCCAGCACGAGCGCCAGGCGCAGCATGGGCGGGTCGGCGGAGTCGGGGGGAGCGCGCACGAGGGGGACGCTACCCGTCCGCTGCGTGCCCGACGCGGGCGCGCGGCGCTACGAGGCGATCGGCGCGTAGCCCGGCGCGCGCTCCTGCCCGCTGCAGGCCGCCAGCGCCTCGGTCAGCGCCGCGGTGAACCGCCGTCGCGGCGCCGGCGCATCGTCGGGTGGCGCCAGCGGCACTCCGAACGCCACGGTGATGGTGCCCGGGGCCGGGCGCAGCCGCTCGGGGCGCCCCTGCCGCGGCCACCACTGCTCGGTGCCCACGAGCCCGACGGGCACGACCGGGGCTCGCGCCGCGGCGGCGAGCCTCGCCACCCCGCTGCGCAGGCGGTGCAGTCGGCCGTCGGGCGAGCGGGAGCCCTCGGGGAAGACCGTGACGACCTCCCCGCCTGCGACCATCCGGGTCAGGCGCGCCAGGGTCGCGGCGTCGCCGCGCCCGCGGCTGATCGGCACCATGCCGAAGGCCTCCAGCGCTCCCCCGACGACCCCGCCCTCCAGCTCGGCCTTGCCGAGGTACCAGCACGGCCGGGGGCTCGCGGCGCCCATGAGGGGGATGTCGATCAGCGACAGGTGGTTGGGGGCCAGGATCACCCCACCGGCACCGGGCACGCGATCGCGCCCGCGCAGCTCGGCGCGCAGCCAGCGCAGCACCGCCCGTCCCGCGGTCGCGTGCGCGAGGGCCAGCTGCGGCGGGGGCACGCCAGGCTCCCCGCGATCAGGCGAACAGGCCGCCGTCGGCCTGCAGCACCGTGCCGGTGACGTAGCCGGCCTCGTCGGAGGCCAGGAACGCGATGACCGCGGCGATCTCCTCGGGCTCGGCCTCGCGCCCGAGCGGCACGCGCTCGCGGACCGCCTCGAGGTCCACATGCGAGGTCATCGTGGTGGCCACGAACCCCGGGGCCACGGCGTTGACGGTGATGCCGCGCTTGGCGACCTCGCGGGCCAGCGACTTGGTGAGCCCCACCACGCCGGCCTTGCCCGCGGCGTAGGCGCTCTGCCCGGCGTTGCCGTGCAGGCCGATGACGCTGGTGACGTTGATGATGCGACCGCGACGGGCCCGCAGCATCCCGCGCAGCGCGGCGCGCGACAGCTGGAACGCCGCGGTCAGGTTGATGTCGAGGCTCGCGGCGAAGGCGTCGTCGTCCAACGACAGGGCGAGGCCGTCGGGGCTGTGCCCGGCGTTGTTGACGAGCACGTCGACGCCGCCGACGTCGTCGATGGCCGAGCGCAGCGGGTCGAGGTCGCGGCGCAGGTCGGCCCCGACGATGCGCGCCTCGACGCCATGCTCGCGGCAGGCGGCCGCGGTGCGCTCGGCGCCCTCCGCGTCGCCGCCGTAGGCCACCAGGACCGGACGGCCATCGGCCGCCAGGCGCTGCGCGGTGGCCGCGCCGATCCCCTTCGAGGCGCCGGTGACCAGCGCCCAGCGCGACGGTGCACGTGCCATGGAGCCCTCCCTGCGGGTGCGCCACCCGCCTCGCGGTGCGCTCAGCCGGGCAGATCCTGCGGAGCGGTGATGCCGGTGCGTCCCAGGTCGGGTCGGATCCGCTTGCTCATCCCCGACAGCGGCGTCGAGGCCCCGAGCTCGACGAGCTCGTCCACGCCCTCGGCC
>PUKE01000102.1 GCA_003550425.1 Nitriliruptoria bacterium
CGGAACCCCTGCACGAAGCCCGCGTCCAGCGGCACGGACCGGACGATGAGCAGGACCCCGTAGCCAGGCAGCCGGAAGGCATGGACCACGTGATCGTCCTCGTCGTGGCGCCACGTCGGCTCGGCGTGGCGCCGCGAGGAGGCCACGACCTTGGCGACGCGATCGCGCCACGAGCGATCCTGGCCGAGCGCTCGCGGCGAGACCGCCACCGTCTCGTGCGCCACGCCCTCGTCGGCGGCGCGCTCGTCGATGCGCACCACGCCCACCGCCGCGGAGGCGGTGCGCTTGGCGATGAGCGGGAGGCTGGCCTCGAGCAGCCGGTCGGGCTCGGACTCGCCGCCCAGCGACAGGGCGATCTCCAGCAGGATGTGGTCGCGCACGCGCTCGGTCATGGGTGGACCCGCGCGCCGGCCTGGATCCGCGCCGCCAGGACCGTCTTGTTGTGCAGCTCCAGGAAGCGATCGCCGGGGTTGGAGATCTCGCCGATGCTCAAGGCGCCGACCCACGGGACGCCGGGGTCGGCGACCGCGAGCTCCTCGTCGAAGCGCTCGCCGAGGTGCAGGGCTCGCGAGATGCAGTCGAGGACCAGGCCGATCTCGTCCTGGGTAGACGCGTGGGCTCTGGCGTCCTGCGCGCTGCGCTCGGCGGCGGCGAGCAGCGCCTGGGCGTCGCCGTGGAGCAGGCGCACGAAGGCGCGCTCGGGCACCTCGGCGATGCACACCAGCGACGTCTGGTCGATCGCCACGGGGTCACGCACCACGAACTCCTCGTCCAGGCGCACGATGCCCAGAGGATAGGACGGTGCGATCTCGGGGAAGCGGTCGAGGTCGAGCGCCTGGCCGCGATGGGCCTCGACCGCTCGCAGGTAGACCGTCGCCGCGGGCTCGTGGTCCAGCTCGACCACGGTGCGCCCCGAGCCGGCGGTGACCCGCATCGGCTCGCCGACGGGTCGCCAGCCATGCGCCACGCCCACCGCGCTCGGCGCGTCGAGCACCCCGATCACCGCGGCGTCGGCGAGGACCCCCTCGTTGGTCAGGATGCAGGGGCCCGAGGCGAGCTCCAACGAGCCCGCGCCCCCGCCCAGGTACGAGGCGAAGGGCCCGACCTCGTCGAACACGGTGGTGAGCAGCTCCTCGATGCCCTCGCTCATCGCATCGACGAACGCCAGCACCGTGCCGCCACCCTCGGCGACGGCCTGCTGCAGACCGGCCAGGGCCGAGCGGGAGGGTGGCCCCGATCCGACGTCGTGCACGATGGCGGTGCGCAGCCGTCGCGGCAGGCCCACGAGCACCAGGGCCTCGGAGCGACGCGCGCGCTCCACGACGACCCCGGGGAACACGCCGCCGAGGATGGGCACGGAGCGCCCCTGCAATGGGCCGTCCAGGACCCGGGCCGGCTCCAGGCGCGGCGCGGCGGCCAGCGCCAAGACCGAGGCGACGGCAGGGTCATCCTCGAGACGGTCCAGCGCCGCCGAGGCCTCGGCGCCATCGAGCCCCTCGACCCACTCGATGCGCATCGCGCCTCCCGTCGGCGACCCGAGCGACCCCCCCCCCGGGGCCCGAAGGTCCCGGTCGGTGGTCGTCTGCGGCCTTCAAGGATTGTACCGGACGTGCCGCGTGCTGTCACGCAGCGTGATGATCATGAACTACCCGTGACATCCTCACACTATACCAGTCCCACAGTTGCCCCCGCGCGGGCTGTGGCCGGGGCACCGATCGCGTCTCCGATCGCGGTCGGACGCCGCGCCACGCGGGGCCTACCCTGGCGCCATCCTGTGCGGTCCGCGCAGCACGCACCGTCGCCCGCCGCCCCCGCCCCTGGAGCGACCCCGATGCGCGCCACCCTCGCCCGCAAGCAGATCGAGCCGTCGTTCCAGACCTACGTCCTCGATGGCCTCAGCTTCATGGCGCTGGGGCTGTTCGCCTCGCTCATCATCGGGCTGATCATCCAGACCGCCGGCGAGCAGCTGGGGGTGGCCTTCCTGGAGGAGATGGGCGGGATCGCCATGGGGCTGCTTGGCCCCGCGATCGGCGGTGCGGTCGCCTATGGCCTCAAGGCCCCTCCCCTGGTCATCTTCTCCGCGCTGGCGGCGGGAGCCGCCGGTGAGGACCTCGGCGGCCCGGCCGGCGCCTTCCTGGCAGCCCTGGTCGCCACCGAGCTCGGCAAGCTCGTCTCCAAGGAGACGCGCCTGGACATCCTGCTGACCCCGATCGTGACCATCGCCTCGGGGTTCGGCACCGCGGCGCTGATCGGCCCGGCGATCGACCAGGCGCTCCAAGGGTTCGGCGCGCTGGTCAACCTCGCCACCGAGCAGCAGCCGCTCGTCATGGGCCCGCTGGTGGCGGTCCTCATGGGCCTCGCGCTCACGGCCCCGATCTCCAGCGCTGCGATCGCCATCGTGCTCGGCCTGGAGGGGCTCGCCGCGGGCGCGGCGACCGTGGGCTGCTCGGCGCAGATGGTCGGGTTCGCGGTGGCCTCCTACCGCGACAACGGCGTCTCCGGGCTGCTCGCCCAGGGGATCGGCACCTCGATGCTCCAGATCCCCAACGTGGCGCGCAAGCCGCTGGTCCTGCTGCCGCCGACGATCGCGGGCGCGGTGCTCGGCCCGGTGGCGACCACCATCGCTGGGATGGAGAACAGCCCCGAGGGCGCCGGGATGGGCTCCAGCGGCCTCGTCGGGCAGATCCTCACCCTGTCGACGATGGGCTTCACCGCCTCGGTGGCGCTGTGGATCGTCCTCCTGCACTTCGTCCTGCCGGCCGCGATCAGCTGGGCCGTCGCGCGCCTCATGGGTCGCCGCGGCTGGCTCCAGCCCGGCGACCAGCGCATCGCCGAGGGGTGACCGC
>PUKE01000225.1 GCA_003550425.1 Nitriliruptoria bacterium
ACCGCCTCGGGCTCGGGCAGCCAGGCCGGGTCGACCGGCAGCTCGCGCGTGCGGTGGACCACCTCGGGGCGAGCGTGGCGCGTGCCGGCCTCCTCGAGGGGCACCCGGGCGACCTCGGGGAAGCGCGTGGGGCTCGCCCCGAGGAACCACACCGCCTCCGCGTCGGCGGCGACCGCCCGGCACACGGTGTGCTCGTCCGACAGCGCGCGGATCGATCCGGAGGTCGGGTCGATCACCACGGGGCGCTCGATGGCCTCGTCGACCGCGATCGCCACCGCCCGCCCGTCGGGCAGGAAGGCGAGCCCGGGCTGGCCGAGCTGCCAGGGCGGCAGGGCCAGGTCGGCGTCGGTGGCGGCGACCTCGACCAGGGCGTCGGCCTCGAGGCGGTGCAGGCTCCAGTAGCCGGTGCGGTCGGTGAGCACGTGCAGCGCCCCGTCCGGTGACCAGGCCGGCGCGATGGCGCTCTCCTCGCGGTCGGCGCCCGCCACGACGCGCTCGCGGCCGGTGTGGGCGCCGTCGAGGTCGGCCACGACCACCTGGGTGGCATCCCACGGCATGTCGGGGTGGTCCCAGCGCACGTACGCCAGGCGCGTGCCGTCGGGGCTTGGCCGCGGGCTGGCCACGAAGTCCGCGCCGCTGGCCAGCACGTGCGGCGCGCTCGGGCCCTCCGCGGTGACCTGGGTGGGCACCGCCACGAGGTCGTTGACGACCTCACGGGCCGTCGGGCCGTGGTGGGTCTCGCGCACGCACAGCAGGTGGCGCCCGTCGGGGGCGAGGGTGAGGTCGCCGTAGCGCACCGCGGCCGGCGCCTCGGGCGCGGGGGTGATCGGCTCGGGGGCGCCCCCGTCGTGGCAGCGGTGGATGCGCTGGTCGCTGGCGTCGACGTACCAGACGGTCGCGCCGTCGACCGCGTAGGCGCCGCCGCCGTACTCGTGGACGCGCGAGCGCACGTTGACGTCGGCGGGCGTCACGTCGCGCACGGTGCCGTCCACCTCGCGGCGCACCACCACCTGGCGGCCGGCCTCGTCGGGGCGCTGCTCCAGCCACCAGGCGACCCCGTCGGCGACGTGGAGCTCGCGGATGCTGCGCGCCCCGGTCACCACCAGCTCGGGGGTCAGCGGGGAGGGCCAGGCACCGTAGGGATGCTCGGTGGTCATGGGGGCTCCTGCACAGACGACGGCGGGCGCAGCCTAGGCTGCGCCCGCCGCAGGAGCCCGTCCCGGCCGTGGCCGCGGCGCCACGCCGCGGCCACGGGTGCTGGTTAGCCGGTGCGGGTCAGCTCGCGGGTGCCCTCGCGCTCGCCCGCGGATCCGTTGCCGCCGCCCTTGGAGGGGCCGCTGCGCGGGCCGCTGGCCTTGGTGCTGGTGCGGCTCGCGGCCTGCGGGGTCGCCTGGGCGCCCTGGTGGCCCTGCACCAGCGCCTGCAGCTCGCCGGCGATCTGCAGCAGCTGGCTGGAGGTCTGCTCGGCGAGGGCGGCCGACTCGCTGGTGCCCTCGGCGACCTGGGCCACGCCGGCGATGTTCTCGGCGATGTCGCCGGCGCCCTGGGCGGCCTCGTTGACGTTGCCGGCGATCTCGCCGGTGGTGGCGGTCTGCTCCTCCACCGCCGAGGCGATGGTGCTCTGCAGGTCGCCGATCCGGTCGATGACCTCCTGGATCTCGGTGATCGCGCTCGCCGCCTGCTCGCTGTCGCCCTGGATGGCGGTGATGCGCTCCTGGATGTCGGTGGTGGCCTTGGCGGTCTGGTTGGCGAGGTCCTTGACCTCACCGGCGACCACCGCGAAGCCCTTGCCGGCCTCGCCGGCGCGGGCGGCCTCGATGGTGGCGTTCAGCGCCAGCAGGTTGGTCTGCTCGGCGATCGAGGTGATCAGGTCGATGACCTTGCCGATCTCCGCCGAGGAGGTCGACAGCGACGAGACCGTCTCGCCGGCGTGCTCGGCCTTGCTGACCGCCTCGCGGCCGACCTTGTTGGCCTCGGCGGCGTTCTGGCTGATCTCGTTGATGCTGGCGTTGAGCTCCTCCACGGCGGTGGCCACCGTCTGGGAGTTGTTCGACACCTGCTCGCCGGCCGCCGAGACCACGTTGGCCTGGTTGGCGGTCTCCTCGGCGCCGGAGGTGAGCTGGGTCGACGCGCCGGCCAGCTCGCTGCTGGCCCCCGACAGCGCCTGCGCCGACTGCGACACCTGGCGCGACACGCCGGTCGCCTGACGCCACGCCCCGACGAGTGCCACGACGGCCACCACGCCCAGGGCGATGAAGGCGGTGACCACGGCGGTGCTGACCGCGTCCATGGAGTCGGCGTAGATCTGGTCCCCGCGCTCATCGACGTAGTCGACCAGGTTGTCGACCGCGGCCGCGGCCACGCCCCATTGCGTGACCAGCTCGGCGTCGGCGGCGGCAGCGGCGTCCTGGTCGCCGGCCTCCACGCGCGCGACCTGCTCCTCGAGCTCGACCACGTAGGCGTCCAGCTCGCTGCGCGCCTCCTCGAACAGCGCCCGCTCCTCGCCATCGGCGATGAGCTCCTCGTCGAGCACCGCGAGGTTCTGGTCGAGCGCTGCGCGCGCGGCGTCGTAGTCGTCGAACGCCGCGCTGACCAGCGCATCGTCGTCGCTGTAGGCCATGCGGGCGATGGCGCCATCGAGGTCGCCGAGGTCCACGTTGACCTCGAGGGCGTACTCGAGGGTCCGCGCGCCGTCCTCCTGGAGCTCGGTGAGGTTGTCGCCGAGGGTGTTCAGCGTCTGCACCAGGAACACCGCGAGGATGGCGAACGCGCCGATCACCATGGCGAAGCCGAGCATCAAGCGCTGCTTGAGCGTGCGTGCCTTGAGCATCGTGATCCCCCTGC
>PUKE01000276.1 GCA_003550425.1 Nitriliruptoria bacterium
CGAGGCGGTGTTCGTCGAGGTCGCCTTCGTCACCGGGCCGGCGGCGGCCGGTGTGCTCGCGCTGGCCCTCGAGCCGAGCGTCGTCCTTGCCCTCATGGCCGCCTCTGCGGCCACGTCGGCGATGCTGCTCACCCGCGTGCCGACGCTGCCGCCGCCCGCGTCCCGCCCACCGCTGGCCGCGTGGCGCACGCCAGGGACCTGGCCGATGTTCGTGATCGCCTCGACGCTCGGCCTCGCCATCGGCGCACTCGAGGGTGCGCTGCCCGCACGCTTGGACGAGCTCGCCCGCGACCCCGAGCTGGCCGGCCCGCTGCTGGCGCTGTTGGCCGGCGGGAGCGCGGTGGGCGGGCTGATCGCCGCCCGACGCCACGACCTGGCGGCCACGCCGGGCCCGACCGCCGCGCTGCTCCTCGCCGGCCTCGCCGTGCCGCTGCTGGCGGCGGGAACGACCACGAGCCTGCTGGCGCTCGGCGCGCTGCTGGCGCTGGCGGGCGCGCCGATCGCCCCGCTCAACGCGCTCGGCTCGATCCTGCTGCAGCGGCGCGTGCCCGAGGGGCGACGCAGCGAGGGCTTCGCCGTCTACCTCGCCGGCGCCCTGCTCGGGGTGGGGGCGGGGCAGCTCGTCGCTGGGGCCGCGCTGCCGCTCACCGGCGCGGCACCGCTGATCGTGGTCTCCGGCGCGGTGCCCTTGGTCGCGGCGGCGGTCGTCGCCGCGGTCTCGCGCAGCGCCAGCGCGTCCCCCGATCTGCCGGCGCGTTGAGCGCCCCCGGAGCCGCCCGGAGCCTCGCGGGGCACGACATCCGGCGTGGCACCCAAGAGCGGTGAGCGCACGGCCAAAAAGTCCTCCGCGCCCGCCAGCGCCTGTGGGGACCAAAGGCTACAGAAACGGGACGAATGGCCCCCGGGCCGCTCCCGCCGCCCGCGCCAGACTCCGCCGGTCGGAGGTCGCCGGCCGGGCTGCCCAGGGTGCGGCCGCCCAGAGCACGCCCAGGGCCGCCCAGGGAAGCCCCAAGGCGCGACCGCCTCGCCCACTCCGACGGGGTCGCGTCCGGGCCGCCCTCGGAGCGCCTCGCGGCTCCCGCAGGCACAGCCGCCCCCTGCGAGCCACGCGGAGGTCAGGGGCCTCGCCACGGTGCGCGCCTGCACACCGACACTGCCCCTCGCGTCCACCTCCCATCCGCTCGCTACGTCTCCTACGTGCTTGGTGCAGCAGCAAGCACTTCCCACTGTCATCGACGGCAATGATCGCTTCCATCGCGTGCACGCAGCGCTGTGATGGCGTTGCTCCCGGTCTCGCCCAGCGACGATTCGCACAACAGCGCAAGAGGCACATCCGCTGTCAGGCGCGTGCCGAACGCGAGCGACGCATCGGTGCTCGCGGGCTGCCAAGCACACGGCGCGCCAAGCGCGGCGCGCCAGGCGCGCGCTCGCACCGCCGGCCCTGTGTGCAGCGTCCGCGCCAAGTCCCCCGCCGCCAAGTCCCCCGCCCCCGCACCTCGGGCAGGAGCAGACGCACCCGCTGGCAAGCACCCCGCAGACCGGGCAGCGCGCCGAGCGCACCCCCGGGCTGCGATGGGCGCACGCCGTGCGCGCGCCCCCGCTACGCCGTCCGCGCGCCCCCGCTACGCGCTACGCGCCCCCGCACGCCACCCCGCACGCCACCCCGATCAGCGCCAGACTCGCGGCCCCCACCTGTCACAACCGCCGCCGGAACCAGCGCCCCCAACCGCCGCCCGGCGGCAGGCGCACGATCCAGGGGCTCGATCCAGAGTCTCGCCCCCGCGCGGACCGAGCCCCCAACCCGCTACCCACCCCACGAGCCCCCGACCGTCTGGCCAGGTCGATCCTGTCCGTTGAGCTCGACACGGCCCGCCCGCGAGCAGTGTCGCGTCACGCTGGCCAACTGGGCCTCGCCAGGCGCATGGCGGGCCTGCTAGCCTGCTCATGGGTTCCGCGGCACGAATGCCCATGTTTGCCATGGGTACCGTGTCACCGGCTCGAGACGGGAGGGCCAGAGCTCGTTGAGCGACTGCATGAGGGCGGCCGCCGGACTACGGCCAATCGTCCGTAACGCGGCTCGGAGCGTTGGCGTCCCCGCCTCGGGAACCAAGACCCGCCACTGAGTCACACCTGGACACAGGCAATGACCCGAATCAGTGGAGCCATGGCTACAGGAGGACCGATGAGCACATCATCAGTACTGCGCGCACCGGGGCGCGCGATTGCGGGCGCTTCAGCGCTCGCGGTCGCCGCGTCGCTGGTGATGGTCGCACCAGTGCAGGCAGACGATCCACCCTTCCCCGAGCGGATCTCCGGAGAGAACCGCTTCGCGACGGCCGCCGAGATCGCCGACGAGACGTTCGACGCCGAGGACGTCGACGACGTGGTCGTGGCCGCCGGCTACAACTTCCCTGACGCGCTCGCCGGTGCCGGGATCATGGGCACCGTCGAGGCGCCGCTGCTGCTCGTCGACGACCGGGACTTCCGGGACGAGGCGACCGAGCCCACGCTCGAGGCCCTTGCGGACCTCGACCCCGAGACCGTGCACGTGCTCGGCGGGGACGCGGCCGTGAGCGACGCGATCATGGACGAGCTCGACGACGAGACCGACGCCACCGTGCAGCGGCTCGCCGCGGGCGAGACTCGCTATGAGACGGCCGTGGAGATCGCCGAGGCCATCGACGCAGAGGGTGAGATCGCGGACGACACCGCGATCATCGCCTACGGCGAGAACTTCCCGGACGCCCTGGCGATGGGCCCGCTGGCCTACGACGGCCCGCACCCCATCCTGCTGACCGACACCGACGAGCTGCACCCGGCCACCGAGGCCGC
>PUKE01000081.1 GCA_003550425.1 Nitriliruptoria bacterium
CGGGCCACGTGGGCCTCCTCGTCGCAGGCTCGCGCCAGCGCCGCGCGCTGGGCCTCGTCGGTGACCACCACGAAGGTCTGGCCCTGGCTGAAGCCCGCGCTGGGGGCGCGTCGGGCGCGGTCGAGGATGCGCACGAGCGCGGCGGGGTCCACCGGCTCGCCGGTGTAGCGCCGCACCATGCGGCGGCGCGCGAGCAGCTCGGACAGCTCCACGCCCGCCCTACCCCGCCTCGGGGGCCACCGGACCGGTCACGGGGTCCAGGATCGGGCTCGGGCGGCTGCCGCGCGCCCCCTCGGCGACCTGGGCGGGGCGCAGCAGCACCGCGCCCTGCGCGGTGGGCACGTGCAGGTCGGTGGCGACCCCGTACCAGGCGAGCGGGTCCGCGCCGGTGCGCACGCCCTTGCCGCCGCGCCGCTGCAGCGGCTGCTGGTCGGCCGGGCTGCGGCGCGCCGCGCCGTCGGCTGCCAGGGTGAGCAGCGCGCGACCCTCGTCGTGGCCGCCGGCCAGGCAGGAGGCCGCCACGACCTGGCCGCCCTCGGGCACCGCCAGGCCGGCCACGCCGGTCGCGCCGCGTCCCATGAGCCGCGCCTCCCCGGCGGGGAAGCGGATCGCCTGGCCGCGGTCGTGGGCGAGGACGAGATGGTCGTCGTCGTCGCAGGCCACGACCCCCACGACCTCGTCGAGGTCCTTGACGCCGGCGACCGACAGCGCGCGCTGACGGCCCTCGAGGTCGGCGCGCGCGGTGCGCTTGACCAGCCCCCGCCGACTGACGGTGGCGATCGCGGTGACGTCCTCGCGCAGCACCACCGCGCCGACCAGCGGTGCCGAGGGGCCCTCGCCGAACAGCTGCCCCAGGCTCGTGCCCCGCTGGCGCACGGTGGTGACGGGCACGTCGGACAGGTCGATGCGCCAGCCGCCGCCGTCGGCGTCGACCACCAGCAGCACGTCGGCGGTGGTGGCGCGCACCACCCCGCGGACCGGGTCGCGCTCACGATCGAGCACGGGGCTGTGGCGACGCCGGGAGATGACCTTGACCTGCCCGCCGGCGGTGACGTAGGCGGTGATCTCCTGGGCCTCCAGCCGCGGGCTCGCCGCCGGGGCGTCGGACGCGGGCGCGGTCGACAGCCGGGTGCGGCGCGGGTCGGCATGCGCCTCGCGGACCGCGCGCAGCTCGTCGCCGAGCAGCGCGTCGAGCCTGGCGGGATCGGCGAGGATCGCGTCGAGCTCGGCGATGCGGGCGAGCAGGTCGGCGTGCTCGTCGGCCAGGCGCTGGCGCTCGAGCTGGGCCAGGCGGCGCAGCGGCATGTCGAGGATCGCCCGGGCCTGCTCGTCGGTGAGCCCGAAGCGCTCCATCAGCCCGGTGCGGGCCTCCTCGGGCGTGGCGCTGCCGCGGATCAGGGCGATGACGGCGTCCAGGTGCTCCAGGGCCAGCAGGAGCCCCTCGAGGATGTGCGCACGGGCGGCAGCCTTGTCGCGACGGTGCTGGCTGCGCCGGGTGAGGACCTCGCGCTGGAAGTCGAGGTAGCGCGTCAGCGCCTCGCGCAGCGTGATCGTGCGTGGCTGCGGCTGCCCGTGGTCGTCGGTGACGAGGGCGACCATGTTCACGTGCACGTTGGTGCGCAGGTCGGTCTGGCGCTGCAGCTGCCCGAGCACCGCGCTCGGGTCCTCGCCGCGCTTGAGCTCGATGACCACCCGCATCCCGTCGCGGCTGGACTCATCGCGCAGGTCGCGGATCCCCTCGACCTTGCGCGCGCGCGCCAGGTCGGCGATGCGCTCGAGCAGGGCGGCCTTGTTGACCTGATAGGGGATCTCGGTGACCACGATCCGCGGCAGCCCGCCGGCACGGGTCTCGGTGGCCGCGACCGCCTCGACGGTCACGGTCCCCCGCCCGGTGCGGTAGGCCTCGGCGATCCCCTCCCCGGGCACGATTCGCCCGCCGGTCGGGAAGTCCGGGGCCGGCACGGCCTCCATCAGCCGATCGGTGTCGGCGTCGGGCTCGACGAGCAGCAGCAGGCAGGCGTCGACCACCTCGCCGAGGTTGTGCGGGGGGATGGTGGTGGCCATGCCCACGGCGATCCCGCTCGCGCCGTTGACCAGCAGGTTCGGCAGGCGCGCGGGCAGCACGACCGGCTCGGACTCGTAGCCGTCGTAGTTGGGGACGAAGTCGACGGTGTCCTCGTCGATGCCCTCCAGCAGCGCCATCGCCGCCTGCGACAGGCGCGCCTCGGTGTAGCGCATCGCCGCGGCGCCGTCGCCGTCGACCGAGCCGAAGTTGCCCCGCCCGTCGACCAGCGGCAGGCGGCTGGAGAAGTGCTGGGCCATGCGCACCAGCGCGTCGTAGATCGCCGCGTCGCCGTGGGGGTGGTACTTCTTCATGACGTCGCCCACGGCGCTGGCGCACTTGCGGTAGGCCCGGTCGGGGAAGAGCCCGGCCTCGCCCATGGCGTGCAGGATGCGCCGCTGGACCGGCTTGAGCCCGTCGCGCACGTCCGGCAGCGCGCGCCCGACGATCACCGACATGGAGTAGTCCAGGAAGGCCTGCTCCATGCGATCGGCGATGTCGACGTCCTGCACGTGCTCGTCGAGCAGCGAGTCCTGAGGGCTCACGGGGCGCTCCCTGTCGTGGTCGGGCTCTCCCCGAGTCTGCCGCGCGACGCGGGCGCGACGCCGCAGGCACCGCGTCGCGGCAGGGGAGCGCCCCGGCGGCGGGTGCCGCCGGGGCGCTCCCCTGCCGTGCGCGCCGGGCGGGCCTAGGCGAGCGCGGCGTCCACCGACACGGCGACGTTGCCCGCCATGAGCTTGGACACCGGGCAGCCGTCCTTGGCCTGCTCGGCGAAGGAGCGGAACGCCTCGGCCTCCACGCCCGGGACCTGTCCCCGCACCGAGAGCGCGACCTGGGAGATGTGGGGGCCGCCGTCCATCGAGAAGGTGACGGTCGCTGACACGTCGAGCTGCTCGGGCGCGGTGCCGTTGGCGCCAAGGGCGCTGGACAGCGCCATGGCGAAGCACGACGCGTGCGCCGCGGCGATCAGCTCCTCGGGGCTCGTCTGCCCCTCGGGGTCGCCCGAGCGGCTCGGGAAGGAGACCCCGAAGGGCCCGAAGGCGCTCGAGGAGTCCATCGTCACGCTGCCCGAGCCGGTCTTGACCTCTCCCTGCCACGACACCGTGGCGGTGCGATCCACTGCCATCATGTTCTCCTTGCGCTCGCCGTTGCTTCCGGTTCCGGGGGGACCCTACCCATGGCAGGCTGCACCGCATGACTCCGATCGCGGTCGTCCTGCCGAGCCGCGCGCGCCCCGAGCTCGGGGTGCGCGAGGCCGACCTCGACGACCTGCAGCGCCTGCTGGCGCGCGAGCGCGCCTGGCTGGCCGCCACCCTGGGCCGACCGGTGCGCCTGACGCGCACCGACCCCGGCCGCGGCCCACGCATGCTGCTCGGCCCGCGGGCGGCCAACCCCTGGCTGGCGCGCCAGCCCGCGCCCACCGACGCCACACCGCGGGTGCGGCGTCGCGACGCGGACCTGCTGCTCGCCGAGGCCCCCGACCTCCCGTCGGTGTGGACGACCCTGTCGCTGCTGGCGGTCCTGCAGCGACGCGGCAGCGTCGAGGAGGCCGCCGTGCCGGTCGCCGACCCCGAGCAGGCGGTGGCACGCGTCGCAGAGGAGGTCGCCCAGGCACCGCTGGCGCTCGCGGGCACGCGCGACTGGGCCGCGCGCTCGCGGCACCTGCGCCCCGACGCGGCCGGGATGCCGTCGCTGGCGGCGCTGCAGCGCTGGGTCGCCGCGCTGGAGGACCTGCACACCGCCGTCCGACCGACCACGCCCACCTGGCAGCCGCCCTACGAGGCGCGCGTCGAGCCCACCGGCGTCGCGCGCCTGCACGCGGTGCCGTGGAGCACGGCCGGGTGGGAGGCGGGCGCGCGGCCCGGTGACCGGCTGCTCGCCCCCGACGCCACCGGCATGCGCGCGCGTGTCGGCGCCGCGCCCCACGCTCGCGGGCTGCACGCCGGGCGCGCGCTGCTCGCCACGCCCCTCGGCCAGCGCTGCCAGCTGACCGCGGTGCGGGCCGACGGCACGCGGGTCTCATGGGCCGAGGCCCGCGACGACGCCCCGCCCCGGCCCGAGGTCCGCTGGGGCCGTCGGGGTCGCATCGGGGTGCTCGTGCTCGCCGGCTGGTCGCGTGGCAGCGCCACTGCCGACGACCTCGACCTGGCCCTGGCCGAGCTAGCTGACGCCGAGGGGCTCGTGGTGGACCTGCGCGGCAACGTCGGCGGGGAGCTGCTGGCCGCCCAGGACGCCCGCGACCGGTTCGTGCCCCCCGGGACGCCCTGCGGGACGCTGCGGTCGGTGGAGGGTGGCGGCGAGCGCCTGTCCTCCCCGGTCCCGGTGACCGCCTGGCCGTCGCCGCGTCGGCGCTGGCGAGGACCGGTGCGCGTGCTCGTCGACCCGCTGACCGCCTCGGCGAGCGAGGACTTCCTGCTGGGGCTGGCCGGCCTCGCCGGCGTCGAGGTGCTCGGCGAGCCCACTGCCGGCGCGCTCGGGCGACCGCGGCGCGTCGCGCTGCTGCCGGGCGCGGACCTGTCGGTCAGCACCGCGCTCGCCGCGGACCGCCGCGGGCGGGTCGTGGAGGGCCGCGGCATCGGGGTGGATCGGGCACTGCGCACCGCCCCCGCCACGCGCGCTGGCCCGACGCGGCAGCCCCCGGCCGACCCGGCCCTGGAGGTCGCGGTGGGCGCGTCCTGGTGACCGGCGAGGAGCCGTGCGGTCGTGATGCACCCGGAACCGCCCCGCTCGACCAACCGGGTGCATCACGACCGCCCACGTGCACGATCTGCACCCAGTCGGGCGCCGAGGCCACGCCCCAGCGGTCGGAATGCACCCAGTAGGGCCGGCGGCCTCGGACTGGGTGCGAATCGCGCCACATGTGTCACGCAACGCACCCAGTCCGCGGGCCCGGGCCCGACCGGGTGCACAGCGGACCACAGGAGGGCCTCAGTGCACCCGGAACCGCCCCGCCCGACCAACCGGGTGCATCTCGACCGCCCACGTGCACGATCTGCACCCAGTCGACCGTCGAGGCCACGTCCCAGCGGTCGGAATGCACCCAGTAGGGCCGGCGACCGCAAACCGGGTGCAGATCGGACCACATGTGTCACGCAACGCACCCAGTCCGCGGGCCCAGGCCCGACCGGGTGCACACCGGACCACACGAGGACCTCTGTGCACCCGGAACCGCCCCGCCCGAGCAACCGGGTGCATCACGACCGCCCACGTGCACGATCTGCACCCAGTCGACCGTCGAGGCCGCGTCCCAGCGGTCGGAATGCACCCAGTAGGGCCGGCGACCGCGATCCGGGTGCAGATCGGACCACATGTGTCACAAGATGCACCCAGTGCCGTCGAGGATCGGGAACTGGGTGCACAGGCGCGCTCTGGGTGCAGCGCGGGGGCCGGGGCGGCGCGGGGGCAGGGGCCGCGCGGGGGGCCGTCGCTCAGCCCTCCAGCGCCTCGACGAGGTCGGCGGCGACCGGAGCGGCGGCCTCCCCACCGGCCCCGCCCTCCTCCACGAGCACCGCGAAGGCGTGGTCGCCGGCCCAGCCGATGAACCAGGCGTGCTCGCCCTCGGCCACCTCGGCGGTGCCGGTCTTGCCGTGCACCTGCGCGCCGTCCACGTCCGCGGCGGTGCCGGTGCCCTCCTCCACCGCGGCGCGCAGCATCGTGGCGAGGTCGTCGACGTGGCCCTCGTCGAGCGGCTCGCCACGCGGGGCCTCGTCATCGGGGCGCAGGTGCGGCGCGTCCCAGCGCCCGCTGGCCACGCCCGCCGCGACCGAGGCGAGGTGGACCGGGGCGGCGCTCACCCGGGCCTGGCCGATGCTGGCCAGGGCCGCCTCGGCCTCGTCGGCGGGATCGGGGACCTCGGCGGCGACCGACGAGCCGCCCAGCGCCACCTCGGCGCCGAAGCCGAGGTCGCGCGCCGTCTGCGCGAGCGCCTCCTCGGGGAGGTCCAGCGCGGCGTCGACGAACGCGGTGTTGCACGACTCGACCAGGGCGTCCGCGAAGGTCGCGTCATCGAGCTCGAGGTCGCCGGCGTTGGTGATCTCGCGCCCACCGGCGGTGGTGGTGGCCGGGCACGGCATCGGGTCCTCGGGCACCAGGCCCTCCCGCAGCAGCGCGGCGGCGGTCACCACCTTGAAGGTCGAGCCTGGCGGGTAGGCCCCGGCGCGGCTGCGCGGGAAGCCCTCGGCCGGCGCGTCGGCGAGGGCGCGCACCGCCGCGTCCTCCACGTCGACCACGACCACCGCGGCCTCCTCGTCCTCGCCGAGCCCCTCCAGCGCGGCCATGGCCGCCGCCTGGACCTCGGCGTCCAGGGTCACCTCCAGCGGCTCGGGCTCGACGGGGTCGGCCTCGTGCGGGGTGGCCACGACCTCGCCGTCGGCGTCCAGCACCTGCACCGCGCCGCCGGGCTCGCCCGCCAGCTCGCGCTCGTAGGCCCGCTCCAGGCCGCGCCGCCCGGCCACGTCGCCCGCTTGATACGGCGCACCCAGCTCCTCCAGCTGCTCGGCGGTGGCCTCCTCGACCGTGCCGAGCACCCCCTGCAGGGACGGGTCGGCGAGCTCGCGGCCCGGGGCGGGGCGCACGATCGTGCCGGGCACGTCGCCCACGTCCTCGCGCACCGCGTCGACGTCGTCGTCGCGCAGGCGGTCCACCTCGTAGAACCAGTCGGGCTCGAGGTCGTCGCGGTCCAGCAGGTCGATGACCTCCTGCGGCGTGGCATCGGTGGCCTCGCCGAGCGCCTCGGCCACCGCGTCGGCGTCCTCGACGGCGCCCGGCTGCACGCCGACCTCGACGACCTCGCCGGCGCCGGCGAGGGGCTCGCCGTCGGCGTCGACGATCGGGGCGCGCTCGGGCCAGGTCCGGGTCCGCGACAGCGTCCCGTCCTCGGCGAGGTCGGGGTGCAGCACCGCTGGCTCCCACGCCGCGCGCCAGCCGTCGTCGTCAGCGACGAGCGCAAGACGCGTGGTGTGCTCCCACTCCCCCAGCGTACCCAGGTCCCAGCGCACCGCGAGCTCGGCGCTGGCGGTGCCCTGCCGCGCCTCGTCGGTCCGAGCGTCGGTGACCGTGGCCTCCACGCCGTCGGGCTCCAGGGCCTCCACGGCCTGCTCGTGCGCCGCGGCGGCCGCCTCCGGCTGCGTGGTCGCCGCGCCGAGGGCCGCATGGTCGCCGGCGTCCCAGGCGGCAGCGACCCGCTCGGCGGCGGCCAGCGCCTCCTGCTGCTGCACCTGGCCCTCGCGCCACCACCAGAAGCCGGCCACGGCGGCGCCGAGGAGCACCAGCGCGGCCGCGACGGCCACCACCGCTCGGGATTGCCGCATCAGGACCTCCTCGGAGACGACCGGTCGGGCCCGCCGGGCGGACCCGGGGCTGCGCAGGCCTCGCCAGCGGCGAGGTGACGGGGCTCCAGGCTACGGGCTGGTCGACGGTCCCGGGACGCGCGCGGCTGCAGGGGCGTCACGCCTCGGACGCGGCCTCGCCCGCCAGCGCCGCCCGGGCCTGCTGCAGGTCGGCGGGCAGCGGCTCGGTCAGGGACACCTGCTCACCGGTCACGGGGTGGGCGAAGGCCAGCGCCGCGGCGTGCAGCGCCGGCCGTGCCAGGCCCAGCGCCTCGCCCAGGGGCGAGGCCCCATAGACGCGGTCGGCGCACACCGGATGGCCCACCGCGGACAGGTGGACGCGCACCTGATGGGTTCGCCCCGTCTCGAGGCGCACCGACAGCTCCGCGGCCCGCCCATGGTCGACCTCGACCTCGTAGCGGGTCACCGCGGGGCGTCCCTCCGCGGTGGTCGTGAAGAGCGTGCGCTTGCGGGGATGGCGGGCGATGGGCGCGTCGATGGTCGCCGCCGGGGGACGTGGCACCCCGTCGACGAGGGCCCAGTAGCGGCGCTGCACCTGCCGCTGCGCCAGCAGGCGGGTCAGGCCGCGTCGGGCCTCCTCGCTGGAGACCACCACCAGCAGGCCGGAGGTGCCGCGGTCGAGGCGATGCACGATGCCGGGGCGCGCGGGGTCCTCGCCGGGGGCCAGCGGCACGCCCTGGGCCTGCAGCGCCTCCACGAGCGTGCCCTCGGCGACGCCGGCACCGGGATGGGTCACGAGCCCTGCGGGCTTGGCGACGACCGCGAGGTGGGCGTCGCGCCAGCGGATCGGCACCGGCGGCGGCGCCGGCGGCGGCGCCGCCGGGGCGGGTCGGGCCACCCTCACGCGCGCGCCGACCGCCACCACGTGGGACTTGGCGACCGGCGCGCCCCCCACGGTCACCTCCCCGGCCGCCAGGCGGCGCTGGGCCGCGGCGCGGGGCTCGTCGAGCCAGCGCGCCACCAGCGCGTCGACGCGCTGCCCTGCCTCCTGCGCGTCGACCCTGCGCTCCAGCAGCGGGTCGCGCCCCTCGTCGTCGCTCACGGGTCCTCGACGGCGCTGCGCGTCGCGTGGTGCGCGTCGTCGGCCGCGTCGGCGCTGCGCGTCGCGTGGTGCGCATCGTCGGCCGCGTGGGCGGCATCGCGCCCCGCGTCCACGGCATCGCGCCCCGCGTCCGCGGCGTCGTGCTCCGCCGCGGGCCCCTGCGGCGGGAGCGGCTCGGGGCGCACCGAGGCGTCGGCGGTGGCGCGCTCGCGCGGGAGCCCGCTGGCCTCGCGGTCCTCGGCGCGCAGGTCGCCGTCGTCGCGCAGCAGCAGCAGGCCGATCAGCGCGGCGCCGACCACGATCGCGCTGTCGGCGACGTTGAACACCGGCCACCAGCCCACGCTGATGAAGTCGACCACCCCGCCGTCGGGGAAGCCCGGCTCGCGCACCATCCGATCGATGCCGTTGCCGATCGCCCCGCCCGAGACCAGGCCGTAGGCCAGCGCGAGGCTCAAGCGCTGGGTGCGCGGCAGCATCCGCGCCACCAGCGCCAGCACCGCGAGCGTCACCAGCAGGAACATGCCGGTGAACCCGGGGATACCGAAGGCGGCGTTCTCGTTGTAGAGCAGGACCCACTGCAGCAACGGCACCGGGGTGTCCACCGGCTGGTGCTCGGTGAGCTCCTCGACGGCCACGACCTTGGTGGCCTGGTCGATCAGCGCCACGATCGCGGCCACGCCCACCGCCAGCACCACCGGCAGCCGACCGGGCAGCGGGCGCCGTGGCGCGCGGCTCGCCTCGCGCGCCTCGAGCGTGGCAGGGGTCTCGACCATGGGGCGAGTGTAGAGGCGCCCGCACCGTCCCCGACCCGCCCCGACCCGCCCCGGACCCGCACGCGTCAGCCGCGCGCGGCGGCCAGGCGCTCGGCGACGTCCCGGGGTGCGAGGCCGGCCACGTGCACGGTCTTGGTCCGCCCGCGCGCGCCGGCGGTCACGCGCACGTCGCGATCGCGCAGGCCGAGGAGGCCCGCGAGATGCGCGGTCAGCGCAGCGTTGGCCCTCCCCTCGGCCGGCGGCGCGGCGACGCGCACCCGCAGCGTCCCGCCCTGCACCCCCGCCACGGCGGTGCGCTTGGCTCGCGGCACCACGCGGACCGCAACGGCGGTGCCCTCCTCCTGCGCGCGGCAGGCAGCCAGCAGCTCGTCCACGCCGGCCACCGTAGCCGGGCCGGGGCGCCGAGCCGGCCACCGTCGCCCGGGCCGGGGCACCGAGCCGGCCACCGTCGCCCGGGCCGGGGCACCGAGCCGGCCACCGTCGCCGGGCCGGCGCACCGACCACGCTGCGACCTGCGGCTACCATCGCCGGCGGCCGTGACCGTCCCCCCGGACCCGAGAGGCTCCGTCGTGCCCTTCGATCCCGTCGACCAGCAGCCGTCGTTCCCCGCCCTCGAGCGCGCGGTGCTGGAGCGCTGGCGCGCCGAGGACACCTTCGCCCGGTCGGTGGCCCAGCGCGCCGGCGGGCCCCGCTGGACGATCTACGAGGGCCCGCCCACCGGCAACGGCCGCCCCGGGGTGCACCACGTGCCCAGCCGCACGTTCAAGGACGTCTTCCCGCGGCACCGCACGATGAAGGGCTACCACGTGCCGCGCCAGGCGGGCTGGGACTGTCACGGCATCCCCGTCGAGGTCGAGGTGGAGAAGGAGCTCGGCTTCACCTCCAAGGCCGACATCGAGGCCCACGGCGTGGCCGACTTCAACGCCCGCTGCCGCGAGAGCGTGCAGCGCTACGTCGCCGAGTGGGTCGACCTGACCGAGCGCGTGGGCTACTGGGTCGACTTCGACGACGCCTACTGGACCATGAGCGACTCCTACGTGGAGAGCGTCTGGTGGTCGCTCAAGGAGCTGTTCGACCGCGGCCTGATGGTCGAGGGGCACCGCGTGGTGCCCTACTGCCCGCGCTGTGGCACCGCGCTGTCGGATCACGAGGTCGCCCAGGGCTACGCCGAGACCGAGGACCCGAGCGTGTTCGTGCGCTTCCCGGTGACCACCGGGCCGCTCGCGGAGGAGGGCGCGGCGCTCGCGATCTGGACCACGACCCCGTGGACCCTGCTGTCCAACACCGCCGTGGCCATCGGCCCCGACGTGCGCTACGTGCTCGCCGACGCGCCCGACCACGGGCCGATCGTGCTCGCCGCGGACCTCCTCGACCACGTGCTGGGCGAGGACGCCACGGTCCGCCGCGAGGTCGCCCGCGAGGAGCTGGAGGGGGCCCGCTACCAGGCCCCGTTCGACCTCGTGACGCCCAGCGGGCCCCACGCGGCGCAGTGGCGGCTGGTGCTCGTCGAGGACTTCGTCACCACCGAGGAGGGCACGGGCCTGGTCCACCTCGCCCCCGCCTTCGGCGCCGATGACATGGCCGCCGCCGAGCGCCATGGCCTGCCGGTGGTCAACCCCGTCGACGATCGTGGCCGCTTCACCGAGGAGATCACGCCCTACGCGGGCCAGTTCGTGAAGGACGCCGACCCCGCGATCACCCACGACCTGGAGCGCGCGGGCGTGCTGCTGGCCAGCGGCACCTACACCCACACCTATCCGTTCTGCTGGCGCTGCGACACGCCGCTGCTGTACCAGGCGCGGTCGTCCTGGTATGTGCGCACCACCGCGAAGAAGGACCGGCTGCTGGCCGTCAACGGCGGGGTCGACTGGCATCCCGACCACATCAAGCACGGGCGCTACGGCAACTGGCTGGAGAACAACGTCGACTGGGCGCTGTCGCGCGAGCGGTACTGGGGCACCCCGCTGCCGCTGTGGCGCTGCGGCTCCTGCGAGGAGGTCACCGCCATCGGCTCGCGCGCCGAGCTCGGCGAGCGCGCCGGCCGCGACCTGTCCGAACTCGACCCGCACCGGCCCTACGTCGACGAGATCACGGTGCCGTGCATGCGCTGCGACGGCACCGCCCACCGGGTGCCCGAGGTCATCGACGCCTGGTACGACTCCGGCGCGATGCCCTTCGCCCGCCTGGGCTATCCCCACCGCCCGGGCTCGCAGGAGGCCTTCGCCGCGACCTTCCCCGCCGACTACATCTGCGAGGGCATCGACCAGACGCGCGGCTGGTTCTACTCGCTGATGGCCGAGGCCACCCTGCTGTTCGACCAGACGTCCTACCAGTCGGTGCTGGTGCTCGGCACGGTCGTCGACGACGACGGCAAGAAGATGTCGAAGTCGCGCGGCAACGTCGTCGACCCGTGGCACCTGTGCGACGCCTACGGGGCCGATGCGCTGCGCTGGCAGCTGATCAGCGGGGGCTACCCCTGGAACCAGCAGCGCGTGGGCGACGAGGTCATCGCCGACGTGCTCCGGCGGTTCTTCAACACGCTCTGGAACACCTACTACTTCCTGGTCACCTACGCGAACCTGGACGGCTGGAGCCCGGCGCAGCCCGCGCCCCCGCCCGCGCAGCGCCCGGTGATGGACCGCTGGATCCTCGCCGAGCTCGCCGAGACGGTCCGCACCGTCGACGCGGCGCTGGAGCGCTTCGACGCGCTCAAGGCCGCTCGGCGGCTCGAGCAGCTCGTCGACGACCTGTCGAACTGGTACGTGCGCCGCAGCCGCAGCCGGTTCTGGTCGCCGGAGGCGCCCGATGACCCCGACAAGGCCGCAGCGTTCGCGACGCTGCACACGGTCCTGGTCGAGCTCGCTGGGCTCCTCGCTCCCCTCACGCCGTTCCTTGCCGACGCGCTGCACCGCAACCTCGCGCACGGCCACGTGGAGGGCGCGCCCGACAGCGTGCACCTGCGCGACTTCCCCGTCGCTGACCCCGAGACCGACGACCCGCAGCTGCGCCGCCTGGGCTCGACGGCCCGTCAGGTCGTCGAGCTGGGTCGCCGCGCCCGCAACGATGCCCAGGTGGGCATCCGCCAGCCGCTCGGGCGCGCGCTGGTGGTGCTGCCCCGCGACCAGCGCGCCGGCTGGGAGGAGATCGCCGGCGTCATCGCCGAGGAGCTCAACGTCAAGCGCCTCGACCTGCCCGACGACACGGGCGCGACGGTGACGCGGTCGCTCAAGCCGAACTTCGCTGCGCTCGGGCCCGCGTTCGGCAAGCGGACCAAGGCCGTCGCCGCGGCGCTGGCGGAGGCTGACCCCGACGCGGTGGCCGAGGCGCTCGCCGCCGACGGCCAGGCCACCCTCACCGTCGAGGGCGAGGCGGTCACCGTCACCGCCGAGCAGGTCGAGGTCCGCGAGGAGTCGGCCACCGGCTGGCAGACCCAGTCCGAGGGCGGGGTGTCGGTCGCGCTGGACCTCACCCTCGACGATGACCTCCGCGCCGAGGGCGCGGCCCGCGAGCTGGTCCGCGCGGTCAACGACCTGCGCAAGCGACGCGACCTCGCGCTCGACGACCGGATCAGGCTGCACGTGGCCGCCGACGACGGGCTGGCCGCCACGGCCGTGGCCCGCCACCGAGACTGGATCGCCGCCGAGACCCTCGCCACGCAGGTGGACGACGGGCCGGTCGGCGAGGACGCGGCGGCCGTCGACCTGGCCGACGGCTCGCGCGCCCG
>PUKE01000085.1 GCA_003550425.1 Nitriliruptoria bacterium
CGGGCGGGCTCGGCGATGGTCGCGCGGCTCAGCGACACGAGGCGGACCTCGCCGGCGTCCTCGTCGTCGGGGTCCAGCGGGACCCGCAGGGCCTCGAACTCCTCGAGGCGGTCCTGGGCGTCGCCGAGCGAGGCGCGCTCGAAGCCCTCGGCCTCGACGACCTCGCCGTCCTCCTCGACGACGTCGATCTCCTCGGCGGGCTCGAGCCCGTCGGCGGTGCCGAGGTACTCCTCGTCGTCCTCCTCGTCCACCATCCACAGCGCGATCTCGCCCTGGTCGAGGTCATCGGGCTCGATCATCGGCGTGACCGAGAACTCCGGGGCGTCGGGCGGCGTCTGCATCGACTCGGCGACGCCCCGCTCGATGGCCTGCTCGTGGGTGAGGTTGTTGGCGATGCTGTAGTTGGTGAACGCGATGTAGATGGTGTAGCCGAAGGGGAACAGCTGGAAGAGCACCAGGAACGCCACGCCGGGCACCAGGTACTTGAGCGGCAGCTTGCCCCGCCCCAGGTACACCCAGATGATCCCGAGGGTGGCGATCGCGGTCAGGATCGGTGCCCACAGCGGTGCGCCCAGGCTGACCATCCGCATGATCATCGCCAGCGCCAGGGCGACGAAGGCGGCGAGGGCCGCGAGCTTCAGCGTGACGCCGAGGGCGGAGTCGCCGAAGCGGCTCCACCACCCGCGCTGCGCCTGGAAGCGGGCGGCGAGGGACTCCTCTGATGGCGGGCCGAGCGGCCCCGACCCTTGCGGGCCGGGGCCGCTCCCGCCAGCTGGCTGGCTCATCGGTGCTCCACCGTGGCGGCTCGGGCGAGGGCTACTGGTCGATCAGCTCGCGGATCTGCTCCGCGGCGGTGCCGAAGGCCTCCTCGGGGTCCTCGCCCTCGAAGATGAGCTCGTAGCCGTCGGTCCAGGCCTCCCACACCGAGTCCATCTCGGGGATGGCGGGCATGGGCTGGCCGTCGATGCCGGCCTCGCCGAAGCCCTCGATGTTGGGGTCGTCGGCGACCTCGTCGAAGGCGCTCTCCATGGCCGGCGGGCGCGGGTCGGCGTCGAACAGCTCGAGCTGGGCCTCCTGGGTGGCCATGTAGTCCACCAGGAAGGTCTCGGCGAGCAGCTCGGACTCGGCGAACGCGCTGACCATGAAGCCCTGCACGCCGACGAAGGGCTGCGCGGTGCCGCCCTCGATCTCGGGGAACGCATCGACCTGGTACTCGACGTCGGCGTCGTCGAACACCGGGGTGGACCACGGGCCGGTCACGGCGAACGCGGCGTCGCCACCGCCGAACAGCTCCTCCATGATGTCGGGGCTGATGTCGGCCGAGGTGAAGTCCATCTCGAGCCACTCCTGCATCGCCTCGCCGGCGGCGATGGCGCCCTCGCTGTCGATGCCGAGGTCGGAGGGGTCGTAGGTGCCGTCGTCCTCCTGCCCGAACACGTAGCCGCCGTAGGCGGTGAAGAACGGGTACTTGTGGAACGGGTCGGCCGGCTCCATGTTCGTGACGAGCGGGTACTCGACCTCGCCGTCCTCCTGGAGCTCGGTGCCGATCTCGACGACCTCGTCCCAGTCCTCGAGCTCGTCGGGCACGAGCTCGGTGTTGCGGAAGAAGCCGACGTTCTCGGTGGCGTAGGGCACGCCGTAGGTCGACTCGTCGAAGGTGAACGCCTCGACGGCGACGTCCACGAGGTCGTCCTCGATGCCGCTGATGTCGATGCTGCTCACGACGCCAGCGTCGACCAGGCGGCCGAGCCAGTCGTGGGCGCCGATGAAGATGTCGGGGCCCTCACCGGCCGGGGCGGCGTCGATGACCCGCTCGTCGATCTCGTCGAAGGGGACCTCCTGGACCGCCACCTCGACGCCCTCGTCATCGCCGAACTCCTCGGCGAAGGGCTCGAGGGCCGGGGTCCGGGTGTCGTCGGCCCAGATGACGAGGTCGGCCTCCTCGCGGACGACCTCATCGGGCTCGTCCTCGGGCTCCTCGTCCTCCTCGGGCTCCTCTTCCTCTTCCGGCTCCTCGGGCTCCTCCTCCTCGGGCTCCTCGGCCACGTCCTCGGGGTCCTCCTCGACCTCGCAGGCTGCGACGAGCAGCAGGAGGGCCACGAGGAGCGCGAACGCGCGTAGCACAGCACTCATGCGGGCTCCTTGTGTGTCGGTCGGTGTCAGAGGCTGGGCCACGCGAGCACCGAGCGCTCCCGGCGGGCGGGGCGTGGCGCGGCGCGGTGCCTCCTTCACAGACGAGCCGGATCGCGCTCGGTCTGCGCGGCCGGTCGTAGCGAGCAATGTACCAAACCTTGCAGGAAGTTGGTACCGTCTTGCTGCAACGTTGCGAAGGGGGAGCCTGGTGCGGCCCAAGCTGCGAGAGATCGCCCGTCAGGCGGCGGTCAGCGAGGCCACGGTGAGCCGTGTGCTGAACGCGCGCCCTGGTGTGGCGCAGGCCACGCGGGACGCCGTGCTCGCGGCCGTCGCCGAGCTCGGGGGCGACCCCGCCTCGGTGCCGGCGCCGAGTCCGGCCAGACCTGACATCGCCGGACTTATCGTGCCAGAGCTGGACAACCCCGTGTTCCCGCTGTTCGCCCAGGCGGTCGAGCGGCGCCTGTCGGCGCACGGGCTGACCACGGTGCTCGGGACCGCCACGATCGACGGCACCCAGGAGCACGCCTACCTGCGCACGATGGTCGAGCGCGGGACCGTGGGGATCGTGGTGGTCAACGGGCTCAACGCCGACACCTTGGCCGACCACGCCGCCTACCACGAGGTCGTCGACCAGGGCGTCCCGCTGGTGCTGGTCAACGGCGCGGTGGCCGGCCTGACCGTGCCGGTCATCAACGCCGACGAGGCCGCGGGCGCCGACATGGCCGCGCGCCACCTCGTGGACCTCGGCCACGAGCGGGTCGGGCTGGCCATGGGGCCACGCCGCTATCAGCCGGCCCAGCGCATGGCGGAGGGCTTCCAGCGCGCCTGCGAGCGGCTGCTCGGGGGCCTGGACGACGCGCTGGTCTGCGAGTCGCTGTACTCGGTGGAGGGTGGCCGCCTGGCCGGCAACCGCCTGCTGGACGCGGGCGCCTCGGCGATCGTCACCGGCAGCGACCTGATGGCGCTCGGGGTGGTGCGCGCCGCGCGGGAGCGCGGGCTCGAGGTGCCACGCGACGTGTCCGTCGTGGGCTACGACGACACCCCGCTGATCGCCTACACCGACCCTCCGCTGACCACGGTGCGCCAGCCGGTCGGCGCCATGGGCGCCGCCGCGGCCACCGCGCTCCTGGGGCGCGCCGGGCCCCAGGCCGAGCCGGGGGAGTACCTGTTCGCCCCCGAGCTCGTCGTGCGATCCTCGACCGGGCCCCGCCGCGCCCCGCGCAGCCTCGACCCAGGCCGCGCCGGCGCGCCGGCGGCCTCGGAGGCCACGAGCGCTGGCGCCGCCCCGGTCGCCGACGTCCCGGCCGACCTCCAAGCGCCTGCGGTCCCCGACGCCAGCGCGGGCGCCATGGCCAGCCCCCCGGCGCAGCCCACGGCCAGCCCCCCGGCGCAGCCCTAGGATCGCGCGCGGCGGGCACCGCCGCGCCCGCACCTCGCGCGCCGCGCCCCGCGCGCCGCCGCCCCGTCACGATCGACCAGGAGCACCGCCGCCGATGACCCGCGCCCTGCGAACCTTCCGTGTCCATCCCTCCCTGCCCGAGCCGCTGCTGCCGCTGGCCGACCTGGCGGCGAACCTGCGCTGGTCGTGGGACCCCGAGGCTCGCGAGCTGTTCCGCTGGGCCGACCCCGAGGCCTGGGACGCCGTGGACGGCAACCCCACCGCCCTGCTCGGGGTGCTCTCGGACGCTCGCATGAGCGAGCTGGCGCAGGACGCGCGCTTCGTGGGCCGCCTCGAGGAGGTCCACGGCGCGCTGCGCACCGAGCTCACCCGTCCGGCCTGGGTGCAGCGCCAGCGCCCCGCGAACCCCAAGGTCGCCTACTTCAGCCCCGAGTTCGGGATCACCACCGTGATGCCGACCTACTCCGGTGGCCTCGGGGTCCTCGCCGGCGACCACCTGAAGGCGGCCAGCGACCTCGGCCTGGACATGGTCGGGGTCGGCCTGCTGTACCGCCACGGCTACTTCCGCCAGCACCTGGACGCCGACGGCTGGCAGCAGGAGCAGTACCCCGACCTCAACCCGCTCGAGCTGCCCCTGCGGCGCCTCGAGCGCGACGGCGAGCCGGCGCTCGTCGAGGTGCCGATGGGGCCGGTCACCGCGCTCGCCCAGGTGTGGATCGCCCAGGTCGGGCGCGTGCCACTGCTGCTGCTGGACACCGAGGTCCCCGGCAACGCCCCTGCCGAGCGGGCCGTCACCGACCGCCTCTACGGCGGCGACACCGAGCACCGCCTGCGCCAGGAGCTCGTGCTGGGCATCGGCGGCGTGCGCGCGCTGCGCGCCGCCGTGAGCGTCGGCGAGCTCGACGCCTCCCCCGAGGTCTTCCACTCCAACGAGGGCCATGCCGGCTTCCTCGGCCTGGAGCGCGTGCGCGAGCGGGTCGCCGAGGGCCTCACCTTCGCCGAGGCCGTCGAGGCGGCGCGCAGCACCACCCTGTTCACCACCCACACGCCGGTCGCTGCTGGCATCGACAAGTTCCCGCGGGACCTGATCGAGCGCTACTTCGGCGACCTCGTCGCGGGCTACGGCACCGACGTCAACGGCCTGATGGAGCTCGGGCGCCTCGGCGAGGAGCACGGGATCTTCAACATGGCCGCGATGGGGATGCGCCTGTCGGCGCACGCCAACGGCGTCTCGGAGCTGCACGGCACCGTCGCGCGGCAGATGTTCCAGTCGCTGTGGCCGGACCTGCCGCCACAGGAGGTGCCCGTCGACGCCGTCACCAACGGCGTGCACGCCGCCACCTGGATCGGCCCCGAGCAGCGCGACCTGTACGCCCGCTACCTCGCGCCCAACTGGCCGCGCAACCCCGACGCCTGGGAGGCCGCCGACCAGATCCCCGACGAGGTCCTCTGGCGCACCCGTGCGCGGGCTCGCGAGCGGCTCGTGGCCGAGGTCCGCGATCGGGTGCGCGACCAGGTCGTGCGCCACGGGGCCTCTGGCGGCAGCCTCAACTGGATCGACGAGCTGCTGGATCCCGAGGCGCTGACCATCGGGTTCGCGCGGCGCTTCGCGACCTACAAGCGCGGCGCGCTCCTGCTGCGCCAGCCCGAGCGCCTCAAGGCCCTGCTGACCGACCCCGACCGGCCCGTCCAGCTGGTCTTCGCCGGCAAGTCCCACCCCAAGGACGACTCCGGCAAGGGGATCATCCGCGAGCTGGTGCACCTCGCGGCCTCCGACCCGCTGCTGCAGCGCCGCATGGTGTTCGTCGAGGACTACGACATGGACCTCGCCGCGACCCTCTACGCCGGCTGCGACGTGTGGCTCAACACCCCGCGTCGGCCGTTCGAGGCCTGCGGGACCAGCGGCGAGAAGGCCCTGCTCAACGGCTCCCTGCACTGCTCGGTGCTGGATGGCTGGTGGGACGAGCTGTACGACCCCGCCGCCGGGTTCGCGATCGGTGGGCGCGGCCAGGTCGACGACCCCGAGCAGCAGGACGCCGCCGACGCCGAGGCGCTGTTCGAGCTGCTCGAGCGCACCGTCGTGCCGCGCTTCTACGACCGCACCGAGAGCCCCCTGCCGACCCGCTGGTTGGAGATGATCCGCCGCTCCCTCGTGGACCTCGGCCCCCACGTGCTGGCCAGCAAGATGGTGCGCCGCTACGCCGTGGAGCACTACGAGCCGCTCGCCCAGCGCAGCCAGGACCTGCTGGCGCGCAGCGCCAAGCCGGCCCGCGAGCTGGCCGCGTGGAAGGCCAAGGTGCACGCGGCCTGGCCGCAGGTGCGCGTGGCGGAGGTCGAGGTCGACGACGCGACGGCCGCCAAGGGCGAGCACCGTCCCGTCTCGGCGGTGGTCGAGCTCGCCGACCTCACGCCCGACGAGGTGATCGTCGAGGCGCTGCACGGGCCCGTCGGCGCGGACGGGCACCTGACCGAGCACCACGTGCTGACGCTGGAGCGCCAGGGCGCCGCCGGCGACGGCGCGCACCGCTACGGCGGCAGCGTGACCTGCGCCTACGCGGGCGAGGACGGGGTGACGGTGCGCGTGCGGCCGTTCCATCAGCGACTGCGCGACCCAGCCGAGCTCGGGCTGGCCGCCTGGCCCGACCTCGAGGGCGAGCCGCACCCATGACCACCCCACCCAGCGCTACCCCAGCCAGGGCCGCCCCCTGGTGGGAGGGGGCGGTGGGCTACCAGGTCTACCTGCGGTCGTTCGCCGACGGCGACGGCGATGGCTGGGGCGACCTGGCCGGCCTGCGCGCCCGCCTGGAGCACCTCGCCTGGCTGGGCGTGGACGTGGTGTGGATCAGCCCGCTGTACCCCTCCCCGCTGCGCGACGGCGGCTACGACGTCGCGGACTACCTCGACGTGGACCCGCGCCTGGGCTCCCTCGAGGAGCTGGGGGCCCTGGTGTCGGAGGCCCATGCCCTGGGCCTGCGCATCCTGCTGGACCTCGTGCCCAACCACACCTCCAGCGACCACCCGTGGTTCATGGCGGCTCGCGGCGATCGCGACAGCCCCTACCGCGACCACTACGTCTGGCGCGACCCCGCGCCCGACGGGGGGCCGCCGAACAACTGGCCAGCGCACTTCGGTGGTCCGGCCTGGACCTACGACGACGCCTCGGGCCAGTACTGGCTCCACCTGTTCCTGCCGCACCAGCCCGACCTGAACTGGCAGAGCCCCGCGGTGGACGAGGCGTTCGCCGACATCCTCGAGCGCTGGCTGGCCTGGGGGATCGACGGCGTGCGCATCGACGTCGCCCATGCCCTCGTCAAGCACCCCGACCTTCCGGACCTGCCACCGGCGCCTGGGCAGGGCGACGAGGTGGAGGTCACCGGCGGCAGCGGGGTCGGCGTGGAGCGGGAGTTCGAGCGCTACGCCCACGTCCATGACGCGGACCAGCCGGGGGTCACCGAGATCTACCGCCGCTGGCGGGCCATCGCCGATCGCCACGACGCGCTGCTGCTCGGCGAGGTCTACCTGCTGGAGCCGCAGCGCCTGCGGCGCTACGTGGCCGACCAGGACGGGCTGCACCTCGCCTTCTGGTTCGCGCCGCTGCACCTGGAGTGGAGCCCGGCTGCCGTGCGTGCCGCCCTGCGCGAGGGGCTCGAGGAGGTCGGGCCGTGGCTGTCCTGGCCCCTGGCCAGCCACGACCGGCCGCGCAGTGCCACGGCCCTCGGGGGCGGCGACCTCGGCCGGGCGCGAGCGCTGTGCCTGGCCACGCTGGTGTGTGGGCTGCCGGGCCTGCCCATGATCTATCAGGGCGAGGAGCTCGGCCTGACCGACGTGCCCCTGCCCCACGAGGTGCGCCAGGACCCCATCGCGGTGCGCGGCGAGCCCGAGCGCGCCCGTGACCCCGGGCGCACCCCGATCCCCTGGGAGCCCGGACCGGGCTGGGGCTTCACGAGCGCCGACGAGCCGTGGCTGCCGATCGGGGACCGCCGCCCCGAGGACACCGTCGCCGTCCAGCGCGGCGATCTGGACTCCTGGCTGCAGCGCTACCGCGCGCTGCTGGCGACGCGCAAGGGTCTCCATGGGTCGGTGGCGGACGAGCCGGTCGACTGGCTGGCGCCCGACGGGCCCATCGTGGCCTACCGCCGCGGGCCGGTGGTCGTGGCCGCCAATTGCGGGCAGCAGGCGGCGACGCTGACCCTCGACGGTCGCCACCGCATCGTGCGCTTCGCGTCCGCCCGTGCCCGCGAGGGACAGCGCGTGGCCGAGGAGCTGCCGCTCGAGCCGCACGAGGCGGTGGTCCTCGGGCCGTGATGGACGCGGCCCGAGGGCGCGGCGCCACGCGCGCGTCGCGCCGGGGGCGCCGCCCGAGGCGCCCATGGCCCCGGACGCACCACGCCCCGGCGACGGGAGCCGAGCGTCGCCGGGGCGCGTGCCGGTGCGTGCCGGCCCTCCGCGCAGCGGAGGTGGCGAAGGGGTCCCACCCGATCGAGCCGAGACCGGGTGCGTCGCTCCTTCGCGGTGCTCGGACGAGCCGGAGCCGAACAACCCGTCCTCGCACCCTGCTGTTCGCTGCGAACGCTGCGATCAGCTGGGAGGGACCCTAGGGGGATGGCGCAACAGGCGTGTGGCAGGACCGTTACAGGCGTGTGAAATCGGTCGCCGGTGGGGTCGTCAGCGCTCGGCACCCTCGTCAGGCGCAGGGTGGTCGGCACCCTCGTCGGGCGCGTCTGCCTTCGCGGGGTCGGCCTCGGACGCGGCCTGGGCCGGGTAGGCGATGCGTGGGTGGTAGACGCCGACCAGGGTCTCGATGAACGACTCCTGGATCACGCTGAGGTCGGCGAAGGTCAGGGCCGCCTCGTCGAGCTGCCCGTCGCGGATGCGGGCCTCGGTGAGCTCGTGGACGAGCTGGACCAGGTCGTCGCGGCTCAGGTCCCGGTCGCCGCGCGCGGTGGCTCGGCTGGCGCTCTCGCAGCCATCGGCCAGCATCAGGATGGCCATCTCCCGCGAGGCCGGCTTGGGGCCGGGGTAGCGGAAGTCCTCCTCGGCCACCGCGTCCGCGCCGTGGAGGCGTCGGGCGCGCTCGTGGAAGTAGGCGATCAGCGTGGTGCCGTGATGCGAGGCCATCCCGTCGATGATCTCGGGCGGCAGGCGATGCTGGCGCCCGAGCGCGATGCCGTCGGTGACGTGCGCGCGGATGATGTCGGCGGACTCGTGGGGATCGAGGTCGTCGTGCGGGTTGGCGATCCCGAACTGGTTCTCGATGAAGAAGTAGGGGCGTCGCGTCTTGCCCACGTCGTGGTAGAGCGCCGCCACCGACGCCAACAGCGCGTCGGCCCCGACTGCCCGACAGGCGCGCTCGACCATCTGGGAGACCATGATCGAGTGGTTGTAGGTCCCGAGCGCCTGCTGCTCGAGCTGGCGCAGCAGCGGGTGGTTGCGGTCGGCGAGGTCCAGCAGGCTGGTCGCGGTCAGCACGCTGAACCCGGACTCGAGGAACGGCAGGCTCCCGTTGACGATCACGGCGGTGATCACGCCGGCGCCCAGCGCGACCGCGGCAGCGGTCGGCGCGGCCTCGGGGGCGTCGAACGCCGTGACGGCCGCGGCCGCCAGCGCCGCGTAGCCCAGCGTCGAGCGCACCGCGGCCCGACGCAGGTCGCCGCGCGCCGACAGCCGCGACACCAGCGAGGCGCTCAGGACGCCGGCGACGGCCGCGTAGGCGGCCAAGGCCGGCTCGTTGGGGATCGCGAAGGCCGTCAGCGCGGCGATGGGGATCACGCTGAGCACGCCCACCGGTGGATCGAGCAGGATCGTGGCCAGCATGGGCACCGCCCCGACCGGCAGCGCGAACAGCCATGCGCTCTGCCCCTCGGGGGTGAGCACCGTGACCGCCTCGAGCGTCACCGCGTAGGCCAGCAGCAGCAGGGCCACCAGCAGCAGCCGTCGCGGGGACGACCACAGGTCGCGCCGGTACTCGCGCAGGTACAGCAGCCCGGCACCGGCCAGCGCCGCGGAGAGCAGCAGCGCGCGCAGCAGGAAGCGCCAGGGCTCGACCCCGTCGAGGCCGAGCTCGGCCAGCGCCTCCATCTGCACCTCGTCCACCGGCTCGCCAGCCGTCACGACGGCGCTGCCCTGGGAGAAGGTCCGCAGCACCGGCTCGACGGCATCGCGGGCCTCCTCGCGCGCCTCCTCGGTGGCCTCCTCGTCCTCGATCACCGTGGGCTGCAGCGCCTCGGCGATGATCGGCTCCACGAGGTGCTCGGCGGTGCCGGCGGGGAAGTCGCGGGTGGCGACCTCGGAGGCCAGGCGCTCCTGCGCCACCTCCTCGACCTCGCCCTCGCGGATCCGCTCGCCGGCCAGCGCGATGGCGACCTGCTCGGCCTGGTTGGCCACGCGGTCGAGGTCGTCGTCGGAGAGCTCGACGGCCCGCTCGGCGCTCTCCTCGTCGAGCGCGGGCAGGCGCGAGGCCAGCTCGTCGACCTGGTCCTCGGGCTCGGGCTCCTCGCCATCGGCTGGGGCCACTCGGACGTCGCGCAGGGTCGCGAAGGCGTCGCGGACGTCCTCGACGATGGCGGCGCGGGCCTCGTCGTCCTCCGACTCGACGGGCTCGACGTCGGCCGCGGCCTGGTTCTGGGCCCGGCGCGTGGCCTCGGGATCCATCACCTGCACGGGCTCGGGGGCCGCGATGGTGCGTGGGGCGGGCTCGCCCTCGCGCACCGGCGCCTCCTGCAGCAGGGTGCCGGCCGACAGCGCCAGGGGCACGCCGAGCACGACCAGCGCCAAGGCGAGGACGCGGGTCAGCCAGCCCGAGGCGGGGACGAGTCGTGAGCGCACCGGTCGCATCGAGACATGACGGCGGGGCCCTCGGACGAGGGCACGCCCCGACGCTAGCGCGCAGCGCGCGGCGTCGGTGACGCGCGGATCGCCGTCGGCCTCACATGCCGGGCATCCCGACCTGCCAGGCGCGGGTGACGAGCCCGAAGTTCACCAGGCCGACCACCGCGAAGACCGTATGCGGGTCCCGCGTGCCGCGTGCGGCGAGGCGGTGCCCCACGATCAGCACCACCAGCGGGAACGCCAGGCCGTACAGCAGGTGCCAGGTGAAGTCGAACAGGCTGCCGTCGCCGGGCAGGCCGGCCAGTCCCAGGGTGTGCAGCACCAGGAGCACCAGGCCGAGCAGGATCTGCGCGCCCAGCAGCACGTGGCCGACCACCACCGCGCGCCAGAACGTCGGCGTGTCGGTGTGGGGGCCGAGGCGCAGGCCCAGCGCCCAGCCGCCGATGATCGGCCAGATCCCGATCGCGGCCCAGGCGAGCCACTCGCCGTGCAGTTGCAACAGCACCGAGGTCATGGGCCGGGAGCCTAGCGCCGCGCGCGGTTACCCTCGGCGACGCGATGCTCTCCCTTGCCGACGTCACCGTCCGCCACGGCGCCCAGCTCGTGCTGGATCGGGTCTCGTTGCAGGTCGATCCCGGTGACCGCCTCGCGGTGGTCGGCGCCAACGGCACGGGCAAGACCACCCTGCTGCGGCTGCTGTCCGGGGAGCAGCGCCCCGACGCCGGCCAGGTCGCGCGCGCCGGCGGCGTGCGGGTCGGTCGGCTGTCGCAGGACGCCTCGGAGGCGCGAGGGCGCACCGTCCTCGAGCAGGTCCTCGGCGGTCCCGACGGCGTGCGCGCGCAGCAGCGTCGCCTGCGATCGCTGGAGCAGGCGGTGGAGCAGGCCACCGACGAGGCCCAGCGCGAGCGGGCCCTCGCCGAGTGGTCGCGCGCGGAGGAGGCCTTCGCGGCCGCGGGCGGCTACGAGGCCGAGCCGCGCGCCCGCAAGATCCTCACCGGCCTCGGGGTGCCGGCGCAGCGCCTGGAGCGCGACGTCGGCGAGCTGTCGGGCGGCTGGCAGACCCGCGTCGAGCTCGCGCGGCTGCTGCTCGACCGCCCCGACGTGCTGCTGCTCGACGAGCCCACCAACCACCTCGACCTCGACAGCATCGACTGGCTGGCCCAGACCCTCGGCGCCCACGAGGGCGCCGTGGTGGTCGTCACCCACGACCGCGACTTCGTGGACGCGGTCGCCCACGAGATCGTGGAGGTCGCCCAGTCCGGGGTGACGCGCGACCAGGGTCCCTATGACGCCTATCGGCGCGCCAAGGCCGAGCGGATCGCGGCGCAGGCCGCTGCGGCCAAGCGCCAGGAGCGCGAGGTCGCGCGGCTGCAGCGCACCGTGGACCGGTTCCGCGCCAAGAACACCCGCGCCAGCCAGATGCAGAGCAAGCTCAAGCAGATCGCCCGGATGGAGCCCATCCGCGTCGAGGACGACCGGGTGCGCACGCTGTCGCTGTCGCTGCCGACCCCGCCGCGCTCGGGGCGCGACGTGGTGCGGCTGGACGGGGTGCGCAAGGGCTACGGGGAGGAGCCGGTGCTCGAGGACGTCGACCTCGTGATCGAGCGCGGCTGGACCGTCGCGCTGGTCGGGCCCAACGGGTCGGGCAAGTCGACGCTGCTGAAGCTGATGGCGGGCGAGCTGGCGCCGGATCACGGCGACGTGGCCCTGGGCCATCGCGTGGCGCCCGCCTACTACGCCCAGCACAGCAGCGACCAGCTGGACCTCTCCCGCACGGTGCTCGAGCAGGGGCAGGCCGCGGCCGGCGATCGCTCGGTCGACGTCCGCGGCGTGCTCGGCGCCTTCCAGTTCCCCGGCGACGACCAGCGCAAGCCTGTGCGGGTGCTGTCGGGAGGGGAGCGGGCCCGACTGGCGCTCGCCTGCCAGCTGCTGGCGCCGACCAACCTCCTGCTGCTCGACGAGCCCACCAACCACCTCGACGTCGCCAGCCGCGAGGTGCTCGAGCAGGCCCTGGTCGCCTACGAGGGCACCACCGTGCTGGTCACCCACGACCAGCGCCTCATCCGCGCGGTGGCGGACCGGATCGTGGAGGTCCGCGACGGGGACGCGCGGCTCCACCCAGGCGACTACGCGTCGTTCCTGCACGCCCGCGCCCACGAGGACGACCACGCCCAGGCCGACCATGCCGAGCCCGGGGCGCACGACGGCGCGGCGGCGCCCGGGCGCGGGCCGGCCGCCCAGGCGACGACGCGGGAGGACCGCCCGGGGACGGCGCGGGAGGACCCCGCGGCCCGCCGCCGCGCCGAGGCGGAGCACCGCAACGCGCGCCACCGCGCCACCGCCGCCCTGCGCGAGGAGGTCGCGCGGCTGGAGCAGCGCCTGGAGGGGCTCGAGTCGGAGCGACACGCGCTGGAGCAGGAGCTCGCCGACCCCGAGACCTACGACGACCCCGAGCGCGCGCGCGAGCTCACGCTGCGCCACGGCGTCGTCGCCGACGACGCCGACCAGACGCTGGCGACCTGGGAGGAGCGCCTCGCCGAGCTCGAGCGCCTCGAGGCGGAGTTCGACGCGGCCGCGCCCTGACG
>PUKE01000228.1 GCA_003550425.1 Nitriliruptoria bacterium
TCCGGGCTGTGGCGGCGGCATCGTGGACTGGGTGCATGCGCGTCACGTGGTGGTCGGTTTCGCACCCGGAGCTGGCCGGCGCCCTCGACTGGGTGCAGATCGGCCCGTCAGAGGGTCGTGGTGCACCCGGTCGGGTCGTCGTCGGCGTTCCGGGTGCATCTGGGACCACGTGGTGGTGCGTTCTGCACCCGGAGCGGGTCGGCGTCGTCGACTGGGTGCGGATCGGTCCGGGCTGTGGCGGCGGCATCGTGGACTGGGTGCATGCGCGTCACGTGGTGGTCGGTTTCGCACCCGGAGCTGGCCGGCGCCCTCGACTGGGTGCAGATCGGCCCGTCAGCGGGTCGTGGTGCACCCGGTCGGGTCGTCGTCGGCGTTCCGGGTGCATCTGGGACCACGTGGTGGCGGGTTCTGCACCCGGAGCGGGTCGGCGTCGTCGACTGGGTGCAGATCGGTCCGGGCCGTGGCGGCGGCGTCGTGGACTGGGTGCATGCGCGTCACGTGGTGGTTGGTTTCGCACCCGGAGCTGGCCGGCGCCCTCGACTGGGTGCAGATCGACCGCGGCCTGCAGCGCGCCGCGGTCGATGAGGCGGGAGCGAGCCCCGGCGCCAGGGCTGCCGGCGCGCGAGCCCCCGGGTGGGCGAGCCCCAGCCGCGCGAGTCCCAGCCGCGCGAGCCCCCTGGCGCTGGGGCCGACCGCACCCAGCGCCAGGGGTCAGGGGGAGCCTTGCCGCTCGAGTGCTAGGCGGGGGCGGTCTCGTAGCCCGACCACTGCTCCGCCATGTTGCCGATGAGCGGCAGCTTCGTGTGCTCGAGCTGATAGCCCTTGATGCACATGTAGATCCAGAGGACGAACCCGGCGAGGCCGACGAGCGGGAACGCGATCGCGGTGATCAGCAGGCCGAGGAACGGCACGAAGGCCAGGACGCCGGAGATGACCGTCAGGCCGATGTAGATGACGAGCAGCGCGACCGACAGCAGGATCGACTGCATGCCGTGGAAGCGCACCTCGCGGTGGCTCTGGGTCAGGAACATGATCAGCCCGCCGATCCAACCGAACAGCAGGTAGGACAGCAGACCGCCCACATGGGGATCGAGCCCGCTCTGGGGCTGGGCGTGGTCACCGGTCTCGTGCTGGGGCTCGGTCATGACAGGGCACCTCTCCAAAGGCCGTGGCTGTGGGTCGGCCTTCGGGCCGACGACCACAGTGCAGCACGAGCCTCTCACGGCACCATCACGCTGGTGCGTGCCCGGCGGATGCCCGGCCCGCGCCCTTGCGCGCGGTCCGGGCGCCCCCGCGCCGGGCGCGACCCCGGCACCCCCGAGCCCCAGCGCGGTCAGGTCAGCAGGTTCACCGCCGGGATCAGCAGGACGAGGAACAGGACCGTCATGGCCCCGCCGGCGCGAAGGTAGTCCACGACCCGGTAGCCGCCCGGCCCCATCAGCAGCGCGTTGACCTGGTGGGTCGGCAGCAGGAACGCGTTGGAGACCGCGAGCGCGACGATCAGGCCGAACTGCGCCGGGTCGGCGCCCACGCCGACGGCGACGTTGGCCGCCAGGGGCACCAGCAGCACGGTGGCGCCCACGTTGGAGACCACGAGGGTGAACACGGTCGCCAGGGCGGCGATGACCAGCTGCAGCCCCCACGGCGGGAGCCCGCCGGTCGCCGCGATCACCCCGTCGGCGATCCAGGCGGCGGTGCCGGTGTCCTCGACGGCCTGCCCCAGCGGGATCAGCGAGGCGAGCAGGAACACGGTCTTCCACGAGATCGCCCGGTAGGCCTCGTCGGGGGGGAGCACGCCGGTCAGCAGCATGCCGATGGCGCCGGTCATCAGCGCCAGGGACAGCTGCAGGTCGGTGAGGATGACGAGCGCGAGCGCCACGGCGAAGAAGCCCAGCGCCCAGGGGAGCTTGCGCGAGCGCGGGGGCTCGGAGGGGTGGTCGGTCAGCACCACGAACGACTCGTCGCCGGCGAGCTCCGACAGGCGGTCCCAGGTGGAGAAGACCACGAGCACGTCGCCGGCGGCCAGCCGCTGCGAGCGCAGGTCGGCGGTGATGACCTCCTCGCCGCGGTGGATCGCCAGGACGCTGACGCCGAAGCGCAGGCGCAGCCGCAGGTCGCGCAGCCGCTGGCCGACCGCTGGCGAGCCAGGGCGCACCACGACCTCGGCGAGGCCGGCCAGGGCGTCATCCTCGAGCGGGCGCAGGGGCGTCGGGTCGGCCTCCTCGAGCCCGTGCTCGGCGACGAAGCGGTCGAGGTCCTCGTCGCGGCCGAGCAGGCCCAGCACCGCGCCGGAGGGCACGGTCGCCTCGCGGGGCGGGGCGACGGTGAGCCCGTCGTGGTCGGCCAGCGCGGTGAGCTGCACCGCGGTCTGCCCGCCCTCGAGGGCCTCCACGTCACGGCCGACGATCGGGCTGTCGGCCGGCACCTGCACCGCCCGGAGCCGCTCGGCGAGGCCGTAGACCTCCGCGACGCGGTCGAGGGCGTCGGCGGCTGGCGTGCTCTGGCGGTCGCTGGCGGGCATGAAGCGCCGCCCGAGCGTGGTGAAGAACGCGATGCCGCCGAGCAGCAGCACGATCCCCACCGGCGTGGGCGCGAACAGGCCGTAGGGCTCGATGTCCACGCCGATGCTCTCGGCCGAGGAGGCCAGGAGATCGTTCAGCAGGATCAGCGGCCCGGAGGCGACGAGCGTGAGGGTGCCGCCGAGGATGGCCGCGAAGCCCATGGGCATCAGCAGCCGCGAGGGCGCGATGCGCGTGCGCTCGCCGATGCGCTCGGCGACCGGCAGGAACAGCGCGGCCGCGCCGATGTTCTGCATGAAGGCGCTCAGCCCGCCGACCGACAGCGACAGCGACGTGGTGATGCGGCGCTCGGTGACGCCGCCGAAGCGCAGGATCCAGGCGGCCACCCGGCGCATGACCCCGACGCGGTCGAGCGCCCCGCCGATGATCATCACCGCCATGATCGACACGACGGCGTTGCTGGCGAAGCCCGAGAACACGTCCTCGGGCGGGATCAGGCCCGACAGGCCGATCACGACCATCAGCAGGATCGCCGCGACGTCGATGCGCACGACCTCGGTGACGAACAGCGTGATGGCGCCGGCCAGGATGGCCAGCACCAGGCCCATCTCGACGGTGATGGCGTCCACGGGATCCCTCCGGGGGCACGGCCGGGCGGCGGCGCAGGTGGGAGGGCGGCCCGGCCGGACCGCCCTCCCGGGATGGTGCGCGTCGGATCAGGTCAGCGTCGAGCGAGGCGCTGGACGGCCATGTCCACGTCGCACTGCTCGGCGGTGCCGTTCCAAGGCATCTTGGCCAGCGCCATGCCCATCGCGCAGGTGTTGGTGACCGCGGCGAAGACCAGGCCGGCGCCGACGAAGCCCGACAGGGCCAGCGCCGGGGGCCAGGCGAGGCTGGTCAGCACGCCGATGAGCACGAGCAGCCCGGCGACGAAGCGGACCTGGCGCTCGATGTCCCAGCGCTCGCGGCCGCGGATGAGGTCGCGGTCCTGCTGCGACTGCAGCCAGGCGAGCATGCCGCCCTCGAGGACCCGCTGGCCCTGCATCCCGGCCTGGGACAGGGCCTCGGCGGCCTGCGAGGCGCGCGCGCCGGAGCGGCACACCATCACCGGGGGCGCGGCGATCTCCGCGGCGATCCGCTCGGGGTCCTCCTTGAGCGTGTCCAGCGGGATGTTCACCGCACCGTCGAGGTGCTCGGACTCGTACTCGGCGGGCGTGCGGACGTCGATCAGGACGTGGTCGGTGCCGTCGCTGCGCAGCTCGGCGAGCGTGCTCGGGTCGACCTTGTCGGGCAGGGCAGTGGTCGCGGCGGTGTCGGTCATCGCGGGTTCACCTCGCATCACGGGGCTGGCGGGTCGAGCGGTTCGGTCGATCGGCTGCAGTGGGTCGTGGCGCGTGGCGCGCTAGGCCTTGGCCGCCTTGCGCTCGGCGAGGACCTCGCCGACGCCTCCGCCGTCCACGATGATCGGCTCGTGGCCGAGGCGGTCGAGCAGGCTCGCCGCGATGCTCGTGCGGTAGCCGGAGCCACAGACCACCCATGTGGGCTGGCTCGGGTCGAGCTCGGCCGGCGCGTCCGACTTCAGCTCCGGCACGTAGGCGTGGATCGCGCCGGGCAGCGGCTGGGCCTCGACCTCGTTCGGGGCGCGGACGTCGACGACCTGGACGCCCTCGGTGTCGAGCGCGCGAGCGAGCTCGGTGGTCTCGGCCAGGCGCAGCGAGCGGGTCGCGAGGCCGCGCTCGATCCAGGCGTCGAGGCCGCGCAGCACGCCGCGCACGTCGTCGAAGCCCACGCGGGCGAGCTGGCGCACGGCCTCCTCGGCGTCCTGGTCCTCGTCGAGGACCAGCTGGACCGGGGCGTTGAACGGCAGCACCCAGCCGGCCCAGACGCCGAACTGCTCGCCGAGCTCGATGCCGAACGAGCCAGGGATGTGCGCCTGCGCGTAGCGCTGACGGGATCGGCCGTCGAGCACCACGACGTCCTCGTCGCGGCCGGCCACGTCCTCGGGGCCGATCTCGGGCACCGCCGGGTCGAGGATCGCGGTGGGGCTGAACACGTTGGCCGGACCCATGTGCTGGTAGTAGGTGGGCCAGGGCTGCAGGTCGCTCATGGTGAACTTGACGAACGACTCGACGTCGGGCTGGTCGAGCACCGGGTTCTCGCGCTTCTCATCGCCGATGGTCGAGGTCGTCTTGCCAGCGCCGCTCGCGGTGCAGAACGAGCCCTCGCCGTGGGTGGGGTAGAGGTCGACGTCGTCGGGCAGCTCGGCGAGGCGGTTGACCGAGATGTACTGCAGGCGCGCCAGCGGCTCGGCCTGGGCCTCGCTGAGCAGGTCGGGACGACCCGACGAGCCGACCAGCAGGCTGCCGCCGGAGAACACGCCGAACGGCTGGCCGTCGACCAGGATCAGGTAGCTGACGTGCTCGGGGGTGTGCCCGGGGGTGTGGATCGGGCGGACGGTCAGGCCGCGCTCGGCTGGCAGGTCCTCGTTGTGGAACGCCGGGGTGAAGTTGAACCCGGCGCCGCTGCCGGCCGGCAGGACGATGTCGGCGCCGTGGCGCGACGCGAGGTCCTTGCCGCCCGACACGTAGTCGTTGTGCATGTGCGTCTCGAGGACCCAGCGGAGCTCGACGTCCTTGTCGGCCAGCGTCCGCTCGAAGCGGTCGATGTCGCGCTGGGGGTCCACGACGATGCCCAGCCCGTCGTGGGCGATGACGTAGGTCGCGTCACCCAGTCCGGGGGTGCGGATGTTGGTCACGTCCATGGCTGATCCCTTGCCTCCTGTCGGGGCCGACTCGGCGCTCCCTGTTTGGTCCGTACAAAGTATACCCACGGGGGTACCTGTCTGCAACATCCTGGGCGAGCGGGTCGAGGCGAGGGCGGTCGGCTGCGGCGCCTCGCGGGCGCGTCGAGGGTCGGGACGCAGGTCACGGCGGTGGATGGCGGCGACGGCGCGGGCGCGGGCACGTGGCGAGCAGCGCCGTCCGGGTATACCCTCCCGGGTATGAAGGGTCGGGCTCCTGGCGGAGCCCCCGCAGGCGCAGGGCGCGGCCGGGCAAGGCGCGGCCGGACCGCCACGACGAGGACGAGGACGACAGCCATGGACGTGGGCGAGCTCGGAGAGGAGACCGTCACCTCCGCCCAGCAGCGCCTGCGGCGCGTCGAGGGGCAGGTGCGTGGCATCCAGCGCATGCTGGAGGAGGGCTCGGACTGCGAGGAGGTGCTGCGCCAGATCGCGGCCGCGAGCAAGGCGCTGCGCCGCGTCGGGGTCCACCTCGCGGTCAACGGCCTGGAGCACTGCGCGCTCGATGCCGAGGATGGCCGCGCCGACTTGGACCGCTTCCGCCGCTCCTTCGTGGAGCTCACCTGATCGAGCGAGTCGTGCGCGCCGCGGGTGCGCACGTGCGGCGGATGCGCGCGTCTGGTGGGGTCCGCGCAAGGGCGCGCCGCGACCGTCGCGCGGCGACCGTCGCGAGCCCACGGCGTTACGCTGCGCCCCATGGCCCGTGACCTCCCCGTCGACCAGCTCGCCCTCGGCCAGCGTCAGTGGGCCGAGCACCACGCCGGCGCCGAGCACCTCGGCGTGGTCACCTCGGTGGTGCGCGCACAGCAGCTGCTGCTCGCGCGGCTCAACGCCCTGCTGGCGCCCTTCGACCTGAGCTTCGCGCGCTACGAGGCCCTGTCCCTGCTGTCGTTCACGCGCCACGGCGCGCTGTCGCTGGGCACGCTCGGCGAGCGGCTCATGGTCCACCCGACCAGCATCACCAGCCTCATCGACGGGCTGGAGGCGCAGGGGCTGGTGGCGCGCGTGCCGCATCCGCAGGACCGCCGCCGCACCCTCGCGCAGCTGACGGACGCCGGTCGCGCCTGCTGCCGCGAGGCCACCCAGGCGCTGGTCGACGCGCGCTTCGGCCTGGAGGGGCTGGAGCCCGCCGAGGCCGAGCAGGTCGTGCGCGACCTCGCGCGGGTGCGCCACGAGCTCGGCGACCACGTGGACCCCACGCCGACCAGCCAGGCCCCGGGCAGCCCGAACGGCGCGCCCGCGGCCCACGAGGCCCCGGCCTCCGACGAGGCCGGCTGACCCGGCCTCCGACGAGGCCATTCGGCCCGAGGGCCCGCCCCCGCGCGTCAGCGCTCGTCGCCGGTGGCCACGGGCAGCTCGCCTTCCACCCAGTCGCTCCACGACCCCGGGTAGAGCCGCACGTCGTGGCGTCCGAGCGCCGCCAGGCGCAGCACCAGCACGCAGGCGGTGACGCCGGACCCGCAGTAGGCGACGAGCTCGTCGTCGCGCGCGAGCAGGTCCTCGGGCAGCGTCGGCGCGTCGAAGGGGACGTTGCGCGCGCCGGGGATGTGGCCGGCGACCGGGTCGCGGGGCTCGTGCTCGCCACGGAATCGGGCCGGGGCGCGACCGTCCAGCAGCACCCGATCGGCGCTGCCGAGGCCGTCGAGGAGCTCCTCGCGCTCGACGACGTCGTCGGTGCGCGCGGGACCCGGCTGCCAGTCGCCGGTCGCCGGAGCCTCCTCGCCAGAGGCCAGCGGGCCGTCCCAGTCGGCCAGGCCGCCCTCGAGGACCGCCACGTCGTGCTTGCCCCAGTGGCGCAGCAGCCACCACAGGCGCGCCGCGCCGCCGGCCATGCCCTGGTCGTAGGCCACGACCGGCACGTCGGCGCGGATGCCGGCGCGACGCGCGGCCACGCCCAGCGCCTCGGCCTCGGGCAGCGGATGGCGACCCGGCCCCTCGGCACCGGTCAGGTCGGTCGCGAGGTCCAGGAACGCCGCGCCGGGCAGATGCGCCTCGCGGTAGGCGCGGCGGGCGCCGGCGGGATCGTCCAGGTCCACGCGGCAGTCGACGAGGTGCACCGCCCGCCGGTGGGCACGGACCCAGCCGCCGGGGACGATCGGGGCGGGGGGCAGGGGATGGCTCATCAGCGCGGCGCTCCACCGAGACGGGGCCCTGCGGGTCAGCCTATCGACCTCACGGGCGGTCGCGGGCCAGGCCGGAGGCATGGGCGTCGTCGTCGCCGCGTGGGGCGTCATCGCCGACGTCGGCGTCCTCGGGGCCCTCGCGCGCCTCGGGCTCGCCGGGGTCCTCGGCGTCGTCGGTGTCCTCGGGGGCGCCGCGACCCTCGGGCGCCTCGTCGGGCGCGTCCTCGGTGGGCTCCTCCGGCTGGTCGCCAGGGGCCTCGTCGGGGGCCTCGCCAGGGGCCTCGGCGTCGGGCGCGTCGGGGGCGTCGGGATCCTCGCCGGGCTGCGCGTCGGGCTGCGCGCCGGCGTCGTCGGGGTCCTCCACCGGCGCCTCGGGCTCGGGGGCCGAGTCCTGCTCCAGCAAGCCGGTGACCACGTCGAGGGCCAGCCAGCCCGCGACCGCGGCCAGCACCAGCGCGGCCAGCACCAGCGGCCAGCGCCGACGACCGCGCCGCCGCGGCGCGCCGGCCGGCGCCGCGGACGCTCCGCCCAGGGCACGGGTGGGCGCCGCCGCGCGCGCCTGCGTGGCCGTCCCGTGCTCGCGCGGTGCGAGGGTGGGCTCCTCGCTCGCCGCTGCGGTCGCGCCACGCTCGAGCACGCGCGTGGGCTCCTGCCCCGCGTCCCGTCGCAGCGGGACGGTCCGGGCGGGCTCGCCGACCGCCCAGGCGAGGGCCTCCCGCGCCGCCGCGGCGTCGCGGTAGCGCCGTGCGGGGTCCTTGGCGAGCGCGTGCTCCACGAAGGCGGCGAGCTCGGCGGGCGCCGACGGCGCGACGCGCAGCAGGGGCGTGACCGGCTCGCGCTGATGGGCGAGCGCCACGGCCATCGCGTGCTCGCCGGTGAAGGGCGGGCGGCCCGCGAGGCACTCGTAGAGCACCACGCCCACGGCGTAGACGTCGCTGGCCGGCGTGGTGCCCTCGCCGGCGACCTGCTCGGGCGCCAGGTAGGCGGGGGTGCCCAGGATCTGGCCGGTCGAGGTGATCGAGGCCGAGCCCGCGGTCAGCTCCTTGGCGATGCCGAAGTCGGCGAGCTTGACCCCGCCGGCGTGGGGCAGCAGGACGTTGGCGGGCTTGACGTCGCGGTGGACCAGCCCGCGCGCGTGGGCGGCGGCGAGCGCCTCGAGCACCGCTGAGGCGATGGTCGCGCTCTCGGTGGCCTCCAGGCGGCCGTGGCGGGCGAGCCGGTCGGCGAGGGTCTCGCCCTCCACGAGCTCCATCACCACGAACGGGGCGCCGCGGTCGGTCCCCACGTCGAACACCGCGACGGCGTTGGGATGGTGGAACGCGCCGGCATGGCGGGCCTCGCGCAGCAGGCGCGCGCGGGTGGCGGCATCCCCGACGAGGTCCTCGCGCACCAGCTTCACGGCCACGCGCCGCCCGAGGCGCAGGTCGCGCGCGGCGTGCACGCGCGCCATCCCGCCGGAGCCGAGCCACTCGGCGAGCTCGTAGCGGTCGGCGAGCAGCGTCATGCTCGCCGACCCCGGGTCATCCGTTGACAGCGCACGAGGGCAGCCTACGCCGCCCGTCAGGGCTCCGGGGTCGTCCCACGCAGCGGGTCGAGGGCCTGCATGGCCGATCCGAGCCCGGGGTCAGCGGTCGCGTCGGGCCCCGGCCCGCCGAGCACCGCCACGAGGGTGAGCAGCACGAGCGTGGCGCCAACGCCCGCGCTGACCGCCACCCGTCCGGGGCTGCCGCCGCGCCGACGCCCCCGCGGACCCCGCCCGCGCGGCTCTGGCGGCTCGGCAGGCGGGTGCGTGGGCAGCGACAGCGTCGGTCGCGTGACCGGGTACAGCAGGCGGGCCAGGCCCGCGGCGTCGCCGGGTCGATCCTCGGGCTGCGCGGCGCTGCTGGCCTCCACGAGCGCCAGCACGTCCTCCGGGCCCGCGGGGACCGCGGTCGTGGCGTCCCCGTCCGCAGCGACCGGCGAGCGCCCGGTGCGGGCGTAGCTGGCGAGCGCGCCGATCACCCGCGCGTCGCCGGCCCGCGTGGCCGGCGCGCCCGCGCGGACCTCCGGGGCGGTGAAGGCCGGTGGCGGCGCCGTGGCCGGCGCGCCCGCCAGCGGCACGAGCCGCCCATCGCCGTCGGGGAGCGCGGCCAGGCGCACCGTCCCGTCGTCGTGGACGCGGACCTGCTCGGGCGCCAGCCGCCCGAGCGCGAGCCCGCGCTCGTGGAGCGCGTCGAGGCCGGCCAGCACCGCGTGCAGCAGGATCCGGGTGCCCTCGGCGTCCAGCGGCGCGAGGTCCGCCAGCGAGCGCGGCAATGGCTCGGTGACCCAGAAGGTGTGCCCGCCGTCGACGCCGGCGTCCAGCACCGGCACGAGGTTGGGATGGCCGTCATGGCGCCGCGCGAGCTCGCGCGCGCGGCGCGGGTCGCCGCCGTCGCTGGCGGTGGTGACCACCACGGGGCGATCGAGGCGGGTGTCGCGAGCCTCGTGCACCGCCAGCGCGCGGTGCGCGCTGGCGCGCTGGAGCAGCTCGTAGCGGTCGGCCATGGTGGGCATGCAGCAACGGTACGCCGCCCCCGCGCGGGCGAGACCCGTCCGTGCGGGCGGCGCCGCCTCGTCCGCACGGACCCTGGCCGTCCCGTCGCGACCGCGCCGCCTCGTCCGCACGGACCCTGGCCGGCCTGTCCCTGGCCGGCCGCTAGTCGAGCGCGGCGAGGGCCCGCAGGTCCTCCTCGGGCAGCAGGCCGGGCACGAGGGTGCGCTGGGACAGCAGCGTCGGCACGCCCCCGACGCCCTCGCGACGGTGCTCGCCGGCGCGGCGGCGCACCGCGGCCAGGCGCACGCGGTCGTCCAGCGCCTGCGCCACCTCGTCGCGATCGAGCCCGACGGTCTCGGCGAGCTCGGCCAGCAGGCTCGGCTCGTCGATCGCCGCCCCGTGGGTCCACACCGCGCGATAGACCGCCGCGTCCCAGGCGTGCAGGCGGCCTTGGTCGGCGGCGACGTCGGCGACCACGTGGGCCAGGGCCGTCGGGGCCAGCCACGGCGGGAGCTGCAGGCGCACCCCCTCCGCCCGAGCCTCGTCGGCGACGCGCTCGACCTCGGCCGCGGTGTCCTCGGGCACCGGCAGGCGCAGGTCCACCCCCACGGCCTCGAACCCCACGGTCTCGATCGGCAGGCCCTGCGCGGCCAGGCGCTGGGCCCGCGCCACCGCCACCGCCGAGGAGGGGCTCGTGTAGTCGTGGAACAGCGTCAGCACCGGGGCCTCCTGGACGCGGGTCGGCGAGCGCGCGGGCGCTACCGTACGACCCACGCAGCCGGTGTCGATCGCCGCGACGCGCGCGGCGCGGGAGGTGATGGGGTGCCGGTGCTGATCACCGGCGCGGAGCACGGCCCCGGGCGCACCGCGGTCGCCGCGCTGGCCCAGCGCGGCGGGGACGTGCGCGCGCTCGTCGACCCCACCCGCGCCTCGGGCGACCTCGTGGAGCGCCTGCGCGGCGCCGGCGTGCGCACCGCGCGTGGGTCCTGCGACGACGCCACGCTGCTCGAGCAGGCCGCCCGCGACGCGCACACGATCGTCCACGCCGCCGCGGACCCGCTCGTGGCGCCCGAGGTGGTCCTTGACGAGGCCGCCTCGGTGGTCGGCGCGGCGATCGAGGCCGGCGTGACGCGCGTGGTGCTCGTGTCGCACCTCGGCGCCGACCCGGCCGAGCCCAACGCGTGGCTCGCGGCGCTCGGCGAGGCCGAGGACCTCGTCGCCGAGGTGCCCGGCGTCAGCGTGATCGTCCGCCGCGCCCTGACCTACGGGCTCGACGACGCACTCACCGACGCGGTGGCCGAGGGCGCGCCCGGCGCCGATCCCGACGCGCTGCACGCCCCGCTGTGGGCCGGCGACCTCGCGGCGGCCATCGTGGCGGCCGATGCCCGCGAGGCCCCCGCCGTGCCGCACCTCGCGCTGCCCCTCGGCGGGCCGCGGGCGGCCAACCTCGGCGAGCTGATCGCCCTGCTCGGCGGGCAGATCCCCACCGAGCCCGACCCGCGGCTGCCCGACGGCTCCGCGCTGCCCGCCCACGTGGTCGACCTGCTCAGCCGCGACCTGCTGCCCGCCCGCGACGCGCCCAGCGCCGGCACCAGCCCCGAGACGGGCGGCGCGCAGGTGCGCCGCGCGCTGACCACCGGCTGACCGGCATCCTGGGGGCGATGAGCGGGAGCATGAGCGGCCAGGACCCCTCCAGCGGGCCCACCAGCGACCCCGGGGCGAGCACGCGCGTGGACCGCTGGCTGTGGGCGGTGCGCGTGTTCAAGACCCGCAGCGCGGCGCAGGAGGCCTGCAAGGCCGGGCATGTGCGCGTCGACGAGGCGCGCGCCAAGCCGGCCACGCCGGTGCGTCCCGGGGAGGTCGTGGAGGTCCGCGGCCAGCAGGGTCGGGTGCGCGTGCTCGAGGTCGTCGAGCCGATCGAGAAGCGCGTCAGCGCCAAGGCGGCCGCGGCGTGCCTCATCGATCGCAGCCCACCCCCGCCACCCAAGGAGGAGCGCGCCACCCCGCCGCGACGCGAGCCCGGTGCCGGTCGGCCAACCAAGCGCGAGCGCCGCCAGCTCGAGCAGGTCCGCGGCGCCAAGCGCCACTGGCGCCGGTAGCCGCGGGCGGCGGGCGCGGGCGCAGGCGCGGGCGCGAGGCGCCCGGTGCCCGCCACGTAGGCTGGTGCGTCGGATGTCGAGCCCCACCACCACCGTCTCGCCCCGGGCGCTGCGGCGCCGCCTGGGCGGGGTGATGCTGCGCGACGAGCGCCGCCTCGCCCGCCGCCTCGACCGCGCCCGCCGCCTCGACGATCCCGCGGCACGAGCGGCGCGCCTCGAGGAGGTGGCCGCCGAGGTCGCCGCGGCCGAGGAGCGCCTGGCGCGACGCCGTGTCGCGGTGCCCACCGTCACCTACCCGCCCGAGCTGCCGATCAGCGGCGCGATCGACGAGCTGCGCGAGACGCTGGCGTCCTCGCAGGTGGTGGTCGTGGCCGGCGACACCGGCTCGGGCAAGACCACCCAGCTGCCCAAGGCGTGCCTGGAGCTCGGCCGCGGGGTGCGCGGGGCGATCGGCCACACCCAGCCCCGGCGGCTGGCGGCGCGCACCGTCGCCCACCGCATCGCCGACGAGCTGGAGGTCGCCCACGGCCAGCAGGTCGGCCACAAGGTCCGGTTCAGCGATCAGACCTCCGAGTCGACGCTGATCAAGCTGATGACCGACGGGATCGCCCTGGCCGAGACCGCCGGCGACCCGCTGCTGCGCGCCTACGACACGCTCATCGTCGACGAGGCCCACGAGCGCAGCCTCAACATCGACTTCCTGCTCGGCTACCTCCATCGGCTGCTGCCGCGCCGCCCCGAGCTGTCGGTCATCATCACCTCGGCCACGATCGACACCGCGCGGTTCGCCGAGCACTTCGACGCGCCCGTGGTGGAGGTGTCGGGGCGCACCTACCCGGTCGAGGTGCGCTACCGCCCCCTCGACGCGCCGCCCGAGGGCGA
>PUKE01000086.1 GCA_003550425.1 Nitriliruptoria bacterium
GGTGACGCACGGGCCCGTGCGCTGCGTCGGGGGCGGTCGCGATCGCTGCGACGAGCAGCCGCAGCCAGCCGCGCAGCTCGGCGCGCGCGTCGACCTTGGAGGCCTGCACCATGACCAGGGTCTCCCCGACGCGCCCGTCGACCGCGCCCACCAGCCGGACCGGCCCGTGCGCCTCCCCCTGCCCGACCTCCGGGGCCGTCGACGGCGCGAGGGCGGAGGCGGCCTGCGCCAGCGCCGTCGCCGCGACCTCCACGCCGGCGCCGAGGTCGCGTCGCTCCAGGTCGCCAGGCTGCAGGGGCGTCTCGTCGGGGCCCTGCTCGGCGAGCGTGGTCACGATGGCGCTGGCCTCCTCGGTGGCGTGCTCGAGGGCGTGGCGCCCCGGTGCGCCCGGCGGCACCGCTCCGCGGGCCTGCTCCAGCGCGAGGAGGTCCCGGCTGGCCGCCGCGTCGTGCCCGGCCAGCAGATGCTGCAGGGACGCCTCGCGCAGGCGCCAGGAAGCGAGCGCGTCGAGGTCCCACTGGTCCCGGTCGTCGACGCGCTCCTCGCCGAGCGCCACGGCGAGCCCCACCCGCGAGCGCAGCAGGTGGTGAACCGGGTTGCGGTGGAAGTCCTCGAGCGTGGCCAACGGCAGCGAGGCGACGTCGTAGAGCCCCTCGGGCTGCGCCGCCGCGTCGGCCTGCGCCGCCGCGTCGGTCGGCCGGGCCTCGGCCGCGTCCTGTTCGTCCTCGGGCGGGGGGAGGACGCCTGCGGCGAAGGGCACCAGCGCGCGTCGTGGGCCGCGCAGGGCCTGCGCGGCGGCGCGGTGCTGCGGATCGAAGCCGCGGGGGAGCGCCGACGGGTCCTCGCGTGCCTCGTCGGCGGCGTCGCGCGGGGCGAAGTAGTCCGGGTCGTAGGGCTGCAGCCGGTGGTGGGTGACCAGGTCCTCGCCCTGCTCGGCGCGCAGCCCGCGGGCCAGCGCCACCGCCTCCAGCGTCTCGGCGAGCGGGGCGGCCGGCGGGCGCGCGCCGTTGTCGTGCGGGTCGCGGCTGGTGTAGGTCGCGATCAGGTGGCCGCGTGCCGCGAGGATCGCATCGAGCAGCAGCTGTCGATCCTCGTCGCGCGGGTCGCGGTCGCCGGGGCGGGGCGCGGCGGCGACGCGGTCGAACCCCAGTGGCGCCGCGGTGCGCGGGAACGCCCCGTCATCGAGGCCGAGCAGGCAGACCACGCGGTGGGGGACCGCCCGCAGCGGTGCCAGCTCGCACACGGTGATCGCGCCGGTGGCGTAGCGCGCGGCCGCCGGCCGCCGCCCGAGCTTGGCGTGCACCTCCCCGCGCAGCTCGGACAGGGTGATCTCCACCGTGGTGTCGTCGGCGGCCTCGACCAGCCCGTCGAGCAGCTCGCGGGCCTGCTGACGCTGCCAGGCCGCGTCGCGATCGACGCGAGTGAGCGCGTCGAGGGCGTCGCGCAGGCGGTCGCGCCACACCGCCGGCGTCGCTGGCGCCTCCAGCGCGCGGACGTGGCCGATGAGGGTGTCGATGGCGGTGACGGCGCGGCCGAGCCGATCGAGCTGCCCGCCCTCGAGGTCGTCGTAGGGCACCACGCCGGCGACGGTGCGGCCGTCCTCGTCGGCCATGGCAGCGCCGGCGCGCAGCCGGTCGAGCCCGGCCTGCCAGGTGTGCGCGGCACGCGCCGGCTGCCCGTGGGCGCCGCGGTGCTGCGCGTCGGCGCCCCAGTGGGTGCCGGTGGCGCGTACCCACGAGGCGAGCGCCTCGAGGTCGGCGTCGTCGAGGCCGAACCGGGCGCGCACCGGCGCCTGCCCGAGGAGGTCGAGCACGGCGCTGGCGGCCAGCCGGCCGCCCGCGAGGTCGAGCAGCGCGCCGAGCACGGCGGCGACCTCGTTGCTGCGGTCGAGCCGACGGTCGGCCACGCGCGCCGGCAGCGCTGGCTGGCCGTCGTCGCGGGTGCCGGGCACCTCGTCGAACACCGCGCTGACCAGCGGCGCGAACGTGTCGAGGTCGGGGGTCATGACCAGCACGTCGCGGGGCTGCAGGGTTGGATCGGCCGAGAGCAGGCCCGTGAGCACCTCGCGCAGCACCTCGACCTGTCGGGTGGGCCCATGGCAGCCGTGCACCTGCACCGATCCTTGCGCGCCGGCGGGCTCGTCGGCGGTCGGTAGCGCATCGGGCGCCTGCGCGTCGGCGAGGACGCTGGCCTGCACCGACTGCAGAACCGTGGGCTGGGCCAGCGCCGTGGCCGGCTGGTGCGTGGGCTCGGGGTCGCGGTGGGTGACGCGCACGCGGTCGGCCAGCTCGGGGCTGCGCAGCACGGTGGCCATGCCGACCGAGAGCCGACCCAGGGAGGACAGCAGCGGGTTCTTGACGGTCGGCGCCGCCTCGTCGTGGTCGGCCGGCGCGCCCAGGCCCAGCTGCGGGCTTGGCACCAGCAGATAGAGCGTGACCTCGTCGATGGCCTCCCCGAGGGCGGCGAGCAGGCGCAGATGCGCCGGCGGCAGCGCGGTGACACCGAACACCGCGACCCGCCCCGGCAGGACGCCATCCAGTCGGGCGACGAGCGCGGGGTCGGCGTCGGCGAGCGCGGCGATGGCGCGCTCGCGGCGCAGGGCGGGGCTCGGCGCGCCGATGCGGTCGCGCAGCCGACGCCACAGCACCGGCTGCCATGCCTCGCTCTCTGGCAGGGGCGCGTCGGCCGCCGGCGTGCCGGCAGCGGGCTCGGGGGCTCGGGGGGCGCTGAGTGTGGCGTCGGACTCCCACGCGGCGACGAGGTCGGGGCGCAGCAGGCCGTACTGGTCGAAGGTCTCGGCGATGCGCCGCGCCAGCGGCA
>PUKE01000007.1 GCA_003550425.1 Nitriliruptoria bacterium
CGGAGTGACGGGGTAATGGAGTGATGGAGTAATGGGGTGATGGGGTAAAATAAGTGAAAAAAAGAGAGGGTAAACCGGTGTATGGATTTATATACCTTTCGGCAGAACAGGTGAGTGCCTTAGTGATTTCTGCTTCGCTCCTGAAACTCATGCGACACCGTTTTGTCACCCTGAGTGATTCCTGATATGCTTCTTGCTTTGCCCGGCAGGAATTGTATCGAATGGGTAGACAAAACAAACTCTTGATTGGATTTTTATACACCCGTTGACACTCAGTGTGTTGAGGAGAGAATGAATGGGAAAAATAACGACAAGTAGGAAATCTTCCCCTCATAGTATCAAATAGAAATAATGCTAAAAAACATACAGAAAAAATAATTGTCCGGAAGAAACGGCACATAAGGGTGTTCTGGCACAGGTTATAAAAAAAAATCTCACTTCAGCCGATATAGCTTGACAAAAAAACAGAATGTAAGTATAAGCTTTTCGTGTGAGTTACGAGGATTAAATTCGAGTGTAGATAAAAGACGTTATAGTGCATATATCTTTAGGAGTTAAAGATTTATCCGACCCCAACGGAGCAGGAAACAGGGCATGGTTTCCCCAATCATGCCCGGTTTCCGTTTCATGAAATGCGGCCGGGTAATGGTGAATCCGAAGGAGCAGAGGAGAATGTTACCGGGACATATTGCTTATTTTGGCGGTTATTCCGTAAAAAGTACAGCAAGTTTATTCATATGGTTGATCTTATGTCTCGAGCGATTTATAGACAGCTTTCTTTTCCGGCAAGTGCAAGTAAACAGACCGGAGTTTAACTTTGAGACCAATAAAATCTCCGCTCCTCACCAGCAAAAAAACCGATGCCTGTTCTATAGAGGTTACAGAAAACGGCATTACAGAAAGTTATTGTTGAACGGAGCAGGCATCGGCCTCCCTTTTGACTGATGCTTAATATGAGGCATACAATTCCGGTGCAGTTAACGCATATTATCAGAAATATTATGGAAATCATTCTAAGATGTTGCGTAAGAATCTCCCGGAAATAACAATAAACCTTGACCCGAAGCGCATTATATGATAAACGTAAACTAGTATATCAAAGAAGAAGGAGGAAAATGACATGTCTTTCATAAGAAATGCATTAATAGTATCGCTGTTATTGGTCTTCAGTACTTCATCGCTAATGGCTGAGACAGTACCGCAAATAACACCGGAAGCAAGAGAAGTTGTTGAGAGTTTCCGGGAAATGTTCAGAGATACCAGATCTTTATACAGCCCATCCCGGAATATGAGAACCGCTAATGTCATCGACAACAGGATTTTTCAGTTTATTGAGGCTGACAACTGGATTAACGAAGTGAAAGAGGATTTCTTCTATGATGAGCACGGCAGGTTAGAAGAAGTGAAGATGCACCATTGGGATTTTTTAGATGAAGAATGGACACCTTCCTTTATGTCTGCTATAATCGAGTGGAATGAACACGATTTAGTAGATGAATTGAAGTTGCGGGTGATGAGTCCCGTAGAGATGGATGTGGCCGTTATTACCAAAGAATATAATGAAAATCAGCAAATCATTGAGATGATAATGGAAGAGATGGATCAGGATTCAGGAATGATGGAACTGATGATGGAGGCGAACTTTCACTATGATGCTAACGGTCATATAGACTATATGACCATGTATCGCCCTTTCTGGGAAGAATATGAGAATCTGAGTGTAACACTGGATGATAACAACCGCTTATCAGAGGCAATAATCGAAGAGTCCGATGATGGAGAGAACTTCTATCTTTGGGAAAAAGAAGTCTTTGAATATCATCCTGATGATACTTCGGGTTACGCCGAGGTACAGGATTTTCTCAACTTTCTTGGCCCCCGCATGGCCTTCGAACCTATGACATGGTGGGAAGCACCTATGTATGAAGCTGAATATTTGTATGAATGGATCGATAATGACTGGGAACCGTATTCACAATATTTATATACCTATTATCCCGATAACCTGCTGGAATCACGCATCCGAGAATACTATCACGATTATCTTGATGATCCGTGGGATACATGGGAACGCATGCTCTATACTTATACCGATGACGGACATCTGATAGAAGTTTTATACCAGTATGAATATGATGAGGATATCGGTTGGGAAGACGAAGAACGAGTATTGATGAACAGGACTGAAATCACGAATGTGGATGATGAATATCTGAAACCTGTCAGCCTGAACATAACGAACTATCCGAATCCTTTCAACCCGGAAACGACTATCAGTTTCCATTTACCTGAAGGGCAGCCTGTCGAGTTAACCGTCCTCAACATCAGAGGCCGGAAGATAAAGAAATTGATAGACGAAGAGATGCCTTCCGGTATGCACAGCGTCAGCTGGGACGGAAGAGACTCATCCGGCCGTGAACTATCATCAGGAGTATATTTTTACCGTCTTACCGGAGAGCAGGTCTCAGAGACCGGTAAGATGTTATTGTTGAAATAATCGCACAATTCATTAAGGGCAGGAGTATTCTTCTGCCCTTTTTTTATCCGGAAATTCTGCCCCGCTGCAGGATTTTTATCACCTCATTATATGGTATCGCCGGGCTGCTATGTCCGTCTCTCCCCTTAACACCTCCGGAGTAAAAAACTGCGTTAAGGACTGCTTCTTCGGTGCATTCTATCACCCCTTCATAGAGAGAGTTGATGTGGGCATCATTGATGAATCTGATTCCCTGTTTATTGGGCCTGTTTCTGTCTTTCCGGTGTAGTTTATTACCGACTGAAAAAGAGATAATGATTTCTCCGCTCGTGGAAGCAGCATAG
>PUKE01000215.1 GCA_003550425.1 Nitriliruptoria bacterium
CCCCGTCGACGGCGACGAGGTCCCCGTAGGCGTACCGCAGGTCGTGGGCGTGCAGCACGGCGTCGGCCATGGGGGCAGCGTACGGGAGGGCGGCGCCAGCCGGTGACGCGCTGCCCCACTCCGCGCACGCCCCGCGTTGGCCGCGGAGATCGTCACCGAGGTGGCCGTTGGGGCAAGTGGCGGTCGGCCTCGGCGTTGGATGCGCTAGCACGACGCAGGCGGGTGCCACGCAGGCGAGCCACGCGCGCGGGTGTCACGCGCGGGCGCCACGCAGCGGAGCCACGCGTCAGCGAGCCGACCACATCAGCGAGCCGAGGGAGCACCATGAGCACCGTCGATGTCATCGTCATCGGAGGCGGGCCGGTCGGGGAGAACGCCGCCGCCCGCGCCGTCGAGCACGGGCTGAGCGCCGCCCTGGTCGAGGGCGAGCTGCTGGGAGGGGAGTGCTCCTACTGGGCGTGCATGCCCTCCAAGGCGCTGCTGCGACCGGGGGAGGTCCTGGCGGCCGCCCGCGCGGTGCCGGCCGCGGCCGGAGCGATCACCGGGGAGGTCGACGCCACGAGGGCGCTGTCATCGCGCGACGCCTTCTCGAGCCTCGACGACACCGGACAGGCCGAGTGGGTCGAGGGCGCCGGCGTGCGCCTGGTGCGAGGTCACGGTCGCCTGGCCGGCCCGCGGCACGTGACGGTGACCCGTCCCGACGGCGCCCACGAGGAGCTGCACGCCACGCGGGCCGTGGTCGTGGCGACCGGCACCCTCGCAGCGATGCCGCCGATCCCCGGTCTCGCCGAGGCGCGCGCCTGGACCAACCGTGAGGCCACCCAGACCAAGGAGGTCCCCGAGCGGCTGGGGGTCATCGGTGGCGGGGTCGTCGGCGTGGAGCTGGCCCAGGCGTTCGCGCGGCTGGGGAGTCGGAAGGTGATCCTCGTCGAGGCGGCCGATCGGCTCCTGTCCAACGAGGAGCCCTTCGTCGCCGACGACGTGGCTGCTGCGCTGGCCGACGACGGGGTCGAGGTTCGTCTGGGCGCCGCCATCGAGGAGGTCCGTCGGCCCGCGCCGGACGCGCCGGTGACCCTGTCGCTCGGCGACGAGCGCGTCGAGGTCGACGAGGTGCTGGTGGCCACCGGCCGCCGGCCCCGCACCGACGACCTCGGGCTCGAGCACGTGGGCCTGGAGCCCGGCGCCTTCATCGGCGTCGACGACCAGCTGCGCGCTGCCGGCGTCGACGGTGACTGGCTCTACGCCGTCGGCGACGTCAACGGGCGGGCGCTGCTGACCCACATGGGCAAGCATCAGGCCCGCATCGTCGCCGACGTCCTCGCTGGCCGGTCCGCCAGCAGCTGGGTCGATCACGGTGCCGTGACCCGCGTGGTGTTCACCGACCCGCAGGTGGCCGCGGTGGGCCACACCGAGGCCAGCGCACGCGACGCGGGGCTGGCCGTGCGCACCCTCGAGGTCGGCACGCTCGCCAACGCCGGTGGCGCGCTGGCCGGCAAGGGCCTGCGCGGCACCACCAAGGCGATCGTGGACGACGACCGCGACGTGCTGGTGGGCGCCACGCTCACCGGGCCCGGCGTCGGCGAGATGCTGCACGCGGCCACCATCGCCATCGTCGGCGAGGTGCCCCTGTCGCAGCTGTGGCACGCCGTCCCCGCCTTCCCGACGGTCAGTGAGCTGTGGCTCCGGCTGTTGGAGCAGGACGGCTGGTGAGCACTGGTCCTCGCACCACTCCGCCGAACGACGCCCTCGACGATGCCAGAGGAGGAGACCCCATGCCCCGCGTCCCCGTGCACGACCTCGACAGCGCCCCTGCCGACAGCCGCGACACGCTCGCCGCGCTCGGCTCTGCCAAGGGCCGCACGCTCAACGTCTTCGCCGAGATGGCCCACTCGCCAGCGACGCTCGCGGCGTTCGCGGCCCTGGAGGAGGCGCTCACGGCCCACGCCACGCTGTCCGACGCCCAGCGCCAGGCGATCCGCCTGGCCATCGCCGGATGGCAGGACTGCCACTACTGCCAGTCGGCCTACACGATGGCCGGCAAGGCCGCTGGTCTGACCACCGAGCAGACCGTCGAGCTGCGCCAGGGCTCGGCCAGCTTCGATCCGGCGCTCGACGCGCTCGTGCGGTTCGCGGTCGAGGCCTTCGCCGGCCGCGGGCACGTGAGCCCGTCGACCTGGCAGGGCGCGCTCGACGCCGGCTGGCGCGACGACCAGCTGCTCGAGGCCTTCGCCAACGTCGCGCGCACGTTCCTGACCACGGGCTTCAACCACCTGGTCGCCACCGAGCTCGACGTGCCTGCTGCGCCCGGGCTCGAGCAGTGAGGGTCGATCGCCGCGCTGCCCCGCTGGGGCGGCGCGGCGGGTTGCCCCGGCGTTTGCTGCCGGGGGTTGCCGCCGGCGGGGGTCCCGGTGGGGGTTGCCGCGGTGGGGGTTGCCGCGGTGTGGGTTGCCGCTGACGGTTGCTGCCGGCGGGGGTCCTACTGGGTGCAGATCGGCCGTGTGGTGGTCGTTTGTGCACCCAGTGCGCGCGGCGGCGTTGGACTGGGTGCACAGGGGCACGTTGGTGGGCCGATCTGCACCCGGTCACGGCCCTGCGCGTGGACTGGGTGCAGATCGGCCGTGTGGTGGTCGCTCCTGCACCCAGTCGGTCGCGGCGAGGGGGTCGCTGGCGACGAGATGCACCCGGTCGCGGCCGCGCACACCGACTGGGTGCGAATCGGCCGTGTGGTGGTCGCTGATGCACCCAGTCAGCGACCGGACCTCGCTCTGGGTGCAGCGCTGCCATGGGTCACGCCTCGAACTCGCCAGCGAGGGGCGACG
>PUKE01000009.1 GCA_003550425.1 Nitriliruptoria bacterium
AGGGATCACCCGACGAGGTGCTCGTGCCCATCACCGTCGCGCTGGCGCCGATCCGCGGGCTGGTGCTCATCGACCTCGTCGACGATCCGACCTATCGGACGCTGGAGCCGCAGGTGCTCGCCCAGCCGGGTGGCGGGACGGGGCTGGTGCTGCTGGCCTACCGGCGCGACGGCCAGGTCGAGCTGTTCGCCGACGTCGGCGTCGAGGTCGACGCCAGCGGCTACGACGGGCTCGGCGAGGGCCTGGCCGGCCTCCACCGCACGGCCTTCGCGCCAGCGGTCTGCGAGGTCACCGCGTCGGGGCTGCAGCTCGACCTCGGCATCACCACGCCCGACGGCGGCCGCATCGAGGTGGGCCTGCGCGAGCACCTGCCGCGCGGACGCGACACGATCCAGATGCTGGCGCCGGTCGGTGGCACGTTCACCAGCCCGGCGTTCTTCCCGTTCCTATGGCTGCCGAGCCTGTCGTTCGTGCCGGTGCGGGGGACGCAGGCGCGCGTGCGAATCCACGGGCAGGACCGCCGCATCGCGCGCCTGCCGCTCCCGCTGGGCGGGCGACGCTGCCTCATGGCGCGCTACGACCCGCACGTGATGGTCGCCCAGGTCAACCCGACGTGGATCAGCGAGGCGCTGCGCGTCCGCGCCGACGGGGCCGACGCGGCTGATCCGACCGTCGGGGCCGACGCGGCTGAGGCGGCGGCCGACGCCGCTGATCCCACGCCGCCCGAGGCGCCGCGGGTCGACGTGGGGGAGCGGGAGGGTCGCCCGGCGATCCGTGGCGTGACGGTGCGCCGCGGTGCGCACGCGTGCGCGGTGCGGTTGGACCCGCCGCTGCCCGACCCGCGGCGCGTGCCCGACGGGTCCGTGGTCGGCGGCACGGTCGCGCTGGAGGCCGACGGCGTGACCCAGCTGCACGGGACCTATCGGGCCGTGCGGCGAGGGGATCGCCTCGGCCTGGTCATCGACCGCTTCGGGCCGTGGCAGGCGCGGCAGCGCCGCCCCCTGCTGGCCGGGCTGTTCCGGCTCCCGCTGTTTCGCCGCTGGCCCATGACCTACCGGTGGGAGGCCACGCTCGCGCTCACCGACCCGCCGCGCCTGCGCTCCCGCTGGCTGCGCGTCGACCGTTCGGGCGCACGCACGTGAGCACGCACGTGACCGGGCCGCCCTTGGCCCTGTGCGGCCCCGCTCAGAGCTCCCGGCGCGCGAACCGCCACATCGCCAGCGCGGCGAGCGCCACGGTGGTCACGGCGGTGGCGAGCACCGGCCCGACCGCGACCAGGTCGCCGGTCACGAGCAGCGCCGCAGCCACGCGGTTGGTGAGGTAGGGCAAGACGTCCGCGGCCCAGGGCGCGGTCGCGGCGATCAGGTCGGCGCCGACGAGCAGCGCCAGCGGCACCGCGAGCACCGCCCCTCGGCTGCCGGTCACCGCGCTCAACGCGAGCACGAGCGCGAGGTGGAAGAGCACGAACAGCGCGAGGAGGCCGACGGTGGCCAGGAAGCGACCGAGCGGCCACGCCTGCCCGTCGGCCACCCACAGCAGCGCGTAGACCACGAGCCACGGGACGGCGACGACGGTCACGAGCAGCCCGCTGGCGTGCCCGATCAGCTTGGCGGCCACGAGCGCGGGGCGCGACAGCGGCTTGGACAGCAGCCACTCGGTGAGGCCGAGGCGCTCGTCGTCCAGCAGCACCCCCTGGGTGAGGATGACGACGCCGACCGCGCTCACGAACGCGGCGAGCTCGGTGAACTGCGCGGCGACCTCGCTGGCCTCGGCGCTCGGGGCCTCGGCCCCCTCGACGCCGGCGAGCACGCCGGGCAGCACCCACAGCATCGCGGCCAGCAATCCGCCCAGCAGCACGCTCCACACCAGCGACTGGCGCCACCAGCGGCCGGTCGCCCACCACGTCGACGCCTCGCGGCGCGTCTGGTTGGCCAGCCCGGCGGTGAGCGTCGCGGTCATGGCTCGGCCTGTTCCGCGTCGACGAGCTCGACGAACACGTCCTCCAGCGCCGAGCGCACCGGCGCGAACCCGACGACGGCGACCGCCGGGTCGGCGAGCACCACCCGCAGCAGGTCGCGCTCGGCGCGGGCGGCGTCGCTGACGGTCACCCGCAGCTCGGCGGTGCCGTCGCGCTCGCGCAGCGTCACGTCCTCGACCCACGGCTCGGCCTGCAGTCGCGCGCGGGCGGCCTGGCCGTCGCCGCGCAGCGCGACGTCGTAGGCCACCCCACCCGAGCCCGCCAGCAGGTCCCCGATCGGTGCCTGGGCCACCCGCTGGCCGCCGTCGAGGATCGCGACGGTGTCGCTGACCCGCTGCACGTCGTCGAGGATGTGGGTGGAGTAGAAGACGGTCGTGGTCTCGCGCAGGCGTCGCATGATCTCGAGCACGTCGCGACGGCCCAGCGGGTCGAGCGCGCTCGCGGGCTCGTCGAGGATCAGCAGCTCGGGCTCGTGGATCTGCGCCTGGGCGATGCCGAGGCGCTGGCGCTGCCCGCCCGACAGCTGCCCGGCGCGCTGGTCGCGCTTGTCGGTCAGCCCCACGAGGTCGAGTGCCGCGTCGACGCGGTCCTCCACCGACCGGTCGGGGTCAGCAGGGAAGAACCCGGCGGCGTAGCGCAGCGTCTGCCGAGGGGTCAGGTCGTCGTAGAACCGCGGGTGCTGGGGCAGGTAGCCGACACGACGGCGGATCGCGACCGAGTCCTCCACCACGTCGAGGCCGACCACCCGCGCGCGCCCGCCGCTCGGGCGGGTCAGCCCCAGCAGGATCCGCATCGCCGTGGTCTTCCCCGCGCCGTTGGGGCCGAGGAACCCGAACACCGA
>PUKE01000258.1 GCA_003550425.1 Nitriliruptoria bacterium
GCCCCGGCGTGATGATCCCGGGGCTCGGGCTGGGCCATGCGCGCCTCCTCGCCGCGGCCGGGGGTGGGCTGGACCCTGCGAGTGTCCCACAGCGCCTGCGTGCCGGCCATGCGCGGCTGGCGCGACGGCGGTGGGGCCCCGCGGCGCCCCCGATCAGCCTGAGGAGGCCGACGCGGCGTCGGGCGGCAGCGCCTGCGCGTCGTGCTGGGTGACCTCGGCCGCGGCGCGGCTGGGGCCCTCGCCCAGCGCCACGCCGCCGCGCGCCAGGATCGGGGCGAGGTCGGCCGGCGCGCTGGGACGCGCCAGGAGGAACCCCTGCGCGCGCCGGCAGCCGAGCTGCAGCAGGCGGCGACGCTGGTCGTGGCGCTCGACGCCCTCGGCGATGACCGATAGGGAGAAGGCCTTGGCCAGCTGGGCGATCGAGGCGATGACCGAGTGGTCCGCCGCGTCGTGGGACAGGCCGGCGACGAAGCTGCGGTCGATCTTGAGGTGGTCCAGCGGCAGGCGCTTGAGCTGGGCCAGCGAGCTGGACCCCACGCCGAAGTCGTCGAGCGCCACGCTGGCCCCGAGGGCGCGGGCCTCGGTGAGCAGCCCCGCGGCGGTCTCCACGTCGGCCATCACCGCGTGCTCGGTGATCTCGAGCGACAGCGGCGAGGGCTCCTCGCGCGCGCGCAGCGCCTGGGCGAGGCGCGTGAGCAGCACGCGGTCGTGCAGCTGCTGCGGGGAGATGTTGATGCGCACCACGAGGCCGGGGAGGGCGTGCTGCTCGCGCCAGGCGCGGACCTGCGCCAGGGCCTCGTCCAGGACCCAGTGGCCGAGCTCCACGACCATGCCGGTGCGCTCGGCGGTCTCGATGAAGGCGCTGGCCGGCAGGAGGCCGCGCTCGGGGTGATGCCAGCGCAGCAGCGCCTCGACCGCGAGCAGCCGGCCGGTGCGCAGGTCCACCTCGGGCTGGTAGTGCAGCGTGAGCTGGCGCTCGTCCAGGGCGCGGCGCAGCTGCATCTCGGTGTGGAAGCGGGCGGCCTGGTCGCTGCGCGCGCGCTCGTCGAACACCGCGATCTGGCCGCGTCCGCGCTGCTTGGCCTCGTGCAGCGCCGTGGTGGCGCGCGCGAGCAGCTCCTCGGCCGAGGCCTCGTCGTCGCGGGCGACGGTCACCCCCGCCGACGCGGTCCGTCGCACCGGCTCGCCACCGAGCGTGACGGGCTCGCGGACCTGGCGCAGCAGCCGCTCGGCGACGGCGGTGCCCTCGAGGTCCCCGGCGGCGTCGCCGACGAGCACGAGCAGCTCATCGCTGCTGACGCGGCCGACGAGGTCCTGGTCGCGCAGCGAGGTGCGCACGCGGTCGGCGACGGTGGTGAGCAGCGCATCGCCGGCGTCCTGGCCGAGCAGGTCGTTGACCTCGCCGAGCCCGTCGACGTCGAGCAGCACCAGCGCGAACGGCGACCCCGGCGCCTCGGCGCGGCGGCGCTCGAGCTCGCCCAGCAGCGCGTCGCGGTTGGGCAGGCCGGTGAGGTCGTCGTGGTGGGCGGCGTGGGCGAGGCGCTCCTCGGTCGACAGTCGGGTCGAGAGCTGCTGCAGCAGCACCGCGATGGCCTCCAGCGCGCTGACCTCCTCGCTGCTCCAAGCGCGGTCCCCTCGCTGCAGGACCCCGAGGACGCCCTCGGTGCCCTGGCCGCGCAGCGGCACGACCACCAGCGAGACGCCGCGTCCCGCGAACACCGGCAGCCCCTCGGCGGCCTCCTTGGCGGCCGCGCGCTGCACCAGCGGCGCGCGCAGGTCGCGCAGCGCGCCCCAGGAGGAGCCGCGGTGCAGCGGCACCTCCGAGAGAGGGTCGTCCTCGGGGTCGGTGGCGCGTCGCGGCCACTCGTCGACCAGCACCGACACGCCGCGGACCGGGTCGTTGCGGCGCAGGAAGACGCTGTCGCAGCCGAGGAAGGTGTGCAGCAGCGCGAGCGTGCCGGCGATGGCGCTGTCGGCCTCGGCGCTGCGCACCGGCATCAGGCGTCGGGCCACCGCGCTGACCAGCTCGTCGAGCCCGCGGCGCTCCTCGGTCGCCGCATCCGGTGCGCCGCAGCGCTCGAGGACCTGTCGCAGGACCTGGAGCCCGCGGTGGGCCGTGGGCTCCACCCCGGGATCCGTCGGCTGGCCCGTCCCGGCGTGGTCGGCCTCCTCGCTCCAGCAGGCGAGGCCCAGCAGCGCCGGCTCGTCGCCGGTGGCGGTGGCCAGGCGTGTGCCGAGCAGGCGCAGCGGTACCCCCGCTCGCGGTGGCGCGACGGTGACCACGTCACCGGGTGCGAGATCGCCGTGCGCCAGACGCTCGGCCTGGGCGGCCAGGGCCTCGCCGAGCACGGGGTCGTGGACCGAGGGGTCGCCAGCGACCAGCGCGGCCGTGCCGTCGAGGTCGTCCACGAGGACCACGGCGAGCCCGCCAACGAGCTCGCGCACCTGCTCGACGAGATCGCAGACCTCCTCGGGCACCGCTGGCGGCGCGAGGGGTGGACGGGCCTGTGCCACCTGGGGTCCTTCACGTGACGCGGTCGCGGGGCAGGGGCGTCAGGAGACGCCTGCTGGCTCCCTCGGCAGCGCGCGCCCGCACTGAACGATCCTTCGCAACCGTCCTCGATCGGGCAGGGGCGGGCGGTGTGCGCGGCGTCAGCGGCTCGTGGACTCGGCAGGGTGGGCGCGCTACCGTCGCGCTCGGCGATCACACGGCTGTGAGCCAGGGCGCCCCGGCGCCCCTTCCCCGTCACGCCGTCGACCGCGCCCGTCAGTGACCCGGCCGAGGAGGTCGCGCTCGTGGGTGACTCGTTCGTCCACCTCCACACCCACACCGAGTTCTCGATGCTGGACGGCGCCAGCCGCATCGACGAGCTCATGCGGGTGGCCGCCGAGCAGGGCATGCCCGGCCTGGCGATGACCGACCACGGGGTCATGTTCGGTGCCATCGACTTCTACAAGGCCGGCAAGGCCCACGGGGTCAACCCGATCATCGGCTGCGAGCTCTACGTGGCGCCCGACAGCCGCTTCAGCAAGCGCGGCGCGTCGCCCGAGGGCGACGCTGCCGCCGGCAAGCGCGAGCCCTACTACCACCTGACGCTGCTGGCCGAGAACGACACCGGCTACCGCAACCTGATGAAGCTCTCCAGCCGCGCGTTCCTGGAGGGCTATTGGTACAAGCCGCGCGCCGACCGCGAGCTGCTCGCCGAGCACAGCGAGGGGCTGATCTGCCTGTCGGGCTGCCTGGGCTCGGAGGTCAACCAGCGGCTGCTGAAGGGCGACGCCTCCGGCGCGCGCGAGGCGGTCGGCTGGCACCGCGACGTCTTCGGCCCCGACAACTACTTCATCGAGCTGCAGGACCACGGCATCCCCGAGCAGCGCCAGACGCTGCCCGAGCTGATGCGCCTGGCCCACGACCTCGATCTCGGGATGGTGGCCACCAACGACAGCCACTACACCCACCAGGAGGACCACGAGGCCCACGACGTCCTGCTGTGCATCGGCACCGGCGCCAAGAAGTCCGACGAGAAGCGGCTGCGCTTCCCCGGCAGCGACCACTACCTCAAGACGCCGCGCGAGATGCAGGGGCTGTTCCCCGACCACCCGGAGACGTGGCGCAACACCCTCGAGATCAACGAGCGCTGCGCGGTGAATCTCGACTACGAGGGCTTCCGGCTGCCGCGCTTCGACACCCCCGAGGGCTACACCGAGCAGGAGTGGCTGCGGCGCTGCGTGTTCCAGGGCGCCGAGCAGCGCTACGGCGACCCGGTGCCCACCGAGGTGGTCGAGCGTCTGGAGCACGAGCTGTCGGTCATCGAGCAGATGGGCTACAGCGCCTACTTCCTCATCGTGGCCGACCTGTGCCAGCACGCCCGCGAGCAGGGCATCCGCCTGGGCCCGGGTCGGGGATCGGCCGCGGGCTGTGCGGTCAGCTACTGCGTGGGCATCACCGACCTCGACCCGCTGGCCCATGACCTGATCTTCGAGCGGTTCCTGAACCCTGAGCGGGTGTCGATGCCCGACATCGACCTGGACTTCGACGAGCGCCGGCGCGCGGAGATGATCCGCTACGCCACCGACAAGTACGGCAGCGACCGCGTGGCCCAGATCGTGACCTTCTCCACGATCAAGGCCAAGCAGGCGATCAAGGATGCCGCGCGCGTCCTCGGCTACCCCTTCAGCTTCGGCGAGAAGCTCACGAAGATGATGCCGGCCCCGGTGATGGGCAAGGACCACCCGCTGGACAAGGCCGTCGAGCTGTCCGGCGAGCTGCGCGAGGCCTGGGAGTCCGACGCCGACGCCAAGCAGGTCCTCGACACCGCCCGCTCCCTCGAGGGGCTGCGGCGCCAGCACTCGATCCACGCCGCCGGGGTGGTCATCGCCGGTGAGCCGATCACCGACGTGTGCCCGGTGCTGCGCGTCGAGGCCGACGGGGAGATCGTCACGCAGTACGACGGCGGCATGGTCGAGGACATCGGCCTGCTGAAGATGGACTTCCTCGGCCTGCGCAACCTCACGGTCATCTCCGACGCCCTCGACCACATCGAGCGCACGACCGGCGAGCGCATCGACATCGACCACGTGCCCCTCGACGACCCCGCGACCTACGCGATGCTGGCCCGGGGCGACACCGACGGCGTCTTCCAGCTCGCCTCCGCGGGGATCACCGCGCTGGCCAAGCAGCTGCAGCCCGACTGCTTCGACGACATCGTCGCGCTGCTGGCGCTGTACCGGCCCGGCCCGATGGGCGCCGACCTGCACAACGAGTACTGCCGTCGCAAGCACGGCCAGCATCCCGTCACCTACCCGCACCCCGACCTGCAGGAGATCCTCGAGCCCACCTACGGGATCCTCGTCTACCAGGAGCAGGTCCTGAAGATCGCCCAGCAGCTCGCCGGCTTCACCCTCGGCGAGGCCGACATGCTGCGCCGGGCGATCGGCAAGAAGAAGCAGAAGGAGATGGACGCCCAGAAGGAGAAGTTCCTCGAGGGCATGGCCAGCAACGGCTATGACGCGCAGCTCGGCCAGCAGCTGTGGGACTGGATCGAGGGCTTCGCCGACTACGCGTTCAACAAGAGCCACTCCGCCGGCTACGGGCTGGTCAGCTACCAGACCGCCTACCTGAAGGCCAACTACCCGGTCGAGTACATGAGCGCCCTGCTCACCAGCGTCAAGAACAACAAGGACCGCCTGCCGCTGTACCTGCACTCGTGCAGGACCATGGGCCTGACGGTCCTGCAGCCCGACGTCAACGAGTCCGACCTGGACTTCACCCCGGTGGGTGGGGAGCAGCGCGCCATCCGCTTCGGGCTCTCGGCGGTGCGCAACGTGGGCGAGCCGGTCGTGGAGTCGATCCTGCAGGCGCGACGGGGCAAGGGCCAGTTCGCCGACTTCCCCGACTTCTGCCGCAAGGTCGACCAGCAGGTGCTGAACAAGCGCACCATCGAGTCGCTGATCAAGGCCGGCGCGTTCACGTCGCTGGGGCACCCGCGCCTCGGGCTGTTGCGGGCCTACGAGCCGATCGTCGAGCAGGCGGCGGCCACCAAGCGCGCCGAGGCCGAGGGGCAGTTCTCGCTGTTCGGCGCCGCCACCGACGCGGCTGCCGCGGACGCCGGCGACGAGCTGGACCAGGCCGCGCACATCCCCGACGAGGAGTTCCACCGTCGCGACAAGCTCGCCGCGGAGCGGGAGATGCTGGGCCTGTACGTCTCCGATCACCCGCTGTTCGGGCTCGAGCGCGAGCTCGACAAGCACTCCACGAGCTCGATCGGCGCGCTGGCCGCCGGGCAGGCCCCGGCGCGCGGCCAGCCCTCGCTGGCGGGCATCCTGACCGGCCTGACCAAGAAGTTCACCAAGAGCGGCGATCCCTACATGACCGGGCAGCTGGAGGACCTCCAGGGGTCCATCGAGGTCATCTTCTTCCCGTCGGCCTACCGCCAGCACGGGGAGCTGCTCGAGGAGGACGCGGTGCGCGTGGTCACCGGGCGCCTCGACGACGGCGATCCCCCCAAGCTCATCGCCACCGACCTGCGCGCGCCGGACGTGTCGGAGGCCACCGGCGCGCCGCTGCTGCTGACCCTGGCACCGGCCCAGTGCGTGCCCGACGTGCTCAAGCGCCTCACGGTGATCCTCGACGAGCATCCCGGCGCGGTGCCGGTCGAGGTGGCCGTGACCGGCGCGGACGGGCCGCCCACGCGCCTGCGGCTGCCCGACGACCACCGCGTGGCGCGGGACGCGAGCCTCTACGGGGCGCTGAAGTCGCTGCTCGGCCCCGACGCCGTCACCGGGTAGGCGCCCCGCTGGCGCGGCGCACGGCCGGCGTGGTGCGCTGCCACCACACCAGCGCGACCACGCTGGCCAGCAGCACCCCGGCGGCGGTGTAGGTGTTGCCGCTCAGGCCGAGGATGAAGATGTTGCCGTCGGTGCGGATGAACTCCAGCGAGAAGCGCAGCAGCCCGTAGCCGATGCCATAGACCAGCAGCAGGCCACCGGGGTGGACCACGCCGCGGCGCCCGATCGCCAGCAGCACCGCCACGATCACCAGGTTGCCGAGCATCTCGTAGAGGAACGTGGGGTGCACCAGCTCGCCGGTGGACAGCTCCAGCGCCCACGGCAGGTCGGTGGCGGTGCCGTAGAGCTCCTCGTTGAAGTAGTTGCCCCACCGCCCGATCGCCTGGCCGAGCGGGATCGCGGGAGCGACGGCGTCGGCGAAGTCGGCGATGCTCGCGCGGCGGCGGCGCAGCTGCCACACCGCCGCGAGGCCGCCGAGCAGCAGGCCACCGAAGAAGGCCAGGCCCCCCTCCCAGATGGCGATCACCGCGATCGGCCGCTCGATGACCTGGTCGAGGTTGGTCGACACCCAGGCCAGGCGCGCCCCGAGCAGGCCGGCCACCACCGCCCACAGGGCCACGGCGTCCACCGTCTCGGGGTCGCCGCCCCGCGCGGCGTAGCGGCGTCGCGCCAGCAGGATCGCGGCGAGCACGCCGAGGGCGACCGCCACGCCGTAGTAGCGCAGCGTGAGCGGTCCGAGGTCGAAGGCGTTGCCGGGCGGCGGCGGGATCGCCGCGAGCGCGGCCGAGGTCGCGGCAGGCATGGTCGCCAGTCTAGGGGCGCGCGGGCGTGGTCAGCCGCTCAGTTCAGCTCGGCCCCGTCGGGGTTGGGCGGGCGCAGCGACCCGACCGACCCGAAGTGGCGCATCAGGCTGGACTCGCGGCGCAGCAGCGCCAGGGTCTCGTCCACGCGCTCGCGGGTGGAGTCGAGCTCGAGCAGGGCCTGCTGCTCGCTGATCTCCACCTGGGCCGCGGCGGCGGCGAGCCAGGCCAGGTGGTCGGGGGAGTCCGGGAGCTGGGAGGCCAGCTCCTCGGGCGCGCCCAGCTGGGTGAGGTAGGGGCGCAGGGCCTCGCGCAGCGCGGCGACGCGGCGGGGGTCGGCGCCGTCGTCGGCGTCCTCGAGCAGGGTGATGCTCGCGCGCTGGTAGGGGTCGGGCGGGTGGCGGTGGTCCAGGCGGAACCGCTGGATCCCGCGGGCGACGATGTCGGCGCGACCGTCGGGCAGGCGGGTGACCTGCTGGACCTCGGCGAGACAGCCCACCCGGTGGACCTCGGGCAGCGGATCCACGTCGTTGCCGTCGCGGATGGCGATGACCCCGAACCTCCGGTCGCCCTCCAGCAGGTCGGAGAGCATCTGCAGGTAGCGGTCCTCGAACAGGTGCAGGGGGAGCTGGCGTCCGGGGAACAGCACCAGCCGCAGCGGGAACAGCGGGACCTCCATCGAGGCCAGGCTAGTGGCGCGCGGTGGCCGCGCATCGAGCGGCGCTACGCTTGCGCTCATGCTGCGACGACTGGACCTGCGGGGGGACCCGCGCGACCCTGGACCGCTGCTGCCGCGTGCCGACGAGGCCCTCGCCGCCGAGGTGCGCCAGCGCGTGGCGGAGATCCTGGCGGCGGTGCGCGAGGAGGGCGATGCCGCCGTGCGCCGCCTGTCGGCCGAGATCGACGGCTACGGCGGCCCCTTCGAGGTCACCGAGGAGGAGGTGGACGCCGCCGAGGCGGGCCTGGACCCCGACGTGCGCGCGGCCCTCGAGCGCGCCGCCGACCAGGTGCGCTGGTTCCACGAGCGCGTCGCGCCGCAGGGATGGGCCGAGCGTCGTGGCGGCGCCGAGATGGGCACCCGCTACCAGCCGCTGGCACGGGTGGGCTGCCACGTCCCCGGGGGGCTGGCGCCGCTCGTGTCCACCGCGATCATGACCATCGTCCCCGCGCGGGTCGCCGGGGTCGAGGAGGTCGTGGTCATCACCCCGCCGGCGGCCGACGGCACGGTCAGCCCCGAGATCCTCGCGGCCACGCGCGTGGCCGGCGGCGCCGACCGGATCCTGCGCCTGGGTGGCGCCCAGGCCGTCGCGGCGCTGGCGTTCGGCACCGACGCGATCCCGCGCTGCGACAAGATCGTGGGGCCCGGCGGCGCCTTCGTCACCGAGGCCAAGCAGCAGGTCGCGGCCGCGGCCGCGGCCGGCATCGACCTGCCCGCCGGCGTCACCGAGGTGGCGATCCTCGCCGACGACACCGCCGATCCGCTGCACGTGGCCTGCGACCTCATCGCCCAGGCCGAGCACGACCCGCAGGCCACCGCGCTGCTGATCACCCCGGACGCGACGCTGCCCGAGCGCGTCGAGGCCGCGCTGGCCGACGAGCTTGCCGCCACGCGGCACCGCGAGCGCATCGCCACCGCGCTGGAGGGCCTCGGGGCCGCGGTGCTCACCGACGACCTCGCGCACGCGGTGCGCGTGGCCGACGCCTTCGCCGCCGAGCACCTCGAGGTCCAGACCCGCGACGCCCAGGCCGTGGCCGACCGGGTCCGCGCGGCCGGCGCGATCTTCGTGGGCGCCCACACGCCGGTCAGCCTCGGCGACTACGCCGCCGGGCCCAACCACACGCTGCCCACCGCCGGTGCGGCGCGCTTCACGGGCGGGCTCACCACCGGCGACTTCCTCAAGCCGATCAGCTGGGTGCGCTACGACCCCGACGAGCTCGCCGCCATGGCCCCGGTCACCGACGCGCTGGGCGCCCTCGAGGACCTGCCGGCCCACAGCCGCGCGGTGCGCGCCCGGCTCGAGGCTCCGGGGGAGCGGTGAGCAGCGCGGCCGACCAGGCGCTGGCTCGCCTCGCCGCCGAGCCGACCGGACGGGTGCCGGTGCGCGAGGACCTGCGAGACGTCGCGCCCTATGGCGCGCCGCAGCAGGACGTCGCGGTGCAGCTCAACACCAACGAGACGCCCTGGCCACCGCCGGCGGTGCTCGTGCGCGCCCTGCAGGACCGCATCGGCGAGCTCGCGCTGCACCGCTACCCCGACCGCACCGCCTGGGCGCTGCGCCAGGCGCTGGGTGCCCGCTTCGGCCTGGACCCCGCGCGCGTGTGGCCGGCGAACGGCTCGAACGAGGTGCTGGCGCAGCTCCACCAGGCCTACGGCGGCCCCGGCCGCCGCGTGCTGACCACCGATCCGGGGTTCGCCGCGCTGCCGGTGATCGCCCGCACGACCGGCACCGAGGTCGCCACCGTCGCCCTCGACGAGCGCCTGCGCCTGACCCCCGAGGCGGCCGCGGAGGCGGTGGAGCGCCACGCGCCGACGCTGGTGTGCCTGGCCAACCCCAACAACCCCACGGGCCTCGCCGAGCCCGCCGAGGTCGTGCGCGCGCTCCACGACGCCGGCGACGCGCTGATCGTGGTCGACGAGGCCTACGCGGAGTTCGGCGACGCCTCCGTGGTCGACCTGCTCGGCACGCTGCCGCGGCTGGTGGTCACCCGGACCTTCTCCAAGGCCTTTCGCCTCGCGGGCGCGCGCCTGGGCTACCTGCTCGGCCCCGCCTGGGTCGTCGACGACCTGCAGCGCGTGCGCCTGCCCTACCACCTGGACCAGATCACCCAGGCGCTCGGCGAGCTGGCCTGTGCCCACGCCGACGTCGTGACCGCCCACCTCGAGGCGATCATCGCCGAGCGCGAGGCCCTGCAGGCGGCGCTGGCCGACCGCGGCGTGCCGACCTGGCCCTCGCAGGCCAACTTCCTGCTGCTGCGCGCCCCGGTGGCCGACCTGTTCGACCGCCTCCTGGCGCGCGGGGTGCTGGTGCGCGACGTGGGCAGCAGCCCGCGCCTGGAGGGCTGCCTGCGCGTCACGGTGGGCACGCCCGAGGAGAGCGCCGCGTTCCTGCAGGCCCTGGACGCCGTGCTCGAGGAGGACCGCGCGTGAGCCGCACCGCCGAGATCGCACGCCGCACCCGTGAGACGGCCGTGGAGGTCGCGCTCGACCTGGACGGCGGCGAGGTCCACGTCGCCACCGGCGTGCCCTTCTTCGACCACATGCTCGACCAGCTCGGTCGCCACGGGCGCCTGGGCCTGTCGGTGCGCGCCGACGGCGACACCGAGATCGATGCCCACCACACCGTCGAGGACACCGGCATCGCCCTGGGCCAGGCGCTCGCCGAGGCGCTGGCGGACAAGGCGGGCCTCGAGCGCTTCGGGGACGCCACGGTCCCGATCGACGAGGCGCTGGCGCGGGTCGCGGTCGACTGCTCGGGACGGCCCTACCTCGTGGCGGACCTCGACTGGCCCGTCCCGGTCATCGGCCAGGGCTACGAGTCGCACCTGACCACCCACTTCCTGGAGGCGCTGGTCGCCAACGCGAGGCTGACGCTGCACGTCAGCCTGGAGCGCGCGGCCAACGGCCATCACGCCCACGAGGCCGTGTTCAAGGCGCTCGCCGTGGCGCTGCGGCGAGCCGTGGCCGTGACCGGTCAGGGCGTGCCCTCGACCAAGGGCGTGCTGTAGCGCCTCGCCGGCCGACCCCGCACCGCCGCACCGACCAGGAGCGCTCGTGGCCACCGCCGCCCCCTTCGTCGCCGTCCTCGACTATGGCGCCGGCAACCTGCGGTCGGCGCGCCGCGCCCTGGACCGTGCCGGCGCCCGCGTCGAGGTGACCGCCGACCCGGCGCGGGCGGCGTCGGCCGACGGCCTGGTGGTGCCGGGCGTGGGGCACTTCGGGCAGTGCGTGCGGGCCCTGCGCGACCAGGGGTTCGAGGCGCTGCTGGCCCAGGCGGCGGCACAGGGTCGCCCGGTGCTCGGCATCTGCGTGGGCATGCAGATCCTCTACGAGCACAGCGAGGAGGCCGACGAGCCGGGGCTCGGGCTCCTGCCCGGCGCCGTGCGGCGACTCCCCGACGAGGTCCTCGTGCCCCACATGGGGTGGAACACGCTGTCGCGGGTGCGCCCCGACCCGCTTGTCGACGCGGTCGACGGCGCCTACGCCTACTTCGTGCACAGCTACGCCCCCGACGCCCAGGGCGAGCACGTGCTCGCCACCACCCGCCACGGACGCGACTTCGCCGCGGTGGCGCGCAGCGGCAGCGTGGGCGGCACGCAGTTCCACCCCGAGAAGTCCGCCGAGGTCGGCCGTCGCGTGCTCGCCGGCTGGCTGGCCACCGTCACCACGGGAGCGCAGCCGTGACCCTCACCCTCTACCCGGCCATCGACCTCCGCGACGGCAGGGCCGTGCGCCTGCGCCAGGGCGACTACGACGACGAGACCGTCTACGACGACGACCCCGTCGGCCTCGCGCAGCGCTTCGCGGCGCAGGGCGCGGAGTGGCTCCACGTCGTGGACCTCGACGCCGCCCTGGACGGGGAGGCCCGCAACCATCACCTCCTCGAGGCCATCGTGGGAGCCACCGGCGTGCCCGTCCAGGCCTCTGGCGGGGTGCGCTCCATGGACGACCTCGACCGGCGGGTGGAGGCCGGTGCCTCGCGGGTGGTGCTCGGCACCATGGCGCTGGAGGAGCCCGCGTTCGTGGCGGCGGCCGTGGCGCGCCACGGCGATCGGGTGGCGGTCGGGCTCGACGCACAGGGCCGGCGCCTGCGCGCCCGCGGCTGGACCACCGAGGTGGGGGACCTGTTCAGCGCGCTGCACCACTTCACCCTGCAGGGCGTGGCGCGCTTCGTGTTCACCGACATCGCCCGTGACGGGATGCTGGAGGGACCCAACGTGGAGCGGCTGGTCGAGGTCGCCGAGGCCACCACGGCTCGGGTCACCGCCAGCGGTGGGATCGCGAGCCTCGCCGACGTGCGCGCCCTCGCTGGCGTGCACGAGCGCGTCGACGCCGCCATCGTCGGCAAGGCGCTCTACGCGCAGCGCTTCACCCTGCCCGAGGCCCTCGCCGCCGCGGCCGGTCGGGAGGAGGGCGCCCGATGACGCTGGCCGCGCGCGTGATCCCCTGCCTGGACGTCGATGCGGGGCGCGTGGTCAAGGGCGTGCAGTTCGTGGACCTGCGCGACGCCGGCGACCCTGTGGAGCTCGCCCGCGCCTATGACGCCGAAGGCGCCGACGAGCTCGTGTTCCTCGACATCACCGCCTCGGCGGAGGGACGCGACACGATCCTCGACGTGGTCGCGGCGACCGCCGAGCAGGTGCTGATCCCCCTGACCGTCGGCGGCGGGGTGCGCACCGTGGCCGACGCCCGGGCCCTGCTGCGCGCCGGGGCCGACAAGACGGCGTTCAACACCGCGGCCGTGGCGCGTCCCGAGGTCCTCTCCGAGGCGGCGGCGGCCTTTGGCTCCCAGTGCGTGGTCGCGGCGGTCGACGCGCGTCGACGCGACGCCCAGGACCCCGCGCAGGGCTGGGAGGTCCACACTCACGGCGGCCGGCGCCCCACCGGTCTGGACGCCATCGCGTGGGTCGAGGAGTGCGCCGCGCGGGGCGCCGGCGAGATCCTGCTGACCTCGATGGACCGGGACGGCTCGAAGGAGGGGTTCGACCTCCCGCTGCTGCGGGCGGCGACGGAGGCGGTCAGCGTCCCGGTCATCGCCTCGGGCGGGGCCGGCGATGCCCACGACCTCGTCGCCGGCGTGCGGGACGGTCGCGCGGC
>PUKE01000204.1 GCA_003550425.1 Nitriliruptoria bacterium
AAGCGCAAGAGGACTTGCAAAAAATGAACACCGTCCCCCTGAACGAGCTTTCCAGATTGTTGCGTCAGCGCGGCGTCATCGTGTCGTATCCGAAGCTGTGGCGCGCCGCTGTCGAGGGCGAGATCCCGACTGAGCGCAAGGGCGCGCGCTGGCACGTCCGCAAGGGCGACCTGGACGCGATCGTCGCGCACTACACCCCCGCAGACGCGTGAGGGGGCAACATGGGACAGTTCAAGACCGACACCGCCGGGGCTACCCCGGCGATAACTTCGCATGGGCTGACGTTCTGCACCGGCAAGGGGCAGTATGAGACCCGCAAGGGCACGGCAGATCCCTATGAGGGCATCAGCGGAAAGCAGATAGCAGCCATGGTCAAGAAGCCCCCGAGCGGGCCGAAAGATCAAGCGCAATGGTTCATCCCGAGCACCTACAAGGCCAGCGATGCGCGCGTCCATGAGATCCAGCGCAAGGCGGGAGAGTTCTGGTTTCTGCCGCTGGACGAGGACGGCGGCAACCTGACGCTGGACGAGATCGAGGCGGCGCTTGTGGCTGTCTGCGGCGACTGTGTGCGGCTGATCTACGCGAGCCGGTCGAGCACCCCCGAGCGGCGCAAATGGCGGGCGCTGATCCCTCTATGGCAGGAGCTGGCCGGGTCCGACTATGCGGACACCGTCGAGGCGTTCAATGACCTTCTGGTCGAGGCGGCCGAGGGGGCCTTGATACCGGATCGGGCGCTGGAGCGTCCGGGGCAACTGGTTTACCTGCCGAACGCTGGCGATCATTATGAGCACCGCGCGCGGCGCGGCGATCGGCTGCACCTGACCGCAGAGCACCCGATCATTGCACGGCGCGAGGCGATACGGGCAAAGCGGGCGAAGGCCGAGGCCGAGGCGCGCGCCGGGCGAGAGAGGCGCAAGGCAAAGGCCAGCGCAGACCCCGGCGGGGCCATGTCGATCGTTGAGGCATTCAACGCCAATCACGACCTGACCGCAGAAATGGAGCGGCACGGCTACAGCCGCAAGGGCCAAGGGCGCGACTGGCGCAGCCCCTACAGCACCACCGGCAGCTATGCGGTGCGGGCCTTCGATGGGTTCTGGATCAGCCTGTCGGCGAGCGATGCCGCTGCCGGGATAGGCAACACAGCCCCGAGCGGGGCGCGGATCGGTGATGCGTTCGATCTGTTCGTGCACTTCGATCATGGCGGCGACTTCAAGGCCGCGGTGCGGGACTATGCCAAGGAGATCGGAGAGGATCACCGGAGCAAGGCGGAGAAGGCCGAGCCGGAGCCCGAGCACGGCGCGGGCGACGGCGCGAACGATCCGAAGGACAAGACGCAGCCGCGCATCCGCCCCAGCCCGTTCCATCTGCGCGACCCGGCAGCGATTCCGCCGCGCCAATGGCTTTACGGCAAGCACCTGATCCGGCATTTCCTGAGCACCACGGTTTCACCGGGCGGGCTCGGCAAATCGTCGGTGGCGGGCGTGGAGACGCTGGCCATGGTCACGGGGCGCGATCTGCTGGGGGATAAGCCCCCGCACCCGCTCCGGGTGTGGCTCTGGAATGGAGAAGACCCCCGCGAGGAGGTCGAGCGGCGCATAACGGCGGCTTGCCTGCACTACGGCATCACGTCCGAGGCGATCAGTGACCGGCTGTGTATGGACAGCGGGCGCGATGTGCCGATCAAGCTGGCGGCCATGAATGGTAGCGGCGTGATGGTCGCGCGCCCGCTGGCCGATCAGCTGATCGCGGCCATCCGCGAGGCCGAAATCGACGTGCTCATCATCGACCCTTTCGTGACAAGCCACGAGGTCGGCGAGAACGACAATACCGCCATCAATGCGGTGGTCAGCGAGTGGCGGCGGATCGCTGACGAGGCCGGGTGCGCGATCGAGCTGGTGCATCACGTCAGCAAGGCCGGGGCCGTCAACAAGGATCTGGACATATACGCATCGCGCGGGGCGATGGCCCTGATCGACGGCGTGAGGTCCGGCAGGGCGCTTGTCCGAATGAGCGAGGAGGAAGCCACGCGGTTCGGGGTGGAGGGCGACGAAGCCACCTATTTCTGCGTCAGCGGCGCAGGCAAGGCGAACATGGCCCCGCCCGCCAAGCGGGTGTGGCGCAAAATGGTGAGCGTGTCGCTCGGCAACGGTGGCGGGTTCTGGCCGGAAGGCGATCACGTTGGCGTCTGCACCGCCTGGACGCCACCCGACCCTATGGAAGGCATCAGCACCCGCGACCTGCAGCGCGTGCAAGAGGCAATCACCTTGTGTCATGACGCACCACGCCAGAATGAACAATCGAGCGATTGGGCGGGCTACGTGGTTGCGGAGACGCTCGGGATGGACGTTGCCCCCGGCGCGAACAAGGGCGAGCGCACCGGGTTGCAGAACGCGGCGCGCGCCAAGGTTCGGCAGATGCTCAAGGCGTGGATCGCGTCCGGCGCTCTGGCCATCGACTCCACCGAGGACAAGCGGACAGGGCGCGACGTGAAGATAATCACGGTAGGCGATCCCGTCACCGAGACCGACATCCGAGGCCAAGACTTCGACTAATTCCACACCTGTGTGGGTGTGGTGTGGCAGGTGTGCAGGTGGGCAGGTTTGGGGGGCGTGGCGGTGGCCTAAGCCACCACACCACACCTGTCATAGGGGTGTGGGGTGTGGTGTGGAAATCAGCGACACCTGAAACCAAGGCTCCACACCCACACGCTGGCCGCACTCAACCCAAGGGCACCGAGAGTCCGCGTAGGGGTGTTATGTTCACCCCGTCGCTGCGCTGCGGATTCACCCGAGGTTGTGCGG
>PUKE01000346.1 GCA_003550425.1 Nitriliruptoria bacterium
CACGCCGCCGACGCGACCCGCGGTCAGTCCACCACCGGCGCGTCGTCGACGATCTTCTGCTCGTCCACCAGCGCAGGCGCCATCGACGGGCGGACCTGCTGGTCGCCCTCGGGGAACTCCTCCAGCGGGCCGGTGGGCTCGGTGTCGAACGCGAAGGTCAGCGGCGCCTGGCAGTAGGCGGTCAGCAGCTCCGTCAACGCCCGCAGCCCGTCGAGGTGCGTGCGCTCGTGGCCGTGGCTCGCATCGACGCCGAAGCCGACCAGCGCCGCGCGCGTGGAGGCGCCCGCCTCGATCGCGGCCGCGACGTCCGAGCGGTAGTAGTCGAACACGTCACGCCGCACCGGCAGGTCGAGCTCCTCCGCGAGCCCGATCAGCCGCCGCGTCAGGTGGTAGTCGAACGGCCCCGAGGAGTCGAGCATCGCCACGTTCACCGCGTCCTCGGCCGACGACTGGCCCGGCGCCACCACGGCGTTGTCGATGCTGACCATCTCGGCGACGTCGGCATCGAGCCCGTGGGTGGCGCCCTGCCCGACCTCCTCGGCGATGGTCACGAGCAGCCGCGTGGGCACCGCCGGCGTGACGTCGTGGGTGCGCAGCGCGCGGATCGCCCCGAGGGCAGCCGCGACGCCCGCCTTGTCGTCGAGGTGCCGGGCCTTCAGGTAGCCGCTGCGGGTGAGCTGCGGGTAGGCGTCGACCGCGACGAAGTCCCCGACCTCGATGCCCAGCGCCGCGACGTCCTCGGCTGAGCCGACCGGCTCGTCGATGCGCACCTCGACGTGGTCCCAGCCCACCGGCTGGGTGTCGACCGCGTCCCCATAGGTGTGCCCGCTGGCCTTCAGCGGCAGCACCGTGCCGGTGTAGGTGGCGTCGAAGTCGTCGGTGAAGATCGTCACCCGGGCGCCCTCGGCGAACCGGGCGCTCCACGTGCCGATCGGCACCACGCGCAAGCGGCCGTTGGCCTTGCGCTCCTTGACCATGCAGCCGATCGTGTCGGCGTGGACCACCAGCGCGCGGGCGCCGCCGTCGCCGTCGGCGCCGGGCAGCTCGGCGATCAGCGACCCGCGGCGCGTGAGCTCGAAGTCCACGTCGAGGTCGGTCAGCTCCTCGCCGATCAGGCGCATGACCTCGTCGGTGCGCCCCGAGGGGCTGGGGGTGCGCAGCAGCCGCAGCAGCAGGTCGACGACGTGGTCGGTGTCGATCGGCAGGCGGGTGGGCGACATGCGAGCTCCGGTGACCACGCCGTCGACGGCAGGCGCGGCCGACGCGCAGCGTAGCCGTCGCCGCCGCGCCAGCGATCAGCCCTTGATCAGCCCTCGATCAGCCGGCGATCAGCGATCGATCAGCCCTCCTCGAGCACCTCGCCGTCGTCGTCGAGGTAGCGCCAGTCCAGCGCGCCGAGGTCCGGGGCCTCGGGTGAGCCCATCGCGGCGTCCTCGCCCGGCTCGTCGGGGTCGGCCTCCTCGGGGTCGCCGGCCGCGTCCTCGGGGTCGACCTCCTCGGCGCCGGGGGCGCGCAGGGCGAACGCGCGGGCGTCGGTGCCCTCCACGTCCACGGGCTCGATGCTGGCGACGTCCTCGCCGTCGGCGACCTCGACCGTCGCGGTCCCCTCTGGCGCGAAGCCGGCGACCAGCCCGCCGGCCAGCGCCGAGGGCGAGGTGCTCGGGGCGCCCGCGTCCTCGCACGCGCTCATCGACGTCAGGTCGCTGGCGGTGCCCAGGCACGCCTCGTCGTCGGCCACCTCCGCCACCGCCACCCACGGGTCCGCGGCCTCGGGCTCGGCGTTGACCACGGCGGGCTGCTCGCAGTCGGCCTCCTCGAGCAGGGCGCTGGCGTCGTCGGGTCCGCTCCACCGGGCGGTCCCCGCGAGGCGATCGCAGGTAGGAGTGAGCGCCAGGGTGACGTCGTCGCGGTCGGCGAGGTCCTCCAGCGCGAGGGCGGCCTCGCGGTCGACCGCGGTCACCACCACGGCCTCGGCGTCGACGCCAGGGCCAAGCAGCGCGCCGAGCATGCCCTGCGCGCTCGTCTCCTCGGCCGAGCGCGGCTGGGCGTCGTCGACGTCGTCGCGGTCGGCGAGGTCGGCGGCCAGGTCCTCGGCGGACGCGCCGTCCTCGGCGATCACGGCCGCCTCCTCAGGCGCGGCGAGGTCCCACAGCGCATCCAGCTCGGGGCCGGGGAGGTCCTCGGGGGCGGGGTCGCCGTCGAGCTCGTCCTCCTCGACGATGACGTCGTCGTCGGGCGCGGCGCCCTCGGCGGGCTCGTCCTCGGCGGGCTCGTCGCAGGCGGCCAGCACCAGGGCGGCCAGCGATAGCAGGGCGAGCCTCGGGGCAGCGGTCGGCAGGGGAAGCACGGCGGCTCCTCTCCTTGGGGTCGGCGATGCGGGGTCAGCGATGCGGGGTCAGCGGTCGGGGTCGTCGCGCCACAGGGCCACGCCGAGGTCGACGACCTCGGTGCCGGCCGGGCCCTCGACGACGAGCTCGGCGTCGTCGGGCGGGTCGACGGCCACCGCCACCCCGTGCCCGACGGGCACAGGCTCGCCCTCCACCGTCGCGGTCTCCAGGCCCGGTCCCAGCACCACGACGACCAGCGACGCCGTCCCCGTCGGGCCGCTCACCTCGGCCGCCACCGGCGCGCCGGCCGATCCCGGTGGGGGCACCGGCTGGCAGCACAGGCTCGTCGTGGCGCCGTGACCGTCGTCGACGACCAGCCCGACCGCCGGGTCACCGGGGTCCAGCCCGCGGGCGCTGACGTGAGGGTCGACGGCGTCGGGCTCGATGGCGTCGGCGTGCTCGGTCGCCCAG
>PUKE01000162.1 GCA_003550425.1 Nitriliruptoria bacterium
GAGGCAGCCCCGGCCCTGCGCCGGCAGGCGGCCGCCCTGATCCGCTCGCGGCGATCAATGTACGCCCTGGCCGCCCGAGCGCGCGTGGGCGCTGGCCGGCGTGAGAGCGCCGTGAGAGCCACGCCGGCGAGGGGCCGCCAAGGCCCCCCGCAACCACCCTTTCCGGGTATGATCAATCCGTTGGACTCGTCCATCCCGTCGGATAGGGGCCGTCGGGATGACCGGTCCGTCGGACCGGATCGGACCGCTGCCTCGCGCAGCAGGAGGGGTAGGCCATGACGCGCATGATCGTGGTGGTCAACGGCCACGTCGAGGAGCACAGCACGCGCGCGGCGATCGACTTCGTGCGCACCGTGAGGCTGCAGCTGGACCTGCAGGTGCGACGCCACGGGCCAGGCGCCGTCAATGGACGCGAGCACCGCCGCCTGGCGCGCAGCATCACCCCCGACGCCCTGCGCGAGACCTGGCCCGAGGCCGACCTCGAGCGGGTGCTCGCCGCCGCCGCGCCCGCGGTGCCGGGGGTCGACGCGGAGACCGTCGGCGCCGTCGCAGGAACGGTCACCTGACGCGGCCGTAGGTGAGGCGGCGCCAGAGCCGCTCCAGGGGACCTCGACCCAACCGGCGCTGCCACAGCGTGCTCACGAGCAGCAGCACCGCCCAGATCCCGGCCACGACCGCCAACGCCTGCACCCCGTCGACCTGCCCATAGAGCCCGACGCCGAGCCCGAACCCGGTGAACAGCCCTGCCGCGAGCACGCTCTGGAGCACATAGCCCGACAGGGCCATGCGTCCGGCATCCCGTAGCGGGGCCAGCCAGGCGAGCACCGCAGGGCGCTGGCACAGCAGCGCGAGCGCGGACAGGTAGCCCACCGCGAGCACCGGCGCGCCGAGGATCTGCCCGGCGGACGCGCCGACCAGCGCCAGGCCGCCCATCTCGGCGTCGGGGCCCACGGCCGCGCCCCCGAGCGCGCCCGCGAAGCCAACCGGCACGTTGGCGAGCAGCCCGAGCGGCAGCGTGACCAGCGCGGTGCGACGCAGGAGCCGGCGGTGCGCGGGCAGGTCGGCGAGCACCCCGGCCTTGCCGACGGCGAAGCCCAGCAGGAACAGTGCCAGCACCCAGGGGGCGAGCAGGACCTGTCCCGACTGCACCAGCAGCGCCTCCCAGGCGCGCGCCTGCAGCTGGTCACCGAGGCTGCCCTCGGTGTAGGCCGCGACGGCCTGCTCGGCGCGCTCGGCGAAGAACCCCTCGACGGCCGCAGTGACCGGGTCGTCGGCCGGCTGCGGCGCGGCCCCCTCGAGGGCGGCCCCGAGCGCGGTGAAGCCCACGACCAGCACGAGGTAGACGGCGAGGATCCCGCCGGCCCACCACAGCAGGGTCCGCACGCGAGCGTGCGCGAACGGCAGCAGCAACAGCCCCGCGATGCCGTAGACGAAGAGGATGTCGCCGGCGAACAGCGCCAGCATGTGGACCAGCCCGAACACCAGCAGCCAGGCATAGCGCTTGGCGAGCAGCCCGCGGGCCGCGTGGCCCCGCGCCTGGGCGCGCGCGGCGATGACCGCGGCGCCGATGCCGAACAGGATCGCGAAGCTCGACAGGAACTTGCCGCCGGCAAGCCAGCCGATCAGGAAGCTGACGGCCTCCTCACCAGCCGACAGCGCGGGCTCCGCGCCCGCGAGCAGGTCGTACAGCGCGGGTCCGCGGAACAGCTCGATGTTGACCAGCAGGATCCCGAGCAGCGCGAACCCGCGCAGCACGTCGAGCGTCGCGACCCGCTGTCCGGGCGGCAGTGGCGCGAGGTCGACGTCGGGGTCCGGTCGCCCCTGCGAGCCAGGCGACGCGCTCATCGACTCCTCCTCGGCATCGGCTCACGGCAGCGGTGCGCGCGGCACGCTAGCCGGCCGCGACGGGTCCACGTGGTGGCGCCCTCCGTGCCACCGCAGCCCGTCGGCGCGCAGGAGAGCGCGGACCGAAGGACCCGGGCCTCCGGGGCCCCCTGACCGGTGGGCCCACGGCCAACGGGGAACCATGATCGTGAAGGCGATCACAAGCGACCGCGATCGATCACGGACGAAGGCGGCGCGGATCCGGCGTCGCATCGTTCCCGGAGCGGATCGAGGTGATGAGGATGACGTGCAGGGACGGGATCGCGCTCGTGCTCGCGGTGGCGATGTTCGCGGTGTTCCTGGTGAACCCGGTGTGGGGCCTGCTGGCCGCGGCCGTCCTGGCACCGATCGTGCTGCGCACCTGCCGGGCGCCGACGGCGGCGCCGAGCGGGCCGCCGTCGATCGAGCGGATCGACGACCCCGACCGCGAGTCGAGCGGCGCCGCGTAGCGCGCTCGACCCGCGTCAGGGTGGACGTCAGGCGGCTGTAGCGTCGCGGCACCGGCGGGTGCCGCGACGCCCCCGCGCGCCCGGCCAGCGCGCTCAGGCGCGGTCGGCGGACTCCGCGAGGTCGGGATCCTCCTCCGTCGCCGAACCTCTCCCTCGGTCCATCAGCGCGAAGACCACCAGCCCGATCGCCACGACGATCATCGTCGCGATCATCCACGTCGGCAGGTAGTAGGTGAAGCGGGTCTCGACCCCCGTCAGCTGCGGCAGCGCCTCGTAGCCGGACGGGACACCGGCGACGTCACCGCCGATGGAGTTGGTGACGAGGATCCAGTGGTTCCCGATCAGCGCGAGGAACGTGTAGAAGAGCGCGAGCGGCACGTTGCGCCACAGCTGCGGCCCATAGCGACCACGGAGCCAGGAGAACAGCCCCCACGTCAGCAGCAGGACCAGCGAGGC
>PUKE01000112.1 GCA_003550425.1 Nitriliruptoria bacterium
CTTGATTTCAGGTGGTAATAAGCTGACGTATTCCAAGTTATGATCCCTCCAGGCCGCGACGGGCCAACCCGGCGCAGATGGCATATTCGACGGCATCGATGCCGTTACCCAGGTTTCTTTCGTCGGCATTGCTATAAGGGGAAAAGGGGTTAACGATGCGGACGGGTAGTCCCAGTTCTGCTTCCAGCTTGCCCGCTATCCCCCGCAAACGGGCTCCCCTGCCGTTTAAGATTATCGCTTCCAGTTCAGGCACATCAGCCTGGTTCTGATAATAGGTCAAAGAAGAACGGGTTTCAGTGACCACACTGTCCAACCACTGATCATAAACCTGCAGAGCCTGACTGGTCTGGTAAACCCTTTCGCTTAAAACTTTTTGCAGAGAACAGCCCAGCCCCTCGGCCAGATCCTTTAGTTTAAAGGAAACCAGCCTGGCCATGCGGGGTCTGCCCTGGTCCGAAACCAGGATGTTGCTGAGGCCGTTGGCAATATTAACGATAGCTACTGTCCTGTCCAGGGCCTTACCGGGCAGGGTGTGGATCAGGGCCATGGTTGAGGCATCAACATCGTCCGGTTCCAGTTTAGCGATCGAGAGGGCCTCCAAAAAACTGTCCAGCATATCCCGCCTGGCGGCAACCAGCAATAATTCCAGCACCGTCCTGCCTTCTTCTTCAGCTTCCCCGATGACCAGGTAGTCCATGACCACGCTTTCAAGCGGAATGGGCAGGCTTTCCTGGGCCTGAAACCGGATTATGTTGTCGAGCTTATCGGCGGGCACCTTGGGAATAGTTGCATAACGGACCAAAACGGCCTGGTTGGCTACGCCCAGTAGAACCCGCCTGTGCTTGATTTCACCCGAAGACCACAGCTCCACGAGGGCTTCGCCAACTTCCCGGGGCTGCACAATCATTCCTTCTTCCACCGCACCCGGGGAAAGTTCCACCCCGGCCATATTAATAAGCCTGGGCCGATCAAGACTGCCGGTTACTTCTACGGCCCGGGCTATACCGGTATCAATTTCCAACCCAACCGCTTTACCTGCGCCTCCAAGTTTCATATCGAACAACTCCCGCCTCTGGTTAAATCTCGGTTATTACCGTAAAGATCGGCAAATATAAAGCTATGAGCATACCTCCGACCAGAACTCCGATTACTACCAGCATTAATGGCTCAATCAAAGAAGTCAGGCCTTTGGTCATGGTGGCCACTTCTTCTTCAAAAAAGACGGCTACCTTTTCCATCATATCGGGGATGTCACCGGTCTCTTCCCCTACAGCGACCATATGCGTAACCATGGGGGGAAAGATGCCGCTTTCTTCCAGCGGTGCGGCCACAGAACTGCCTTCCTGGATCTTCTCCCCGGCCACTGAAGTGGCATCAATCACCATGGTATTGCCCGTTGCTTTACCGGAAGCATCCAGGGACTGGATCACGGGCAGACCGGTGGCCATCATGGTTGAAAAAGTGCGGGCAAAGCTGGCAATGACCGTTTTTTGAATTAACTGGCCGAAAATCGGCAGCCGGAATTTTATCCGGTCCAGCGATCTTTTGCCCCCTTCGCTTTTAGCATAAGCGCGCAGGGCTAAAACAATTAGAATCAAGACCGGAAAGACTATATACCAGTAGGCCTGCAAAACCTCGGACAGGTTTATGATGATCTGGGTCGGCAGGGGAAGAATGGCATCGGGCGGAAAGAAACCGACAAAGATCGGGACCAGGAAAAAAAGCATGGCAAACATGATTACTACTGCAAAGGCAAGGACGGCCACGGGGTACATCAGGGCCGATTTAATATTATCGCTCAGCTCTTTGTCTTTCTGGAGCTGGTGGGAAAGCCGGTTCAGGGTTGTTTCCAGGTTTCCGCCGGTTTCCCCGGCGCTGACCATGTTGATATAAAGATCAGAGAAAATATCAGGGTAGCCTTTCAAGGCTTCGCTGAAACTGATCCCGCTTTCCACGTTGCGACCGATTTCGTTTAAGGCCAAAGCCAGGGTGGGATTGGTTACCTGGCGGCTCAAGGTGAACACGGCCCTGGTCAGGGGAATCCCCGAGTTGAGCATTGCCGCCATCTGGCGGCTGAAAAGGCTCAAATCGCCCAGTTTTACCCTGGAAGCAATTTTGAGCTGGCCGAACAGGGAGGATTGTTTAACTTCCTTGATCTCCACGGGCATCAAGCCCATCCCGCGCAGCTTTTCCACCACGCCGGCCTGTTCTTCGGCTTCAAGCCTGCCGGAAACTACTTCTCCCGACCTGTTTACCGCTTCATATTGAAAGGAAGCCATCTTACTTCATCCTCTCAGGATAGATCTATACTGTATAGCCAGAAGGCTGGCGCTGCAGCAGCCTCTGCATCTCGGAAGGATCGATGCATTTTTCCAGGGCTTCATAGCGGGTGATCTTACCGTTAAAGACCAGTTCAGACAGGGTCTGGTCCATGGTCTTCATGCCCGTTGCGCTGCTGGACTGCATGACCGAATAGAGCTGGTGTTCCTTGCCTTCCCGGATCATGGTTTTTACTGCCGTGGTCGATTTTAAGAACTCCATAGCCAGGACCCGGCCGTCCCCGGCAGCGTTGGGAATGAGCTGCTGTGACAGAACCGCCTGCAGGGAGCCGGTTAACTGCTGCCGGATCTGATCTCTTTGCTCTTCGGCAAACACGTCCACGATCCGGTTGATCGTCAGCGGCGCAGTCTGGGTGTGCAGGGTTGAAAATACCAGGTGCCCGGTTTCCGCCGCGGTCAGGGCGATACTGATACTGTCCAGGTCGCGCATCTCCCCGA
>PUKE01000071.1 GCA_003550425.1 Nitriliruptoria bacterium
GTGGGGGCGCGGGGCGGCCGCGAGCGGCCGCCCCGCGCCCCCACCCGCCACGCTCAGTCCTCGACGGTCAGCGCGACGATCGGCGCGTCGCCGTCGTCGACCGCGACGTAGACCACCCCGCGGTCGGCATCGGTGACGAGGTCGCGGATCCGCCAGCCGCGATCCTCCAGCAGGCGCCCCTCCTTGGTGACCTCCTCGCCGTCCACCGAGAAGTGCGCGATCGCGGTGCTGGCCAGCCCGCCGACCAGCAGGTCGCCCTCCCAGCCGGGCAGGGCCTCCCCGTGCACGAAGTCCATGCCGGCCGGCGGGAACCCGCCGGTGGTGCACTCCCAGTAGTAGACGGGGTCGGGGACGTCGTCGCGCTCGGAGGGGTGCACGCCCACGGGCGTCTCGGTCCCGTACTCGCAGCCGGTGTGGGTCACCGGCCAGCCGTGGTTGGCCCCGCGCTCGACGATGTTGATCTCGTCGCCGTCCTCCTCGCCGTGCTCGCTCTGCCACAGCGCGTCCGTGTCGGGGTGGAAGGCCATGCCCTGCACGTTGCGGTGGCCGTAGCTGTAGATCTCGTCGGCCACGTCGGCGTCGTCCACGAACGGGTTGTCGTCGGGCACCTCGCCGTCCTCGGTCAGCCGGATCGTGGTGCCGAGGTGGTTGCTCGCGTCCTGCGACACGTGGTCGTCGAACTGCTTGTCGCCGCGGTCGCCGACGGTCAGCAGCACGTGCCCGTCGCCGTCGTGGACCACCCGCGACCCGTAGTGCTGGGTCGAGTCCATGAAGGGGTCGGCGGCGAAGAGCTCCTCGACGTCGGTGAGCGTCCCGGCCTCGGCATCGAGGCGCCCGCGGGCCAGGTGCGTGGTGGTCGCCCCGCTGCCATCGCCCGCGGCGTAGGTCAGGTGCACCCAGTCCTCGTCGGGCCAGTCGGGGTGCACCGCGACGTCGAGCAGGCCGCCCTGGCCGCCGTCGTCGACCTCGGGGGCGCCGTCGACGCGGGTCACCTCGCCCTCCTCGAGGTCGAGCAGCGACAGCGCGCCGGGCAGCTCGGTGACGAGCATGCGGGCCTCGCCGGGCAGCAGCGCGAGGCCCCACGGCTGGTCGAATCCCGTGGCGACCTCGGTGACGATCAGGTCGTCGGGGTCGTGGGGCTCGACGTCGTCGGGCTCGTCGGGCTCCTCGACGTCGTCGTCGGGCTCGTCGGCCGCGTCGTCGTCGGGGTCCTCGTCGGCCTCGTCGTCGGGCTCGGGCTCGGTCGGCGGGTCGTCGGGCTCGAGGGCGACCGGCTCGTCCTCGTCGTCGGCGAGCGCCAGGGCGAGGACCACCGCGACGAGGACGCCAGCGGCGATGCCGGACAGCAGGGCCAGGGTGCGGCGGCTCATGGGGCACCTCGTCGAGCGGTGACGTCAGGGGCGCGGTGCGCCTCGCGCAGGGGACCAGGGTAGGGGCGGCGTCGGGGAGGCCGACGGCCGGCGGTCACCGGCGAGCGCGGCGCTCGACCGCGCGCGGGCGCCCCGCGGTCACCGTCACGTCCCCGCCGACGCGCACCCTGGGCGCGTCCAGCGGGCGGGGGAGCCCGGCGGCCTCGACGAGGTCGTCGCGCAGCACCGTGAGCCGCCCCTCGCGCAGGGGCCACGGATCGTGCGCCACCGGCAGGTGCAGCAGGCGCCCCGCGCGATCGACGGTGTACAGCGCCCAGCGGTTGGTGTGGAAGCGGTCCAGCGGCTCGGGGTCGACGCGCTCGCCCACGCGCACGCCGACCAGGCTGCGCGCCCCCCGCGGGCCCGGCCAGCGCCGGCGGGCCCAGAACCGCAGCTCGTCGCCGCGGCGGCTCGCGGTCATCCGCGCCCACCGGTAGGGGAGTCGGAAGGCGGTCAGCGCCACCGCGACGGGGGCCAGGCGCGCGGCGTCGAGGGAGCAGAACCACACCCCGGGACCCTGCGGGCCCACCACGTAGGTGCGCACGTTGGTCTCCTCGAAGTGCGACAGCCACGGCAGGGGTGGGCCCACGGGCGGCGCCACGTCGCGCATCACGAACGGCACGAGGCCGACCCACGCCTGGCCGTCGAGCGTGTCGACCTCGAGGCCCGGCGGCAGCACGCGCGCGACCGCCTCGACCGGCACCGGCCAGTGCAGGTAGGTCACCGCCGTCCACCGCTGGCGCATCACCGCGGGCGACGGCGGTGCGGGGGCGACGGGCGGGTAGGGGTCGGCCGCGATGGCGTCGCTCACGGCTGACGCCCGAGCAGGGCCAGCAGCCGGTCCGAGCTGCTCGCGTCCTCCGGCACGGGCACCGGGTCGGCGAACAGGCCGCTCTCGGCGAGCTCGTCGGCCATCGGCTCGAGCATCGCGAGGAGGTGCTCGGCGATGTCGGCGGGGATGCTCGCGTCCACCTCGAGCCCCTGGGCGAGGTCCCAGCGATGGACCGCGAGGTCGGTCAGCCGCTGGGAGAGGTAGGTGCGCGCGTCGAGGGGCCCCATGGTCGTGTGGACGGTGGCCTCGAGCGCGCCGGGTGCCGTCACCGCCGCGTGCTCGCCGGCGCTCGCCTCGCGCCAGGCGGCGATCGGCTCGACGCCGAGGACGTCGCCCTCGTAGCGGTCGCCGACCTCCTCCAGCGTCTCGCCGCGCAGCAGGTGCGGCGCCCACAGCGCCTCGGCCGTCAGGTGGTTGAGCAGGGCGCGCACGTTCCACTCGCTGCAGGCGGTGGTCCGATCCCAGTCGTCCGGTCCGATGCGCGCGACCATCGCGTCCAGGTCGGCCAGCGCGCGGCCGTGCAGCTCGACGA
>PUKE01000182.1 GCA_003550425.1 Nitriliruptoria bacterium
CTCCTTCGGTCACCTGGAAAGCGCGTGGCTGCGTTCCCCGCGTATGGCGATGCCGGCGATCATGATCATGTCGATCTGGCAAGGAGTTGGATTTCAAATGATCATCATCCTTGCGGCACTCCAGTCAATTCCGGCGGAGTTGTATGAATCGGCGGAAATGGACGGTGCCACCCGTCGCCAGCAATTCCTCTACGTCACGTTACCGCAGCTGCGTAACACGCTGATATTCGTCGCAACGGTAACCACGATTCTTGCGTTCAGGCTGTTCGATCAGGTCTGGGTTACGACACGGGGAGGACCGCTGGGCGCTACACGCACCATGATGATCGAAATGGTACAGCTCGGGTACGAGCGGCAGATGATCAGTCGGGGGTCCGCCGTCGCAGTGATCTTCTTTCTGATTGTGATCGGTGTGACCCTGATCCAACGCTTGTTCCTTCGCGAGGAGGTGAACTGATATGGGAGCCCCATCGCTGCGCGGACGCGTTATACCCAGCTACATTGTCATGACCATTCTCGCGTTGTTCTTTGTCTTCCCAATCCTGTTTATGGTAGTCGGTGCGTTCAAGCCGGATCAGCTCGTACTCGCTGAAGCAAACACGCTGCGCGCATTCTGGCCGACGCACGCATCGTTCAACAACTTCATTTCGGCATTCTACCGTGCGCGCTTCGGTCAGCTGCTGCGCAACTCGGTCATCATTGCTACCTTCACTGTGGGCCTGGGACTCGTTATCAACTCGATGTTCGGGTACGGGCTTTCGCGGCTGCCGTTTCGCGGATCGGGGTACGTGCTGCTCGGCGTGATCGCATTGACGATCATTCCGCTCGAGGCGGTCGCAATCCCGCTGTTGTGGATCATGTCGGAACTGGGCCTGCGCAACACATACACCGTTCAGGTTCTGCCGTTCATCGCTAACCCGCTGTTCATCTATCTGTTCTACACCTTCTTTCTACCGATCCCCAAAGACCTTGAAGATGCTGCACGCGTGGACGGTGCCGGTCCGCTGCGAACATTTCTTCAGGTGGTGGTACCGATCTCAAAGCCGGCCTACGCCACGGTTGCTATTCTCTCGTACATGTTCATATGGGGACAGCTGTTGTGGCCGGTCCTGGTAACTACCGGGCCGGACGTGCGTCCGTTGCCGCTCGGTATTTCGGTCCTGATTCACCAACCCCCGATCAGCTGGGGCGACGTCATGGCGTTCGCACTGATGATGACCTTGCCGCTCCTGATTCTGTTTATCGCTTTCCAGCGTTGGTTTGTTCAGAGCGTTGCCAGCAGCGGATTGAAGGGGTAATCAGCCGGCTATTGGTCACGGGCGGGCGTTCAGCCGGCAGAACCCGTGCTCTTCGGCACCGAGGGCGGCGTTGAACTTGGCGCTCATATTCTGAAACGCCGCCCATGCAGTCAGTGCGGTTATCTCATCGTCGGTGAACCGCGCCCGGAGGGCGGTTATCCGCCGGCTGTCAACTGCGGCGCATCGTTCAGTCACAGCTTCGGCAAACTCAAGGGCGGCCCGCTCGCGCTCACTGAACAGCGAGCTCTCGCGCCACCGCTCCACGTCCGCGGCCTTCCGCTCGGCACCTGCAGCCTGCATGAAGTTGTACGAGTTGAGATCAACGCAGAAATGGCAGCCATTGAGCTGCGCGATTCTGATCGAGACCAAACTGCGCAGGGCGGAGCTCAACGGAAAGCTGCGGCGTTGAAAGAAACCAAGCGTCACGAGCATTCCGATGAACGGTCCGGGAAGCCTGCCCCACAGCAACGACGGTGCAAGAACGCGGCCGTATTTTCGCTGCTGTCGCCGGAGGAACCACCGTATGTACCATGGATACTGCGACAACGGTTTGGGTTGGATTCGTGCCATAGCTTACCTGCCTTGGCACCTAAGGTAACTGCGCCCGCGCGCAACGTCCAGCCGGTTTCGCTGCATGCACACGGATGGAATTCGGAGCTGTGCTTGAAATCCGCAATGCAAAGTAGTACGTTCTAGTCATGTTACCGAGCGTTCGGTAACATCCGCTTTGCCAAGCCGGGGAACCTGCCGCTCTGCAGGATCCATTCCGGCCTACGGCGCTGACGCACAACCCTAATCCGGAGTTCGGCTCGCTCGACTCAAGGCGCGCTTATGACGCACCGCAGTCAAAAACGACGCGATATATTGAGAACCGCATTCGCGGTATGGGGCGACAGAAACTTCGCCTGCACGAGCCTGGCGGACGTTGCCGGACGCCTCGAGATCACCAAGACCGCCCTCTACCGGCATTTTGAAAGCAAAGCCGCGCTCTTGGCCGAGATGCGCGATCAGTTTGGCAACGAATACTATGCGACCGCCGAACGCATCCTGCGCCGGACCGGAAGCTCAACTGACAGCTTGATCGAAGCCTTTCTCCGCATCGCAATGCGCTTTCTGTTGCAGGAGCCGGCCTATGTCTCGTACTTCGCCAAGTATTTCCTCCCCCAAGCACTCGCCCGGAATGCCGAGCTAAAACCTTCATTTCCCGAGCGGCTGGGCAGCATGTTCGCTCAGCAGGGCAAGCTCATAGACGACGCCATAGTTCGCGAATACGACATCAAAGACGCTGCGCTGCGCACTGAGGTTCAACGCTTCGTCTTCGTTGCAACCGCATACTGGTCCGCACTCTACGTGCGCACACCCCACATGCGCCCTCGAACGGAAACCGAGTATGCGGGCGAAGACACCTTTGAACAGTATCTGTGCCTGGCGCGCGAGCTGATTATCCACGGGACCTGCGCCGGTGCCCCGC
>PUKE01000349.1 GCA_003550425.1 Nitriliruptoria bacterium
CGGCGCCGCGAGCGGCCACGAGGGCCTCGTCGCGCGCTGCCCGCGCGCGCTCGAGGTCGGCCGCGCAGTCCTCGGGATCGCGACCGTCCGCCCCTTGCGCTCGCTCCCGCAGGTCGTTGAGGCGCTGCTCGAGGTGCCCGCGGGTGGTGCGCGCCTGCGTGTGCCGGTCACGGGCCTGCTGCAGCTCCTCGTCGAGCGCCTCGGCCTCGGTGGCCGCCACGCGTAGCGTCTCGTCGAGCTCTCCTCGATCGGCGAGCCCGGCGAGCTGGCGCTGCGCGCGGTCGACGTCGTCGGCGGCGGCGGCGAGCTCGCGCTCGGCCTCCGCGAGCTCGGCGTCGAGCACCTCCGCCCGCTCGAGCGCATCGAGCAGGCCCCGCGCGAAGTGCTGGCGCCAGAATCCCTCGGCCTCGGCGAGCGCATGCCGGGCAGCGTCGCGCGCGGCGACGTCGGCCAGCTGGTCGTCCTCATCGCGGCGCGCCTCGGCGTCGTGGCGACGGGTGTCGGCGAGCTGCTCGTCGGTCTCGGCGAGGCGGCGTCGTTGCTCGGCCTCGGTCTCGAACGCGGCGCTGCGGCCGGTCAAGGCGATCAGCGCACTCGCGATGTCGGCGGGGCTGAACGCGCCGGCGTCCATCTGCAGGATCGACGGCTTGCTGCGCAGACCCCCGCGCCGGGCGACGTAGGCGAGACAGCGCGGCGCGTCACCGTACAGCGCCTCGCGGTAGCGCTTCGCGCCGACCTCGCTCAAGGCCGGCAGCGCCTGCCACCGCTCGTCGGCCTCGCGGTGGCGGGCGAGGTCGCTGTCGGCGGTCGCGAGGTGCAGCCCGTCGGTCCAGCGGAACCGCAAGTGCGGGGGCTGGGTGGCGATGCGGCACCAGACGGTGAGCGCGGTGCCGGGCACGTCGTCGGGGTCGGCGAAGGCCCCGACGACGTAGCCTTGGCCGGGGCGCGCGTAGCGCTGCTCGCTTGCCCCGGCGGTCTCCGGTTCGAAGAGCAGATCGGCAGCGGCCTGGCCGCCGACGCCGGCGTCGAGGCGCCACTCGGGATCGGCGAGCAGGAGGCCGACCGCGGCGAGGAAGCTCGTCTTGCCGGACTCGTTCGAGTCGCCCTTGGGCCCCTTGCCGGTCACCGCGACGAACGAACCGGGGCGCAGGACCACCGGGTGTGAGGTGAGCCGGGCGATGTGGAAGGTCTGCACCGCGACGAGCTGGCGGCGTCCGACGCTCCCCGCGCCGTCCGCGGCGGTGGGGTCGAGCGGCAGCGTGGGCGCGGTCACCGATGCACCCCTGCGTCCTGCGGGGCCACCGCCGCGCTCGGGGGCGCGGGCTCGGCCGCACGACGTCGGCGGATCGCCGCGGCCATCATCCCGTCGGGCTGGCACAGCAACATGAGGTCCTCCCAGAGGCGGCGGCTGCGCTCGGGGCTGAGCCGGTCGAGCTGAGGGCCCGGCGCGAGCGGCGGCCGATGCCCCTGGCGCAGCACCCCGAGGCTGCGCAGGCGCCGGACCGACGCGCGGATGGCCTGCTTCGACAGCGCGCGGCTCTTCGCGAGCTCCTCGACGTCGACGGGCTCGGCGTCGGTCCAGCGAGCCCCTTCGATGCGACCGCGCGCTCGCGGGATCGCCACGGTGTGCAGGAGCACGAGCGCGAGGACCGCGCGGTCGGTAGGCGCGAGCACCCCCATGCCCTCGTCGGCGAGGCGGTCGGCGACCGCGTCGTCGTAGCCCGACAGCCAGCCGCCGTCGACGGACAGGAGCTGTCGGCCGGCGTCGGCGAGCACCTCGGTGGCGACGCGGCGCAGGGTGGGGTCGGCCAGCGCCCGGAACGCGTCGCTGGGCACGGGAGCGTCAGCGAGCTCGACGGCGGCGACCGCAGCGGTGACGGCCGCCTGGTCGCCGGCGCTGAGCTGGTCGTAGGCGCTCACGTCGACACGCTCCCCGTCCTGCCGGCGGCATCCGGCTCGTCGAGCGGCCCACGGGGGAGGCGGTCCTGGATCCGACGCAGCGCGGCGACGAGCGCGGGCGACCACGTCGCAACCGCGGGGCCCAGGCGCACCGTCTGCCCCTCGAGCGCGACGAGGCCAGCGGTCGCCAGCTCGCCGGTGAGGGCGCCTTGGCCATGGCGGGTGTCGGTGCCGTTGGCCGCCAGGGCCTCGCGCACCGCCTCGATCGTCGTGGGCACCCCCGGGTAGGGCTCGCCGACCGGGTCGAGCCAGCACAGCCCGAGGCAGGCTGCCAGGGCACGCAGGGCCACCGGTGGCGGCCGGTGCGCGGACCACGCCGCGTCGAGCTCGGGGGCCGCGCCGTCCCGCCAGGCGAGCGCGCTGCGCCCGTCGCCGACGTCGACCGGGGCACGCCCGAGCCGCTCGGCGCGGCGCCGCACGACGCCGTCGACCTCCGGCGGTACGACCGTGGTGCGGGCGGCCCGCGCCCGCGCCAACGCCAGCGCCGCGTCGTCCGGGCTCGTCCCGTCAGGGGGTGGCATCGGCATCCTCGGTCGTCCGGTCCGGGGTCCGCTCGTGCTCATCGACGTCGACATCGGCCGCGGCATCGGTCTCAGGCGGGCCCGGCCGCGGGCGGTCGGCGCGCAGCGTGAGAGGACTCGCCCACGTCACCGGCGCCTCGGCGTCGACGAGCAGCGCGTCGCCCGTGTCGGCGTGGTAGCCGGCCTCCGGGTCGGTGTCGAGGGCGAGCACGTCCCCGAGCAGGACCGCGGCCGCCTCCCAGGAGCCGCCTCGCAGCGGCGCCGTCAGCTCCCGCTCGCCC
>PUKE01000177.1 GCA_003550425.1 Nitriliruptoria bacterium
ATGCACCCAGTTCGCCGAGCGCGGCGGTTCCGGGTGCACCGAGGCCCTCCCGTGGGCCGATCTGCACCCGGTCGGGCCCAGGCCCGCGGACTGGGTGCATCCCGTGACACATGTGGCGCGATCTGCACCCGGTTGGCGCGGGCGGCTGGCAGCGCGCGGGCGGCTGGCAGCGCGCGGGCGGCTGGCAGCGCGCGGGCGGCTCGGACTGTGGCCGACGGCGGCGACCGCGGCCTCCGCACACTGCGGACCACGGGCCATCCCTAGCCCACGGGCGACCCGGCGCGGTAGAGGTCGTCGGGCGTGACCACGCCGGTGCCCTCGCGCGCGACCACGTGCACCTCCTGGGGCGGGCCGTGGCGCGTGGCGGCCAGCGCGTCGCGCACCTGCCGGGCGGGCGCGCCGGCGTCGACCCCGGCGGCCCAGCGGCCGGTGGCGGCGGCGACCGGCGCACCACCGCGGAGGGCGAGCGCGTCCACGACCTCCTGGGCCCCGCCGTCCCACCACGGGCCGACCTCGGCGGCGCAGGCGCTGGCCAACCAGTCGCGGACCACGCCAGCCAGGGCCTCGCGCTGGCGGGTCACCAGCACCTCGCGACCGGAGGCGAGCACGTCGCCACCGCGACCGAGCTCGAAGGCCTCCCGGTGCGGCTGGACGAGGGCGAGCCAGAGCCCGAGCAGCGGGTCGCGCACCTGGTAGCGCACGCGTCGGGTGCGCCAGCGGTCCTCTCCCGCCGGCGTCTGGCGGTCCACGAGGCCGAGGCGCTCGAGCTGGTCGAGGGCGCCGCTGGTCGTGGCCGGGGCGAGGCCGCTGCGCTCGCGGAGCTCGCCGAAGGTCGTCGCCCCGAGCGCCACGAGCTCGAGCAGGCGCGCGGGCGCTGACGCCGGGTTGAGCTCCTGCTGCACCACGAGCCCCTCGTCGCCCAGCGGCGCGCCGGGCCCATCGAGCAGGTCGACGAGGTTGGTCAGCGCGTCGTGCCGCGCGTCCCACAACGACAGGTACCGGGGCATGCCGCCGACGGTGACCACGGCCTCCAGCCAGGCGTCGGGGTCGGTGCCGCCGACCAGGTCGGGGGCCTCGCGCCAGCCGAACGGTGCCACCCGCAGGTGGGCGTCGGCGCGTCCGAACAGGGGCGCGTCGGCCGACAGCAGGTCCTCCATCAGCCCGACGTGGCTGCCGGCCAGCACCACCGACAGCCTCGCGTCGTCGCGGTGGTCCCAGCGCGCCTGGAGGGTGCTGGGCAGGGACGGGTCGGCCTCGCACAGGTAGGGGAACTCGTCGAGGATCAGCAGCACGGGCTCGTGGCGGGCGCGGGCGAGCAGATAGCCCAGCGCCGCGTCCCACGTGTCGAGGCTGCCGAGGTCGAGGGCGTCGCCCGGCGCTGGCGCGAGGACGGCGCGGATGCGCTCCTCGAGCCGACGCAGCGCCTCGGGGGTGGGCGCCCGGGTGCCGGGCAGGAACACCGCCGGCCCCTCCCAGTCGCGAGCGAAGCGGTCGAGCAGGGCCGTCTTGCCGACCCGTCGTCGCCCGGAGACGACCGCCAGGCCGCCCTCGCCACCGCAAGCGCGCGCCAGCGCGCGGAGCTCTCGTTCACGCCCTACGAACTTCGCCATGATCGTAGTATGGCACAGGCGAAGCGAGCGGCGCCAGCGCAGCGCGGCGCGGCGCGTCAGCCCAGGTGCGGGTCCCCGCCCACGGGGGGCACGGGCGGCAGCCCGTCGGTCTCGTCGACGGGGACGAGGACCTCCTCGTGCACCCCGAGGCCCTCCTCGTGCACCCCGCCATCCTGGCCCGCCGTGGTCGCGCCAGGCGTGGCCGGCGTCCCGGCGTCGTCCTCGGGGGTGACGTCGCGCAGGTGCGCCGGCGGCGGGCCGAGCAGGGCAGGCGGGAGCGCGAAGCGCAGCACCGCGGGCTCCCGGCACGTCGGGCACTCGTCGTCCCACGGCTCGAGCCCGCGACCGCAGCGCACGCAGGCGCGCTCGTCAAGGTCCACCGGCTGCCGGTCGTCGTCGCGCATGGCCTAGACCCCCGCGTAGGAGTGCAGTCCCACCACGAACAGGTTGACCGCATAGTAGGTCACCGCCAAGGCGATGAACGCCGCCACGCCGAGCCAGGCGGCGCGCACGCCCCGCCACCCGCGCGTCGATCGCGCGTGGAGGTAGCCGGCGTAGAGGACCCAGGTGAAGAACGAGCCGGTCTCCTTGGGGTCCCAGCCCCAGTAGCGACCCCACGCCTCCTGGGCCCACAGGGCGCCGGCGATGATCGCGAACGTCCAGATCGGGAACGCGAAGGCCGTCATCCGGTAGGCCAGCTGGTCGAGCTTGTCCGAGGGCGGGAGCTTGGGCACCGCATACCACAGCGAGATCCCGAGCAGCGCGGCCGCGCTGCCGGCGAGCAGCGCCACCACCACCGAGCCCCACACCCAGAAGGCGTAGAGCGAGACGATCAGGAAGGGCAGGCCCGGGAAGGTCACGGGGCTGAGCGCGTCGCGCTGCGCCTGCGGGTCCGTGGCGGGGTCGTGGGCGTCGTCGCTGTCGGTCACGAAGTCGTCGAAGCCCTCGCCGCCGCGCTCCTCGTCCAGCGAGGAGGCCTCGCCGCCGGCCACGGTGTCGGCGCCGGCGGGGCGCGCGGTCGTCGCCCCGGCCCCCGAGATGCCCACGCGCCGCTCGGCGGTGCGCTTCACGAGGTAGAGCGCGGTGGCCATGAAGCCGATGATGAAGATGGTCGAGGCGCCCATCGCCGCGCTGGTGTGCACGTTGA
>PUKE01000255.1 GCA_003550425.1 Nitriliruptoria bacterium
AGGTTTCACCCGGGCTAAGTGGAGCCTTTGAGATCCTGCGTTCGCTTCCCTGCGGCCACGTGGCGGCGGAGCTCAGGCTGCAGCCTGAGCGGGGGGATGGAATAGCTTACGACCCTCGTTGAGTGGTCTTGACAAGGGGGTCCACCTCAAATTCGGTGGGTGCAGCTCGCACATCTCATTCCCTGGGACGAGATCGAGGAGCGCTACGCGGAGCTCTTTAGCGAAACCCACGGAGCGCCTGCAATCAGCGCACGCGAGGCGGTAGCGAGCCTCATCATCAAAGAGAAGCTCGGTTTGACCGACGAGGAGACTGTCGAGCAGATTCGTGAGAAGCCCTACGCGCAGTACCTGCTCGGTTGGGAAGCGTTCCGAGACGAACGTCCGTTCGACCCGTCGATGATGGTGCACTTCAGAAAGCGCCTCAGCGACTCGGTGCTTGCCGAGATCAATGAACTGATCATTGAAAAGGCCAACTCCTCCGACGAGGACGACGAGGGTGATGATGAGAGCGACGGCTCATCTCGAGGCGAAGCGAGCGATCAGTCGGCTCAAACCGATGAGCGTGAGAGCGACCAGGAGCCTCCCAACGCCGCAAGCCTGCTCATGGATGCGAGCTGCACACCGGCGGATATCCGCTACCCCACCGACCTTTCCCTTGTGAACGAGGCACGCGAGAAGAGCGAAGAGATCATCGACGCGCTGCATCGCCCCGACATTGGAAAGACCGTAAAACCGCGCACGTACCGCAGGAAGGCGCGAAAGGATTATCTTTCGGTGGCAAAGAAGCGAAGGCCGAGCGCGAAACAGATTCGAAAAGCCATCGGAAAGCAGCTTCGTTACCTTTGGCGTAACTTGAATACCATCGGTGAGTTAGCTCCAAGGCGGCTCGTGCTGCTGAGATCCAGGCAGTATCGAAACCTGCTTGTCTGCACCGAGGTCTACCGGCAGCAGAAGCAGATGTATGACTCGGCGACGCGCTCTATAAGTGGCCGCATCGTGAGCATCTCTCAACCGCATGTGCGCCCGATTGTGCGCGGCAAGGCGGCAACTGCGGTTGAGTTCGGAGCGAAGATCTCGCTTTCGAAGGTGAAGCAGTTTGTGTATCTCGACCGCTTGAGCTGGGAGCCGTATCACGAAAGCGAGGACCTGCCGCAAGCGGTGGAAACCTTTCGCCGGCGCCACGGGTACTACCCTCGATGCGTGCATGTGGATGCGATCTACCGCACGAGAGCGAATCGGCGCTACTGTAAAGAGCGCGGGATACGCATAAGCGGGCCGGCGCTGGGAAGGCCAAAGAAGCATCCGAGTGCCGAGGAAACGCAGCACACAGTCCACGATGAGCGTGCGCGCATCCCGATCGAAGGTGCCTTGGGACGAGCGAAGCGGGCGTTCTCACTATCGCGGGTGATGGCGAAGCGCGCCGATACCGCGGCGACGAGCATCGCGCTGGTGGTGCTGGTGATGAACCTTGAGACCCTCTTGAAGATCTCTTCTTTTGCGCTGTATTTGGTGCGGGTGCTGCTGTCGGTGTGGCCTGCGCGCAGGAGTTGCCGGGCCGAATTTCGGCTCTTGGGCGCCGCGTGAGCCGTGGTGCATAACAGCGGTTGCCTCAAACCGCCGGTTTTTCAGCAAGCCCTAAGTCACCCGCCTCGACTGAGGGACTGTTTCTGATAGCCGGTGAGATCATGCCCGCCTATCGCGATTACTTATCGCCGATGCTCGCACATCCCACGGTGCGAGTTCTTGGCCAGCGAGACGTCTTACCCGAACTAATGCGCCGCAGTGACATTCTGGTCTTTCCGAGTATTGAAGAAGGGTTCGGCAGGGTTGTGGTCGAAGCGATGGGAACAGGATGCGTTCCGCTCGTCTCCACCGCTGCGTCGGAGCCCTGTGTGCACGGAGCGAACTCACTGGTTCACGGTGTGGGTGACGTCAACACGCTTTCGGATCACATTTCGCTGCTGTTTCGTAACCGGAGAATGCTGAAAAACCTCCGTAATGGCGCGCTCAAAACGGCCCCTAAGTTCACCTGGGAGGTGGTCGGGAATCAGCTTCTTGACGTGTATCGACAGGCAATCGATACGTACCCCGATAAACGTCAGGCTCCTGCGTCATGATGCCGTGATCGATAGTTCGACATTGCCAACTGTAAGAACTCAGTATTGCAGACAAGTAGCTGACACGCCGCTCTTCGCGGCACCCGCCGGCGTAAATGGCGAGTATCGCCAACGCGGAAGAGCCTTCGCCGTCGGGCACGAGCTAACGAGTGAGCCCTTTTTGAGGCCGGTGTTGCGCAGACAATGTGAACGCCCCTTACCATCTGAAGCATTGGTCACACTCTGAGACATAGCCGTCCACCAAGATTGGGAGTATTCCCTCAAAACATTGAGATTGTTGTTGTTACAGGATGGGATCTTTTCATGAAGAAACTGAAAGTCGCATTGTTCGGGACCTTTGATGTCGAGAATTATGGAGACTGTTTGTTTCCTTTGATCGTAAGACACCAAATGGATCAGCGAGCTTTGGATGCTGAGCTTACCTGCTTCAGTCCGACGAGCAGAATGCCGCGCATAGCCGATTATCCGAGTGTTCACGCCTTGTCTGAGATTCAGCAGTTGCACATGAACGCTGCGTCCTGTTTTGTGGTCGGTGGCGGAGCGTTGCTGGCATCTGACTTCGGCAGCACTGCTTACCCACAAGTCCGCAGTTTACTGTATCCCTACTCGATTAAGTGCTGGCTCCTGCCTGCCATGATTGCTGCGTCCTGGAATCGGCCGTTAATTCTCAATGGCATCGGGTTTGGTCCTTTCGATCACCGATTCGACAGTTTAGCCAGGAAGTACCTTAGCGGCGCATCGCTGTCTACGGTCAGAGATCCCCTCACGCAGGAAATGCTGCACCGTATCGGGGTGAAGTGCAGAGTTATTCCTGACAACGGGTTTCTGGTACCGCAGTTGAAGTCTCAAGCGCAATGGCTTAACTTACGAAGCGAACTCCGCGAATCACTGAACCTTCCCGCCAGGTACATTGCGCTGCAGGTGAGCCTCAAGCGCACGATGCATAATCACGACCTTATTCTGGATCAGGTTGCCATAGTTGCTGATCGTACCAAACTGCCGTTGCTTCTGGTTCCCATATGTCATCACATCAATGACCTGGTAAGCTTGAGATTTCTTTACAGGGAGCTCAGAAGGCGAAGAATTGCTGTTACTATCGTCGACCAGTTCCTATCAACGCTGGAAACTTCCGCTGTTCTATCGGATGCCAGTCTCTACATAGGAACTAGCCTCCACGGTGCCGTCGTAACGTTGAGTTTTGGTAAACCTGTGGTCAGTATATGCGGAGGACCCAAGAGTAAACACCCGGCCGTGCTGTCTGTTATTGGCTTGGACCACAATTGCGTATGGGAGTACAAAGAGATTGCCCATAAGGCACTAGCTGCGTTGAACGCGGACCGAGCAGATATAGAGGCAAGGGTCAGAACGGCGCAGCATGTGCTCGCAAAGCATTTCGATGAAATGGAAGCCCACATTAGGTATGCCGGACACTCGGCTCGCCGGCCGGCGAAATCCGTTGTCAGCTGGCGATCCGGCGAGATGCTTTGCGACGCTGTGGCTTCCGACCTGAAAGAAATCGCTCGGATATGCAGAAGTGTTCTCTCAGGCGGTAGGGGGCGACGTTTACGTATGCAGTCGATTGTTCGCAAGAGTTCACGGTTGAGCGTAATTTATGATAGGGCGGTTTTCTTTCTTCGAAGGAAGGCCGGCGGATCTCTGCGGAGATGGAGGTCTCTCATCCAAAATAGGTCACCCCTTCCATACTTATGCGGGCAACGTCACCGAACGAATTCTGATGATCGCAAAGAATGATTCTGAGCAGTTTAATAGCGACGTTCTCGATTCTGATCTAAAAGGAAGGTCGGTCCGAGGCGGTGCAGCCGTAGTCGCTTCGCAGACATTCGAGTTCGCATTCCGTACTGTAGGGACCGTTGTGATGGCACGGTTGCTGTCGCCCGCCGATTTCGGGCTTATCGCAATGGTTATTGTGATTATCAACTTCACGGCAATGGTCAAGGACTTGGGCCTTACCGAGGCCACGATCCAGAGAGAAAGCATTACTCACGAACAGTTGAGCGCACTGTTCGTGCTCACCCTGCTTGTTGGGTTAGTGCTGGCGCTCTCGATAGTAGCGATCAGTCCGTTTGTGGCGTGGTTTTACGGTGAACCCAGGTTGGTGGGGGTCACCGCATCGTTGTCCATGGTTGCGCTGTTTGGGGCGGCCAGCAATCAGCATCGAGCTTTGTTACGGCGTCATATGTCCTTTGCGCGGCTTGCTGTAATCCAGGTCAGCGCCGCAGGTCTTGCGGTTTCGGTTGCCATAGGCGCAGCTGTCTTAAGCGCGGGATACTGGGCTCTGGTGTTGATGCATGTTGCTCGCAGCTTCATCTTCCTCTTGGGGGTATGGCTGAGCGCGCGCTGGATACCAAGCCTTCCGCGCAGCTGGGTTGGCGTTAGGGAGATGCTCAGGTTTGGCGTCCATGTGACCGGACATAATCTATCATCATACCTGTCAAGGAACATGGATAATGTATTGATTGGTCGCGTCCACGGGGCCAGCGCGCTCGGTTTCTACAGCAAGGCATACGGTCTGCTATTGCTGCCCATAGCTCAGCTGAGAACTCCGTTTATCGGGGTTGGGTTGCCCGCTTTGAGTCGTTTGCAGACTGAGCCGCAACGATACAGCGATTACTACGAAAGACTATTACGAATGCTTGCTTTTTTTGCTTTTCCGCTTGTATTTGTGCTTGGGCTTTACTCCGGGGAGATCGTACTGCTGCTGTTGGGCGCTCAATGGCTCCCATCGGCGGAAATACTCCGAATCTTGGCTTTTGCTGCTCTGGTCCAGGTTGTGGAGGGCACAACCGGGATGGTCATGCTGTCGTCGGGAGATTCACGGCGATACTCCCGACTGGGCGTATCCAAAGCTATCTTGACAGTGATCTCGTTTGCAGTGGGGCTGCCTTGGGGGACGCGTGGTGTAGCGTTGAGCTACACGATTCTGAATTACGTCATATTGCTCCCCGTACTGGCGTATTCGTTTAGAAACACGCCCGTTGCAGTCAAGACTTTTTTTGGTGCGGTCCTGCTGCCGTTTGTTGCGGCTGCCGTTGCGGCATCTGCAAGCAGGGCTGTCTTCCTAGTTCTGAAGTCGTCCATTGACATGCGGCAGGCGTTCGTCCTGGCTCTGGCGGGGGTTGCTCTGGCTTATTTTGCTTTGTATATGGTGATGCCGGGTGGCATACGCGTGCTTGGTCAGGTCAAGAATGGCCTGAGGCACCTGAAGAAACCTGCGCCGCGTCCTGCGTCGTGATAGAACGCGGTGGACAGGACTCGGTAACCTATCATGGGAGTCATACGTATACTGAAGAGCCTCAGTAACGCAAAAAGTGCCAACGCACTGCCCACCCGGTTGCGGCGGAAACGCTTCCAACTGTTCACCGATATGCTGAGCAGCCGGAGCCGCGGCCCGCTCAAGCAATCACGGTGGTTGATTTCGGCGGGACAGCAGCCTACTGGGACCAGGTTTATGATATGGATGCCAACCCGTTGCGCCTGGATGTGACCCTCGTCAATCTTGCGGTACCCGAGTCGGCCGATCCACGCTTTCGTTACCTGAAGGCAGACGTTCGAACTCTCGAGTGGATGCAGAACCAGGCCTTTGACGTAGCCTTCTCCAATTCCTTGATTGAGCACCTTGGCGACCTGTCGGCTCAGGCGCAGGCCGTTGCACACATGAAGCGCGTCGCAAGACTGCTCTATTTGCAAACCCCTAACCGGGGTTTTTTCTGGGAACCGCACTATGCGCTCCCGTTCGTCCATTGGCTCAGTCTGCCGGCCCGCATGCGTGCATTATCGCTCCTGAACCGGACGTCATTGAAAGACCAATATGACGCCTACATAAGTAACCCCGTCCGACTGCTGTCGCGCTCAGAGTTGCGCTATCTTTTTCCTGAGACTGAATTCGACCATCGGGCCGAGCGCGTGCTCGGCATGACCAAGTCGTGGGTTGTGCGCTCGCGAAAATTAAGCGTTGAGAATGCACCGACGAAGGAGCCCACTTAACCACCGGAAGCGGTCTTGGCTCATCAACGTGCGCCAAAACACCTACACCCGCGTCAGCAGTGTTCTGATAGTCCGCCTGTCATACGCGCAAGGTGGTGTCTGGAGGGTGGCCGACTCCAGCTTCTCCGTAACAGCTGGGCGACAGCCGCATTTTATGTGCGGGATGGACTTTGGAGCGTTGCGCGCAAGAATAAGTCCAGCCCGACTATTGCTTGAGTCAACAAAGAGCGGCTTTTGCACCTGATGAATCGGAACGTTGTCATAACCCGCTCACTATGAAGTGCGAATTGCCCGCTTCATTCGCGTCGCTGATGAATTCGACTGCTAACACTAACGAGACACACCTAATAGTCTGCCGCGAAATCTATGAGTTCATGTTCAGTCTTCCTAATGAGGCAAAACGGAAGAATCCTATTCCGCAAGCTATCGAGCTGTTTGACCCGACACTTCTGGAAATACCTGTGAATCGGTGCGGAGAGATACGTGACAAACTATCATTGCTCTCGAAGACTGTTCAGCCAAAACGAGTTGTCGGAAAGTTGCGGAAGGTAATTGGTTGGGTCGTGTTCATTTGGGACTTGCTCAGAACGCTTCGCGCTCAACCGGACAGGACGTTTGCAGGCGGCGGGCAAATCACCCGGGATCGAGCTGCTTGAGCGAGCGCTGCGGCGCTACAAACAACCGGAGATCTTCAACTGCGACCAGGGTGTGCAGTACACCTCGGCGGCGTTCCTGCAACCGCAGAAAAACGCCCGGGTGAAGATCAGCATGGACCGAAACGGGCGTGCTCTGGACAACGTACTCATCGAGCGGTTCTGGCGGACGATCAAGTAGGATGAGGTGTGCCCCAACGACTACCGGTTGCCTGCGAAAGCCCGACAGCAGATCAGGGAGCACGCCGAGATGTACAACAGCCGCCGACCGCATGCTTCATTGGGAAATAGGACGCCGAACATGGCTCACGAGAACGCCGGCGCTCAGCCTGCAGCCTGAGCGGGCCAATGGAATAGCTTACGACCCTCGTTGAGTGCTATTGACGAGCGGGGGCACGTCAGTTTTTTCCCGATCTCGGGAACCTATAGGTCAAGACTATGCATCAGCGGCTGATACCGAAGTCAAACGAGCTGGAAGTATCCAATCTCTATTTTGGGGCTACGTGGTCTCAAGTATGATGAACCTCTTAGGTTAATTGACGACTTTGTGAAGGGTGGATAGACGTGAGCACAGAAACAAAAATACTAGGAATCGCTTTCGGAAACTGGAAGAGTGATTCTACATATTCAGGTGTCCCTAAACACCTCTTAGGCGCCTTGGACAAGAAAGGTAACCTTGTCGATTGCTTAAATGCGAAACGCCTAAATCTTTCTGATTTTTTTGAGGGAGCTGTAGATTTTAAGAAAATCGCCAAATATGGACGCCCAGGCATAAATGATAGTTGGCTTTGGAGGGCCGCAGCAATCGAAAAGCTCAGCGAGCGAATTCAACGGGACTTGATCCGCCGGCAGCCCTTTCAGGTTGCACTGCAGATGGGCACGCATGTGCGGGTAAAGATCAACGACGTAAAGCACTATTGTAGAACAGATATGACCGTTGCTCAGGCGATTCAAGCGAACGCGTTCGGTTTAGGTGCGCTTGACGAAGCCTTTCATGCAGAAGCGATAGCCTCACAAAAAAGCATATTTGATACATGTGACGGAATATTCGTAACATCGAATTGGGTCAAAAACTCTGTCTGTAGTGATTACGACTTACCGCCGACGCGAGTCCATGTAATCGGCGCGGGTGCTTCACTTCCGGCCATGGCGACGCGGGGGCATAATGTCCATCACCGAGATCCTTTAAGGCCGAATATCCTTTTTGTGGGCCGTGACTGGTATCGAAAGGGTGGACAGCTATTATTGCAAGCTTTTGAAGTGGTGAAGCAACGATTCCCGAAGTGTACCTTAACGGTAATCGGTTGCAAACCCAGAATCGAGGATAAGAACGTGCACGTTCTCGGGCCGTTGAACAAAAAGAGAACAGCCGATTTACAGAGGATTCTTACCGCCTACACGAATGCAACGGTTCTATGCGTCCCATCTCTCTTTGAGCCTTTCGGAATGATTTGGCTTGAAGCGCAGCTATATGGTGTAGTCCCAGTTACATTTCTCGGTCAAGGTAGAGCCGAAGCAATTCGGGACGGAGAAACCGGAATTCTGGTAAAAGAAAGAGACTCTATCAGCCTCGCGGAAGCATTACTTGAGATCTTAAGTGATAAAACCAGACTTCATGCCATGAGCATCGCTGCTCGCGAGTTTGCGCTTGGAAACTTCACATGGGACCGCGTTGCAGAAAAGATCATCAGTATTATTGATGGTGATTTGGCCCAGAACGTTCGGTAATTACGGGCTGCTGAAAAAGCGTCGGCCGAAACGGACGCTTTTTCAGCAAGTCCTAAGTCATCCGGGATCGAGGTGTTTGAGCGAGCGCAGCGGCGCTACAAACAACCGGAGATCTTCAACTGCGACCAGGGTGTGCAGTACATTGGCGGCGTTCCTGCAACCGCAGAAAAACTCCCGGGTGAAGATCAGCATGGACCGAAACGGGCGTGCTACGGACAACGTACTCATCGAGCAATTCTGTCGGACGATCAAGTACGATGAAGTGTAACTCAACGACTACCGGTCGCCCGCGGAAGCCCGACAGCAGATCAGGGAGTACATCGAGATGTACAACACACGCCGACCGCATGCTTCATTGGGAGGTAGGACGCCGAACATGGCTCACGAGGACGGCGGCGCTCAGGCTGCAGCCTGAGCAGGCGAATGGAATAGCTTGTGACCCTCGTTGAGCGGTCTTCACAAGAGGCGCACCTCAAATCGCTCATCAGCGACGCAGATTCGGTGCACCGTAGAATCCACGTGAGTTCGTTTTGCTCGGGCTTTTGTGAAACGAAATTGATGTGACGGCGATGAAAACACATACAAGATCAATAGTCAAGAAACTAGCAAGACAAGAAGGCTGCCGTTCCTTGGTCATAAGGATGTGGAATGGTGCGCGAAAAAGGTACTTAGCGGATAATAATCGGTTCATTAATTTCAAGCGAGATTTAATCACCTTGTTTCCAACAATACATGCAAACTGCAAGGCTACAAAGCTGCGCCTCATCGACGGCTATCAGAATGTCGCTATCCCACATCGATTAATGCCGGTGGACCCTCAGCGCATCAAGAGGTTTCTAGTTAATGAGTTGACTGATGGCGATTACGATGAGCAGCCCGTTTATTGGTTTTATCATGAAAAAGCCGGAACTATCATGGGTGGTGATTGGGATAAACACACAAGACCAGTGGAGATATATTGGAAATACCAGGATCTTTTTCGTCGGTTCGTATACGGCGAGTCTTGGACAGAGACAGAGCACTATAGGTCCCTTGCGCGAGAAGGATGCTTACATGAAGAGATCATGTTGGCTCTATCCCGGTACGATAGGTTGTTTGCAGAAATCAAGCGCGGCTATAAGACTTCAGATGTTTTGAGCGGTGCGGGGTTTTTGGAAGAGGTGTGTGTTTGCATTGCCAGAGATGGGCAAATCCTGTTTAGTAACAGTGGTTGGCACCGCCTCGTAATCGCGAAGTTAGTTGGACTCGATTCGTTTCCAGTGCGTGTTATGATCCGACACGAGATCTGGCAACAGATTCGAGAGCGTTTTGGAGAGGGCATCAAGAAAACCGGAGCTATTCCAGACGAGTTGGAACCGTATAGAGAGCACCCTGATCTACGCGACTTGGTCGACCTATCCGGTCTCCAGGGCGCGCGCGCGTCACAACACAAATGGGCGGGCACACAATCCATATAGGTGTCCTCGCGCTTTGCCCCAATAGTTGTCACCAGCGCTTCCGTTGTTCCCGCAGTGCGAAGCCCTTTTCTTCGACCGCGAGGGAGGATAACTTCTTGGGCAGCCGACGGAATGTAGCATCGGCAGGTTTTCCAGATCACAGAAAGCTCCGCTAGCGAGGTGCGGTATCTATGAAAGACAAACCAAGGATTGCCGGGATCTCGTTTGAGCGAGAAGGAAGGGCGGAAGCCATAAAAACGGCTGGACCGGCGTTCTGGTCAAAGAGAGGAAGTCCGAAGCCGTGGCGCAGGCTTTGATCGGCCTGCTTCAGGATGCAAACAGACTCGCCGAAATGGGACAGGCCGCTGGGGAATACGTGTTGCATAACTTCACCTGGGACCGGGGTGCCCAGAGGGTTTTGACCGTCATTGAAGCAGACTCGCGGCAAGCGCCGGGGGCGACTCTCCTTGGTCAAAGCGGTCCGCATGGCCTCAGATAGCGCCATACTTTGTCAGACCTGAACGCTTGGGATCACAGCTTTGAGTCGTACCGAGCATAAGTGAAGCACAGCCCGACTGTCTCACTCATTGTCCCAGCGTTCAACCGGGCGCACTCTATGCCTAACGGTGCGTTGAGAACCCTGCGCTAGCGGAAGAGCTTGGCATTTCAGGCGTGCTTGAACGCCCGAACACGTACAAGACTTGCGTATGACGTGTTTCAAGCGAAGGCAGCCCGAATCGGCGTGTTGACCGATCGCCGAAACATCGGCCATGGGCAGCGCTCAGTGAACGCCTGCTAACGTTAGGAAGAGAATCATGGAACAGGAAATACAGCAGTTTGAATGGGGTGCACGCACTGCAGGCATAACTCTGGTTCACCCTCTTGCTCTCGTGTTGCTTGCGTTCGCAATTCTATGGCTTCTCAATGGTCGTAAGCTTCATCTGCTAGTTCCAGTAATACTCGTAGCAACTCTTGTCACGTCCGCACAGCGGATTGTGATTGGTCCGGCCGACTTCACCATGGTTCGGCTTGTGCTACTTGCCGCTGTTGTACGGGTTTTCATCAGAAGAGACACTCATCGTTTTCAATGGGGGCCGCTGGATTCGGCATTTGTCGCCTTTTATTTTGTCTCAGCACTAGCTTATATTGCTTTGTGGCGAAACACGCCGGCCGTGGTTTACCAGTCTGGTCGGTTGTACGATGCCTTGTTGCTGTTCTTTTTTGTTCGCCTATACGTGCACTCAGTAGAGCAGTTTACGGTTATCATGCGAACTCTGGCATTGGTTTGCATAGTCTCCGCTATCTTCATGATGGTCGAACACCTCTTTCATTACAATGTCTTTTCCATTTTCGGCGGCGTGAGAGCTGAAGCCTGGTTCAGGGAAGGCCGGCTGCGAGCGCAGGGGTCATTCGGTCACGCCATTTTAGCGGGGACCTTTGGTGCGGTCTTTCTCCCGCTGTTTTGGGCCTTATGGTCGAGTGGCGCAAACGGAAACAGAAATCTTGCGGGTCTTGGCGCTTCGGGTGCTGTTATCATGGTACTCGCGTCCTCCTCGGCCGGCCCTATCTTTTCGCTGCTTGCTTCAGGGCTTGGAGTTGCGATGTGGAGCCTCCGTCGCTACGTCAGGCTCTTCGTTCGTGGGTTTGTGGTTCTCTTGGTTGCATTGCATCTTTACATGCAGGCGCCGGTTTGGCATTTGATTGGGCGGACCGATGTTATCGCCGGCTCTTCCGGTTATCATCGCTACTCTTTAGTCAATAACGCGATCAACCGCTTTTCCGAATGGGCATTGATAGGTACACGCAGTACTCGGCATTGGGGTTGGATGATGCACGACGTGACAAACCGGTTCGTCGCTATCGGTGTTAACGGAGGCGTGCTCTCCCTGTTCCTCTTCATTCTATTGTTCCGAAGAGGTTTCCGGATCATCGGCTCGTGTATGCACACGGCAGGTTCAGATTCCGAGAGAAGACTCTTCTGGGCCTGGGGTGTTGTGCTTTTTGCGCACGGCGTTTCGTTGTTTGGGGTCTCCTATTTCGGGCAAATGACCTACTTCTGGCCTTTGACCTTGGCCCTGATTGCGGCGCTTCCGGAAGTTCAGCGGACACGAGATGCATGATTTGCGTTTGATATCCGTGCTCTATTTGTAACACGCTCATAGGAAAAGGTTTTTCAAAATCCTCATGCCGTTGGTTTCCGTCGTTATACCAACTTACAATCGAGAAAGCAGTATCAAGGATTCCCTGGAAAGCGTATTGCGCCAGACCTTTACGGACTTTGAGGTGGTTGTTGTTGATGATTGTTCTGATGATGATACCCTGTCAGTACTGGCTGAGATCAAAGACCCGCGCGTCCGAGTGCTAAGACACTCGGCCAACCGCGGCGCCGGCGCGGCGCGCAATACGGGAGTTCGCGCGGCTCAGGGCACCTTTGTTGCGTTTCAGGACAGTGACGACGAGTGGCTGCCACGCAAGTTGGAAAAACAGCTATTGGCACTCGAGAGGTTTGATGCGACTGCCATCGGCGTCTATTGCGGCATGATCGTATTACTTACGCCTTTATGTGCTAACGGTGATTCTGTAGCCTTGCAGTATCGTCCCTTCCTGAAGGACTTTCCCATGGAGGGTGATCTGAAGACGTCGCTATTGCGCGGGCTCAGCCTTATCAGCACCCAAACCTTCGTGGTCAGGCGTGATGCTTTCCTGGAGTGCGGTGGTTTCGAC
>PUKE01000334.1 GCA_003550425.1 Nitriliruptoria bacterium
ATGACCAGCACTCAAACCGCCTCCTGATATTGAATTTGGGATGGGCACACCCACAGAGAGGCTCCACGCTTGCAGTTGATGCGAGACATGGCCTATGATGATGGCACATTCTCAATTGTCTTAACAGGAGCTGGTGCTCTCCCGCATGAGTGTGAGGAATCTCCCATAAACGGCAGCGCAATGCTCCGTAGCCAAGAGTTCTTCACCACCCATCCGGGAGAGTACTTCTCTAAGGCATGTCCATCTCCTTTGATCACCCAAAAACAATATACAAGACCAGGAGAATTTCATCATCCCGTCTAATTGGTCGGTTCGTCGTAATTATCCTGTGGCATTTCATACTGCCATTGCAGCTTATGCTTTCAGCGTCACCCCGCATCGCAGGTGCTGGATCTAGACCCGGGACCTCTTACCTGTCGAATCACTCCAGGGATACCACCTGTCCCCTGTCGAAATCATACAAAGCCATTTCAGTCTCGCCAGGTATGGGTCTCACCAGGTCCACTGGCCAGACCGTGCTTACATCCTGCTGCTGACTCCGCGTCTCCTCATGATATCCCCGATAGTGCAGGCCGTCGGGACGGAAAAAGACGTCCTCCACGACGAAAACGGCATTGTTTTTGTTCACCGCCCATCCCTTGCTGCCCGGTTTTATGACCTCTTCCCCCGATGATTCTGCCGTTGCTGCTGCATCAGAGATTCTGAGAGACTGATAGGCTTCATTCATTTCTGCTGCCAGTGCATCGAGGCAGGCCAGTGTAGAGGTCGAAATTTCGAGGGTATCATCGTTGACTGCCAGTTCCTTGGCTTCGCCTATGACTTGTCGAAAAATGTCGTCGCTGGTAAGACGGGAGGAAAGACACAGGCTGCCGTAGGTCTGGTCAAATATCGTGATGAATCTATCATCTTGACAAACAGGTCCCCGGTCTATGCGGAATGTGTCATCGGCGTATCCGAGGTCCTGTCGTTCGAAAGGCGTTACCACCAGGAGAGCCTCGTAGAGCAGGGACGCAAGCTGCTGTCTGTCAACTCCTGCGCCATTAATGGACTCATGGCTTATCACAACGCCGGTGGTGAAGTAATTTCTGCTGAAACTTGACCGGTGGTACACGTCGCATGGATACTCGACTTTGAACTCGTTGGGCCCTCGTCTTTCGCTGTAACCCAGTATGACCTTGCGCACCTGCATTGCGCAGTCTATCACTGTCACTCTGCCTATCCTGAAGGCATCACGGATATTCTCGCCGCTGAGGTTCGGGTAGACCAGTGTAGGGAGTCGTATGGGGCTTGTGGTGTAGCTGCGCTCGGCTTTGACTGAGATCTGACGGGATACAGGCCGTACCTGAATGACCCGGTAGGGGCTGGAGGCGTAATAGTAGACCGCCCCGGGATAGGCCTCTCGCATGGCCTGATCATACGATATGTTTCCCAGTCTGTGTCTGTCCGGTCCTCTTCTCAGCTGGACCTCAAATTGCGAGTCAGTATCCCTGAGAGGGTAGACCAGGTGAGGCACATCTCCTCCCTCCGTCTTCATCGATTGCAGTTCGACGGGGATTTCGCCCGTGCGTTCTGCTTCACAGAGCTGAAGGAAGCCAGAAGGCCATTCGATAGGGCTTTCAAAGTCAGGGGAAGTCTTTTTGGCTGGGGCCATAACACTGTCGTGCTCGCCGTCGCGTTCACGCGCTAGGCATAAGGTGTGGATGTACTGAATTCTTTGGTTTTTCAGGTAGAGGGCTCCCTCGGCTGGAGGGCGGTTAAGGAGTTCTTTTGGTTTCCGAAAGGCCCGCTCGTCATGAATATCCCCTGTACCGAGCACCACGATGCGGCCGGGTCCTTTGCGTCCGATGCGCCCGATCCTTTGCCACATGCTGGTAGAAGAATAGGGCACCCCCACCAGCACTCCTGTGCTGAGGTGAGCGATGTCCATACCCAGCTCAAGAGCACTGGTGCTGACGACCCCGCGTAGAGAGCCTTCCCGCAGTCGTTGCAGTATGAGGTTTCGATCGCGCTCTTCATATCCAGCCCTGAAGGGCAGAACATCCAGGCTTCTCAACAGGTCGTCGCTGACATCGTTGCCATTGCTGTCTTCCGTGACTCGGCGAACTATCGCGGCGATCAGCTCTGCCTGTTTTCTGCTGTCGACAAATGCGAGGAAGCGGCCAGGTTCCTCACTGGCAAGCCCTGCCAGCAGATCTGAGACTGCTGTCAGTACGTTCTCAGAGCGGGGCGGTCGCACCATCTCGATGGTGACTTCATGTCGCGGCGAGGTGTCCCGATCTTGGCCGATCAGGGAAAATCTCTGCCCAAACAGCGAGTACAGATGCTCTTCGGGATTGTTGATAGTGGCCGAGGCGCACATAAAATTTGGGTCATGGTTTCCGAGAAGGACCATTAAATGCTGCAGTCGTCGGAACAGAAAAGACGCATTTGAACCGAAAACTCCGGTGTAGTTGTGAACCTCGTCGACAACTATCAGCTTCAGTTCGCGAAGGAAATCCTGTACAGCTGTTTCTCCCACGGAGGGAAGTAGCCAGGCGTGCAGGATATCGGGTGTTCCTATCAATATAGAGGAATTTTTTAAAACCTGTGTGCGCTTGCTTCTGGGGATTGAACCGTCGATTCTTCCCACCGAGTGAAGGCTGCCCAGGGTGCTGCATGACAGCACTTGTTCCCAGCGTTCCTGCTCCTGCTGACCAAGGGCACGGAGCGGGTAGATAGCCAGTACCTTGCCTCCTTCCCTTAGTACTTCC
>PUKE01000068.1 GCA_003550425.1 Nitriliruptoria bacterium
CCAGCCTCCGGTCACGCCGGGAGTAGCGTCCCAGGCCGTGGTGTAGGAGTTCGGTGATCGGCCGGCGTGGATGGCTCGTGCGGCGGTGACCGAGCGTAGAGAGGCCACCGCGTCATCCTCGGTTCGGAACGACCAAGCACCGGATCGAGGAGGAACACGGTGGCCGACACCACGATGAACCTGTCCGAGTTGGTTGACAAGGCCGAGCACACCGATGACGTCGATTGGCTGCGTGAGCGGCTGCGGATGCTGGCTCAGGCGCTGATGGAGCCCGAGGTGTCTGCTCAGCTCGGCGATCAGCACGGTGAGCGCGCCCCAGACCGGCGTGATGGCCAGCGCAACGGCTATCGCCCGCGACGCTGGGACACCCGGGTGGGCACGGTCGAGCTGGCGATCCCCAAGCTGCGTAGCGGCCCGAGCTACTTCCCGTCGTTCTTGGAGGCACGGCGGCGCGCGGAGCGGTCGCTGTGCCAGGTGGTGGCCCAGTGCTCCGTGGAGGGCGTGTCGCCCCGCAAGGTCGAGGATGTGGCCGCCCAGATGGGGGTGACCAGCCTCTCCAAGAGCCAGGTCTCCCGCATCGCTGGTGATCTCGATGCGCTGGTGGAGGCGTGGCGCACCCGCCCGCTGGAGGCTGGCCCCTATCCGCTGCTGTGGATCGACGCGCTCAGCGTGAAGGTCCGCGAGGGCGGGCGCATCGTCAACACTTCAGTGCTGGTGGCCACCGCGGTCAACGCGGATGGGCGCCGAGAGATCCTCGGCTGTGCGCTCGGCTCCGCCGAGGACGGTGCGGTGTGGACCCAGTTCCTGCGCGGGCTGGTCGCCAGAGGCCTGCACGGGGTGCGGCTGGTCACCTCAGATGCCCACGGTGGGATCACCGAGGCGATCGCCGCAGTCCTGGACGGCGCCGCCTGGCAGCGGTGCAGGACCCATTTCATGCGAAATCTGCTGGCCAAGGTGCCCCGCCACGCCCAACAGCTGGTCGCCAGTCTCGTCAGGACGATCTTCGCCCAGGACCGTCCCGAGGACGCGTGGGCCCAGCACGCCCACGTCGTGGCCACCCTGGCCGAGAAGGGCTTCCGCGACGCTGCGACGCTGCTGGAGGAGGCCGCCACCGACCTGCTGGCCTACACCGCCCTGCCGCGCGCCGTTTGGCCACGCGTATGGAGCAACAACCCCCAAGAGCGGCTGAACAAGGAGATCCGTCGTGTTCCGCGTCTGAGTCCGTGCAACAGATCGCGTGAGAAACTCCCCACCAGTGGGAGGGTCGCGTGCCCTCTTGGAGGTGGGAGCGTATGGCATCCGAGCAGCAGTCGGGCCGTGGTGGTGGCCGCAAGCGGCGGCTGACCCCGCAGGAGAAGTATCAGGTGTATCTGGAGGTCGTCTCGGGTGGGGCGACCCAGCGCGAGGTCGCCGACCGGTGGGGCATCGACCGGTCGACGGTGGTCCACATCTGCAAGCTCGCCAAGCGCGGGGCACTGGACACGCTCGCGGCCTCGCGGCCGGGCCGGCCGGGCAAGAGCGCCGAGCAGGCCGCCCTGGAGGACGCGCAGGCCGAGATCGCCCGGTTGCGGGAGACGCTGGCCGAGCAGGCCGTGGAGTTGCACCTGTACCGGGGAAAAGGGCGTTGGGACTGACCGCCGGCCCGGTCCCGGCCCGGGTGGATGGCGACGTCAAGGCCGGCCTGCTCGACCTCGTCGATCACGCGGTGACGCAGGGCTGGTCAGCCAAGCGCGCCTGCCGCGTGCTCGAGGTCGAGCCCGCCCGGGTGAGTCGCTGGCAGGCGCGCCGCGCCGTGGGCGTCTCGCTCGAGGACGCTCCTGGCGGGCCGGGGGAGGCGTTGCATGCGATCCTGCCCGGCGAGCGCGAGGCGATCCTCGCGCTGTATGAGCAGTGGGGCGACATCGACCGGGGCACCCGCAAGCTCGCCCATCGCGGCTCGCGGCTGGACTGGGTGCACGTCTCGGAGTCCACGGTGCTGCGGGTGCTGCGCACCGAGGGGCTGGTGCTGGCCCCGCCACGGCCCCGCGAGCCCGCGGGACCGCGGTCGCCGTGGCCTGACTGGGTCGAGTACCGGCCCTGCCAAGTCTGGGCGCATGACTTCACCGCCTTCCCCCGCGCACGCCGCGACGCACTCGCGGTGCTCGATCTGGTCAGCCGCACGTGGCTCGCCACCCTGCTGGTGGCCCACCAGCGCGGCGAGTCCGAACACGTCACCGCGATCTACACCCACGCGCTGGAACGCGAGGGGCTGCTCGCCGAGGCCGAGCGCCGCCAGATCGCCCCCAACGACTCCGAACAGCTGCCGATCCTGCTCGCGGTCTCCGATGGGGGCCCGCAGATGGTCTCTGGCACCACCCGCGAGTGGATGGCGCTGCACTCGCTGGCGCTCCACATCGGCCGGCCCGGCACCCCCACCGACCAAGCCCACATCGAGAGCCTGTTCGGCCACGTCAAGACCGAATGGCCCGAACTCGAGGCCATCACCGACCCCGACGACCTCGAGACCAGCCTCGAAGCCGTCCGCCACGACTACAACACCATCAGGCTGCACGCCGGCCTTGGCTACGTCACCCCCGACGACGAACACCAAGGAAGAGGAGACCAAGTCCGCAAACACCGACGAGAAGGCCTCGAGCAGGCGCGCCGCGCCCGCATCACCTATCGTCGCAACCAGACCGACCAACAGACCTAACCCCTGTGGGGAGTTTCACCGCCCACCTGTTGCATTCGGTCAGACGCACCTCA
>PUKE01000205.1 GCA_003550425.1 Nitriliruptoria bacterium
CTCGATGGAGACGACACATGAACGATTGGCACGCCATGTCTATCGGTGAGTCACTGTCAACTGTTCGCCAATTAATCCGTGGCTCGCTACTTGTGGTTGGCATTAGTGTATTCGTTATCGGTATTGTCTCGATACGCGTTCCAGCGGCCGAGCAACTGTTTCCGGTCGAGACGATAGTAGGTACTCTCGGAAGCGACTACACTGTTCTCGCTATGCTTGGACTTCTCGCAGTCTGTTTTTCAGTAATTGTCGTCGTTGCCACACACCGCCGCGGCATAGCCGAGTCGGACCCTCCGGCCGTTGAGGCGACCCCAACCGCACCGGCCCCCGGTCACTCACTCGATGTCGAGCCCGGACAACTGTTCGGGTCATGGCGATACGCACCACCGGACGGTTTACACGAGCGGCTCAGAGCTGCCGCAATCACCGCAACGGCGAACACACAAGACTGCTCGGAGACGATTTCTCGCCAGTATGTCGCTACTGGTGAGTGGACTGATGACGATGTAGCGAGCTGGTGGCTTGCGGATACGAGCCAACTGGACACTGCAACACAGGACGTCGGCCGAACGAAACGACCGAATCCACGGCTGGTCAGTCAAACAGTCGAAGCGATTGCACAACAGACTGTCGACAGTTCGTCAGCACCTGATTTGGAGGCCGATCAATGACCGTTTTCCAGCGTGCTCGACACTCGCTCAATCAGCTGCTCGGTCGGAACTATCCACTACAAACAGACACGAGGCAAGTAACAAACCACAGAAACGATACGTTGGTCGTTCGGTCGACCGGCCGCTGGCGTGGCGTTATTGCAGTGAGTCTCTGTGCGATGGCTCTCGGCGTGTTAGCCGCACGACCATCGTTACTACTGGTTGCAGCAGTCGGTATCGTTTTTGCAAGCTACCCGCAGCTCACTCGTCCACCGGATCCCACACTCGTCGTCAGTCGCGAACTCACCTCCGATTCGTCGACCGACCAGGAGCTAATGGCGGTCGAAACGACAGTACACAATGACGGCGAAAGCAGACTTCTCGACGTTCGGATCGTTGATGGTGTCCCTGACCTGCTTACGGTGGTCGACGGCTCGCCTCGGTGTGCAACCTCGCTCGCGGCCGGTGAGTCTGTAACACTCCGATATCGCCTATCACTTCGTCCCGGCCGACATCGATTTCGGCCGACAACCGTGTTGTGTCGCGACGCCAGCGGTGCGGTTGAAATCGAGGCCAAATGTACTGAGCCAACAGAAATTGAGACCGCGGCTCGATTGCCAGCCGTTCCGCTGGCTGCCCACCACCGTTACCAGAGCGGTATGCTGTCAACCGATGACCGCGGCGAAGGTATCGAGTTTCATTCAGTCGAAGAGTACACCCAGGGTGATCCCGTGAGCCGGATTGACTGGCGACGCTTCGGGCGTACCAAAGAACTCCGGTCGGTTGCCTACCGGCCCGAACGGAACGCGGAGGTAATAATTTGTCTTGATACCAGAGCAGTTTCCTACCGAGCCAGCAACCGAAGCGAGCCACACGCTGTCGCACTCGGCGTTGAGGCAGCCGCCCGGATTGCAGACCGGCTTTTCGAGTCGACACATCGAGTAGGCTTAGCCGGATTCGGTCGGGATAGTTGCCTGCTGTCGCCCGGCGCTGGAGCAGACCACCAGACGGAGTTCCATCGAGTCTTATCTACGCATTCAGCGTTTGAACTCGACCCGCCGGCAGCAACGGAGCCGACAAAACCCAGAGATACTTCGAATAACACAACCATTGATCGACAGCTGACGCTGATTTGTGATGCAATCGGTACACATACTCAGTTGTTTCTGTTGACACCGCTGTGCGACGAACGGTCGATACATATCGCACAGCGAGTTGCAAACACCGGAGCGGCACTCACAGTTATTAGCCCAGATACAACAACTACGGCGACTGATGGTGGCTGTATCGCACGACTTGAGCGAGATGCACGACTAACCGCGCTTCGAAGTGTTGGTATTCCAACTGTCGACTGGAATCCTAGTGAGCCACTAGGTGCGGCACTGGCGTCGATGGGAGGTCGACAGGGATGAGTGTCTCTACATCTAAGCAGGTGTTTAATCCCCAACCAACGCTGACAAGCAGTGTTGTTTCGATTTTCATTGCACTTCTGGTGATTGCTCTGCTCGCCAGCGCAGCCGTACAACGGCAGCTGCTCGCAGTAGCTCTCGTGGGGATTGTTGTCTTTGTTTACGGAAGTCGGTTGGTCGACGGCAATCGACTCCCCGGTGGCGTCCTGCTTGTTGTTGGAACACTGATGATGCTGTGGACGATCATCTCGGCACTTACTGTTCCCCAACTGTTTACTCACCGGCTTGAGTTACTGCCAGCGGTCGGTGGGCTCTGGGTGCTTGCTGGCGCGCTGTTTGCCCCCGATGTTCGGTGGCGGCCAACGCTATTTGATGCTGGCATCTGGCTGATGTTCATTGCGGTGTTTGTAAGCGGCATTCTTGATGGCTCATCAGTGCCGACGCTGGTCATTGCAGCTACAGGGCTGTTCGTTGCATGGGATGCCGGTAAGAATGCAATCTCGCTCGGCAAGCAGGTTGGTTCCACCCGGTCGACGACAACCCGGCAAGCGGAACTGTATCATAGTGGCGCAACAGCGGCAGTCGGCTGTGGGGTGGTTGTCGCCGTTGTTGGTGTCTGGTGGCTCAGTATCGAGGGAATCCCACTTGTGGGACTTATCGCATTACTTCTCGCCAGCATCGC
>PUKE01000031.1 GCA_003550425.1 Nitriliruptoria bacterium
AAAGGCAAAGGGTTCCCTTTGCTTCTGTCCGGAATCTACGGAATCATTATTTTTATTTTTTGGTGTACTGTCTCCAGGCATTCCAAATCCTCCTTTACCCGGTGAAAGCAAAAGGTTTCGGTCTTCCGCTGTACTGATCATGGATCTTCTTTGCAATCACATCATAGTTATAAGCGTGAGCATAATGGTCTGGGCCTGAGTTCTTATATCGAGCAATAAGCTCCTGTGTCGTCCTCTTCTCTTCAAGTATCCGCACAAGGGAAGAAAAATGTTCAGCGAACACAGAAGGTACGTCGGAAGGGAATATGACTTTACTGGTAAATATCTTTCCGAAGGACTCGTCTAAAGAGAAAGTCCTGTCAACTTTAATCCATTTTCTATCCCTGTCCAACATGAACTTCTGCCTGTAATTATCAGCATATTCACACAGAAAAACATTACACGGTATATCGTCCCTTTTATTTATCCTCGAAGACAGTTCCTCGGCTTTCCTCGTCTCCGGCTTTGAATCAATCACACAGGTATATATATTCCAGTTTTCAATCAATCGGTCAAGGTCTTCAAAGTCTACAACCTTTCCCGCCTTTACGACCTTCTTGTCGGCATTATCAGGCATAGAGTCATCGTCATATTCAGAGATAACATAATGCAGGTAAGTCCCCACATCAACTCCCATCGTTCTTTCCCTATCCTGGTTCGGTCGAACTCTATACCTTTTAATCAGATTTGTAACATCCTCTACGGCAATCTTGTCCCCCTCAACCGCATACGGTAGTCCCAGTTTAGAATTATAGAAGTCCTGCATCTTTGAAGCATTACCCTCGGCATCTTCGTACTGTTCCTGCAACTCCCGGGCAGTAACCGTAGGGGACATTAACTGGTTCACATGAAATCCCGGGCAATCCGCATCCGGGTTTGTCTGTTTCCAGCGTCCTTCCTCCGTCCGCACATAATCCGGAATTCTCTCACCACATCTACGGCAAACATACTCCCCGTCCAGAATATTATATTCAAATTCAAGAGTCTGCTCCGTACCGCATTCCTGGCAGGTGATAAACCATTTCCTCTGATCGGAATTTTTCCATTCCTTGTTTATCCCATGATCGGGAAATCTCGGTGTCGAAATCCACATCTCCCATTTAAACTCACTGGCATCCAATCTATCCAGGGCAAGCGGTAAGTTCTCCTGAACACATTCGTCAACTTCATCAAAAATCACAAGGTCAATAGGTACAGATTTAAGCTTTGATCTGGACTGGCTCCCTCGAATGTAATAATTCCTTACTCCCGCTCTCTTATGTCCAATATTATCCGTATCGGTGAAAAAAGAATCCAGTTCAGGACTCTCTTCAATAGCAGGATTTATCCTCCCCGCAGAAAAGTCCGAACTGTCTCCACTGGTGGGCAAAACATACATCACATCTCCGCAGTATTCCAGAAACCAAAAAGATATATTTATAGCGGCTTCCGAAGCTCCTACCTGAGCGGCCTTTTGAATAACAACTTTCTTCTTCCTCTGTTCTCTCAAAAAATGATCAAACAAATTAAACAAGTACCCTCTTCCCGGATATATATCATAACTCTCCCCATCTATGATCCTGTGTTCCCTCGACCACTCCAGGGGAGAAATTTTAACTATCTGCGGATCAACAGTAATATCATCTTTTATTTTCCCTAACTCTTCATCCCCCTTATTTAATTGTTCCTGTCCTTCTTTAACCTGTCCCATCAACCCTCATTCTCCTTTTTCTCAATTGTTCAAGAAGTTCCCTGGTCTCATCATCTTCCCGGTAATCCTCAACGGTGATTGTATACCTTTCTTCCTTCTCCAATTCCAATTTATCCGGTTCCTTATGAACCTTCCCTAAGCTCTGCAACATAGTCAACAATTTATCGTTAGTTTCCTGAACTCCTTTGAGTAATCCCATCTGAACGGTGTAATTATTCTGTGCTTCCTGGAATAATCTCCAGTAATGTTTTTTGATCTCTTTCTGCTCGGCAATAATATCCAGTATGATCTGCTTTTCGTCCTGCAGGTCAAATAACTCCGGAATCCATTCCTCACGGTTAGACCAGTCAACTTTCAGTGTATCCTTCTTGACATCATATTTCTGAGCAAGAATTTCTGCGGCCTTCACAATTGGCATCCCTCGAAAAACAAAACTACACATTTCCCTACGTCTCTTCGCAACCTCTTCCCGGTATGACATGTTCCCTGTCCTCCCTTCTTTTTTTAATTACTCTGTACCTGCTTATCAGCAATAGTAACTATTACGCCCTATATATATTATATATATATTATATAATATATATATAATAGTTAAACACAGCAACCTACCATAAAAAAATGTAGGACTACCAACAGGATTTAATCCTTATGGTAGCCCCACATCTTTTATGGACTGAATCTCAAAATAGAGATCCAGTTATTGCTCCCGTTAATAATTGGCTGTAATTCCCCGGGTTCTCTCTACTCCCGGTTCTTTAATCTTCTGCAGGATGTTTTGTCCCTTCCCGGGCAATAAACTGCTTCCCGTGATCTCCCGCATGTTCTTCCCTGTGGTCATATTCATTCTTTAATATCGAACTCGGTATCCTCTCCGGAAAAGCTCCACATCTTGCACCCTTAAATTCCAACCATCGTTGGCAGTACAGACATTGAGATATATTGCTTCCCTGTCCGGTAAACTTTTTCCTAAATCTATCGGCGGTCATCATCGAACACCTTCTCCATT
>PUKE01000120.1 GCA_003550425.1 Nitriliruptoria bacterium
GGTGCTGGTCGCCCTGGTGATCATCTCGGTGGGCCTGTTCGCGCTGCTCACGGTGTTCATCAGCTCGCTGCGGTCGGTGCAGGAGCAGGAGGCGCACTCGCAAGCCACCCGTCTCGGCACCGAGAAGATCGAGGAGTTCCGCGGCAAGCCGTTCGAGGACATCGCGGTTCCCGACAACGACGACGACCGCCCCGACTGGTACGACGAGGCTTCGACGGTCGGTGGTCGCGAGTTCGAGGTCACCAGCAACGTGTTCTGGGATGACACGGCGACCGAACAGGCTGGCGGCGGCAATGGCAACGGTGAGGAGGGGGCGGAGTCAGGTCTGAAGCAGGTCGAGGTCACGGTCGAATGGGAGGTGCTGGGCAACGAGCGGTCCAACACGTTCGCGACGTCCATCGCCCCGCTCGACGCAGTCGGCGCTGGCGCGGAGGGCCCGCGGATCGAGTCGCTCCAGGCCGACCCAGGCCGGATCATCCTTGACGACGATGGGGATTTCGAGACGGGCCTCGACCTGACTGCTGTGGTCGCGGGCTTCGACGACAGTCTCACCTTGCAGGTGCAGGCCGAGGTGCTGGTCCTCTCGGATGATGAGGACGCAGAGGTCGATCCCATCGGTGAGGAGCTCGAATTCGAGCCAAGTGACGATGAGTGGCGCTGGTCCACAGACGACCTTCATGACCACCTGGACGAGCACGTGGACCGGGACACCGAGCGCCTCCTGTTCGACGTGCAGGCGTCACCCACCGGCACGGACGAGCCCACGGTGTCCCAGTCGATCCCGGTATGGGTCTTCACCGATGCGGTGCTCGATCTCTCGGTCGAGCAAGACCCCATCGAGCAAGACCCCATCGAGTTGGGGTCATGCAACGACGATGGTTGGTGCAAGCCCGACCCCGCCGTCGCGGTCACGGTCGATCTCGAGGCCGCGGACGACGTTGCCGTCCCCGACGAGGAGGAGCCGACCCTGACGCTCCACTTCGACGATGACGAGGGCGATTCGATCGATGTCGCGCCTGATTGGGATGACGACGCAGAGGACAGCTGGCAGTGGGAGCTCGAGCAGGAGGTCTTCGACGAGGACGCGGAGGTGGTCTTCTTCACCGCGACGCTCGACATCGATGGCGAGGACGCGGATGAGCCATTGGAGGCCACCAAGGCGATCGAATTGGCTGGCCACGATCCCAACGAGGACGACGACGAGGACGAGGACGAGGGTCCCAAGCTGGTCAACGCCTCGGTTGATCCCGAGACCCCGAGAACCGTCCCAGGAGGTTCTTCCCAATGGGAGCTCGAGGATGATGAGGGTGAATGGAGCGAGCTCCCGTCGGGCGTCAATATCGACACCCTGACCTTGAGCGTGGAGGTCGAATGGCCAGAAGGAGGCGAGCCACACGGTGTCGGGGTCGAGTTCCCAGGCGCTGACGGCGAGCCAGAGCGTATCCGACGCAACCTCAGTCGCGAGAGCGACCGCTACGAGGTGGAGATCGCAGCGCACGAGGCCAGGCTTGACCAGGATCCCTTCAGATTCTTGTTGTACGGGGACGAGGAGGATGACGTCGTCGACGAGCGCACCCACGAACTGCCGACGCAGGCTGCCGAAGTGATCAGTGGTGAGGAACCCGCGGAGGTGGATAGTCACGACAATCATCCCTGTGACCACGAGTCGCACGATTGTTCAATCGTATCTCTCCCCAAGTTCAGCGTCTCGGTCGATCGAGATCAGGCTCCGGAGTCCATCACTACCTCCTTCGACGGTCTCGATAGTGAGTACGAGGATAAAGAGCTTGAACAGCTTCCCGACGATGAGAGTGTGTGGCGCTTTCCCGAGGACGAGATCGAGGGGAGCCTTGAAGATTTGAGGCTCGACCCCGACCCCGAGAAAGAACCCGAGTTCACCTTCAAGATCGAATCCGGCAGCTATCGCATCACGGAGACCGTGATGGTCGAGGTGGTCAGAGACTAATGAGGCGCAGGACCGCACGTTCGCTCACCCCGCGGGACGAGCGGGGCTTCACGCTCGTGGAGGTCCTTGTGGCCATCGTGATCGCGGCGATCGTTGGTGGGCTCACGGTCGGGGTCGTAGCCGGCAGCGCGGAGCAGGAGCGCTCCACCACCAGTCATGTGATGACGCTGAACGAGGGCAAGACCGCGCTGGAGCGCCTGACCCGCGACATCCGTGCCGCTGACCCCGTCCTCGAGGCAGAGTCCGATGAGATCGTCGTCGTGGTGCGCGATGGCAGCTCGATCCGCTGGCGTCGCTGGCATGCCTCGGAGGGTGTGCTGGCCGTCGAAGAACAGCAGTTCGGCCTCGGCGAGGCTCCAGAGGGTTGGGACGACGCGCCAACGGAGTCGACGACCACCCAAACCCTGCTGCGATCGCTCGACGACCCGGAGCCATTCAGCTATCGCAATGCAGCCGGCGACGACCTCGAGGCCGACGAGGACGTTGCCGAGGATGTGCGCGTGGTCCGCGTGCAGCTCGTCCTCGAGAGCAGCGAGGGGAGCGGGGTGTCGCTGCACGACGAGGTCACCGTCCGCAATGCTCGAGGAGGGGAGTGAGGATCATGCCTGCCCACGGTGAGCGCGGGAGTCTCCCACTGGCCCTCATGGTCACCATCGTCGTCACAGGGCTGGTGTCGGTGGTGACCGCGAGCGTCGTGGTGGGCCAGCAGCAGACGCGCTTCGACGAGTCCTACGAGCGGGCGCTGCAGGTCGCGGAGCACGGAGCGGAC
>PUKE01000142.1 GCA_003550425.1 Nitriliruptoria bacterium
ACTGACCCGCGTAAATGTAACCATGAATATGCCGGCGACTGCCACGGCCCAAACGATGGAATACCCCATTAGGGACCCCGATATGCTGGCAACCGTAATTGTCCCGGGGCCCAGCACAGTCGCCGCGACAATTAGGCCTGGGCCAATCACCTTCGCCATACGTTTTCCGAGATTGGCATCCGTATCAGCAGATACATCTTGTTCTGAACTCATACGCACCTCCTAGTCCGTTCTCCCAATTATTCTTTCAGCCACTCATGCAAATGAGCGGATACAAACCAATCGTCATTCAGGTCCGGGTAACAGCGGTACACCCGTTCGATCTCGTCCAACTGCCCCTCGGATAATTTCTCGTTGGGTGGATAGCAGTGAATCCCGTCAAAAAAACCTTGCCGGCGCAAGACTTCATGGATACCTGCAATGCAACCCTTGAACCCACCGGCCGCGTCGAAAAACGGGGAATTCGCATCTGTAACATCGACTGCCGTCTGAATAAGCGTATGCGGCACAGCTTGATTGCTGCGGGCTTCACGAACCGTATGGAAGATATCAACCGCCGTCTTCGTCCATACACTCCAATGACCTAATAGCCCGCCTTTAATTGGAACGCTACGCCACTCGCTGTTCGTATAGAATCGAAACGTTGACAATAGGTCGAATACGATGTTGTCGTCGTTGCCTGTATACAACGCAGTATTCGTGTGGCTTCCGGTTTCCGCGATTGCACGCGCAACTTCTTTGGTGTAATAGCGATTGAACGGGGCAGCTTTCACTGCTATGACTTGCGGATGCTCGACAACTTTGGCCCAAAAGGAATAGGGGAGAATCCGGCCTCCTACTGCTGGCTGGAGGTAGAAGCCGAATACCGGGATCCGCTCGGCGACAGCGAAATAGTGATGTACCAGCTCGTGTTCTGGACTCGCGTGAGGATATGCAGTGATCGACACTAGCCCTGCATCGTAACCGTAAGACAGTACTAGTTCGCTCTCCGACAAAGCTTGGTCAAGCGTGCCGCATATGCCGGCAACCTTGATAATGCGTTTTCCAGTTCGATGACTGAACGCATCCATCTCTCTTGACACTAAGTCAAGCAGCGCCCGGAAGGTGTCCGGGTGTTGACGAACTTCGAACTGCGTGGTGTGAACGGCGACGGCAATTCCATCAGCGCCCGCCTCTAGGTAATACCTCACCAACGCTCTCTGTCTGCGCTCATCCAGCTCAAGATTACGGTCCAACGCCAACGGCAAAGCGGGGATGAAAGCTCCGTCCATTACCATTGTTCCTATTTCGGTAGTCGCGTGCATGCTTGCTTCTCCTGGAGGTGGCCTCTAGTAGTTCCCGTCTCTCGTCTCGAAATGGGTCGGTTTGTTCAAAGAACCACCGCCTTGCAGAATCCATTCAGCCGTCCATTCGATCATCGTTTCCAGCGGCACTTGCGGATAGCCAAAGAGCGTGAATGACTTGGCGGCGTTGCTCAGGAGAGCAGTTTCTGCGGGAACTCCGCTGAACTGAGGTTCTTTCGAGAAAAACGTGCCGAATCTCCTGGCGATGTACTCGACCGACACCGTCTCCGGTCCAGTTATGTTAATGGGGGCTGCCGGTACTTGACACAGACCAAGAGATAGAAGGGCTCGTTGCACTACGTCTCCCTGCCAAATGACATTGACGTGCCCCATATCGAGGTTCACCGAGTCGCCGGCATATACTTTGTCGCCGATATCTCGTATCACGCCATAGCGCAAATCTATAGAGTAGTTCAAACGAAACAAGCAGGTTGGGGTGTTGTCGCGTCGTGCGTAATAACTGAATATTTGCTCTCGCCCCACCGCAGAGTTCGCATACTCTCCAAGCGGCGCCGTCGCGAACTGCTCAGTCGCTCCCATCCCGTTTACCGGAACAAGATCGTATACACAGCCGGTGGAGAAGGCGACCAAATTGCTGCCTGTGTAACGGTCAGCCACGAACCCCGGGGCTAAGGTGTTGATTGCCCAGGTTAAATCGCTCCTGTCCTGAGTCCCAAACTTCCTTCCGGCCATGAACAGAACGTGTTGTGCCTTGGGCAGCTTCTGTACGCTTGCAGCGTCAAGCAAATCGCAGGCAACAGTCTCGATTCCGGCTCGTTCAAGCTGCTCCCGCTTGGCATCCTCCGAAAACCGCGATATCCCGAAGACCTTGTGCTCCGTCTTCCCCGCGAGATCTAGGGCTCGTCGCGTCATAATGCCAACGTGATTCCCCACCTTTCCACCTATCCCGAGTATGGCTACATCGCCCTCAAGACCGGACATGAAGTCCACTACCGCTTGTGAGGGAGTGCTGATAAGGTCATCAAGATCTGCTTCGTTGTCTATCCGAGTGGGGAGGGTGCTCCACGATATTGTCGGTTTCATTGATCCTCCTTGCAGTCGGCACGTCTGCTCGTCTTTGCCGATGAGTCGTTAAACAACCAACCGTTTGGTTGGAGTTTAGCTTGACTATTTGGTGGGGTCAAGAAAAATCTGTCCCGAAGTTGATAGGCACTTACTCCGTTGACTACGGCGTAAGCAGCCGCAGCGCAGATAGCGCCAGCACGCCGGCTCCGATCGGCAAGGCGCTCTCATCGACGTCATAGCGCGGGTTGTGCCATTGGTGCACGAAACCCTTGTCGTTGTTTCCGGTCCCCAGCCAATAGAGGAAGCCGGGAGCGTGATCCATGTACAACGCGAAGTCCTCACCACCCATCGTAGGTTGAGGATCAA
>PUKE01000218.1 GCA_003550425.1 Nitriliruptoria bacterium
GTCAACTGTTATAAAGCTTTTACCTAGTTTTAATGGTTTGTTTTTCATATTCTTCATCTCCTTTATAGTTTTATTCCCTTAAAATTTAAAACACTATTTGCCATTTCTACATCATCATGAGTACGGTTTTTTAGAAATTCCTCTAAGCTTACATCAAATTGACTTGCAATAAATTCTGATAATTCTTTTTTGTTAAATTCATAATTTTCATCATAACCGTTTAGATAAATTTTTTCTTCCATGTTTTCATCTCCTCATTGGTATTTTCGATTCTGTTAGCAATACTTTTCTTTTGTATCTTTTAATTCTTTTTTAATATTGTCTAAAAACATTTCATCTTCTATTAAATGTATCAATAAATCTTTTTCTGCTTTTAATTCTTGTTTACAAAATTCTATATCATAATTGTATTTCTTATCTTTACCATTAACAATATTTTTTAGCCTAGTTATTTTTTCTTTCCTATCCTCGATTAAGTCATTATATCTGCTTAGTGCTGTTCCCGTTTTTTTCATTTTATCCATCTCCTCATTGGTATTTTCGATTCTGTTAAACGTTGAAATTTCAACATCACACTTTGCATAAAATCTACATTTGATATTAAAATACATCTCCATGTTTATTGTCTTCCACCTTCATTAGAATTTCGTTTAAATCTCCATCTGAAAAATCGAATACTTGTAAACCATTGATAAAGTCATTGAATTTTCCTGTTCTGTCATCTTCGCATTCTACGATTAATTCTTGAATTACATCTGATAGTCTATCCATGAGATCAAATTGTTTGTTTGTTAAGGCAGGGTTTTTGTTTGAATTACATGATTCACACTTACACATTTATAACATCTCCTTTTTGATTTTAGTTAGGCTGTCTTATCAATATGAGTTTGCCTAATTTCTCATAGACTAGGGAATTGATCCCTAGTTTCGACTTGGCGTTGATTTTCTATGATCTGTTATTGATAGTTTTCAAGTTCCCATATTGCCATTTCAATTTTATTATCAATTTCCATTTCTGCCCTTTCAATCAGATTATCTTTAATATTATCAATACCATCTTCATAATCTGATTCTACTCCCGGCAATGCTGATCCGCTGTCTACATATTCTTTTAGCCTACTCCATGTTAGATATTCTCCCAAGTCATAATCGTCTAACATTTCATTGTTATTAAATTCTTTTTCTGCCCATCTTCTATATAATTCTTTTGATTCATTATCATTTAACAACTCTTCTACATAATCATGTTCTTCGGACAGATCATCTAAAATGTTACTTTCTGTGACTGAGTAGATAACTTTTGCTTTACCGCTGAATACGTCTGGATCTGTGCTATTCCCGGTATGGTCTATAGTGTAAATTTCCCCGTCTTGGTGTAGAATTACATCTGTAGTCATATAGAAAGGATTGTATTCTGTTAGTAGTGATTCTTTAAAAGCTGTTAAGCAAGCTTGTTGAATTTCTTCGGTTTTTTCATTGATTAATTCTACCCATCTTTCGTTTGATAGTTTCATTTTACATCATCTCCATTTCTTTTTGAATTTGCTTTTTAGCCTTATTTATACCGTTGAGTAATGATTCACTGTTATATACTTCTTCTTCAGTCATTCCTAATCCTTCTACCGTATCTGCTATGCTATACGTTACGCAATATTCATGGTTATTGAGTTCATAATAAAACATTTCATATATAAAACCTTCTCCGGTTTTATCATCTGCAATAGCTTTTTCCATTTCTTCTATTCTTTCCCTTGATTCCTTTTTAAACCTTGAAAGATCAGTCTTTCTTAAAAATCCTCCTGCTCCAATACTTACTACTTCTTTTTTTGTTACTCCTAATTCTTTCAAACCTTCTTCTACTTGATCTTTACTAAAGGCAAATTTCAAAGGGAAGTTATTGATTTGTTCTTGGTGCTTTCTTTTCATTTCTAAGTATCGGTTTTTCATTGTCAATTCATCTCCTTTTTATTTTATAATTTTATTTTTAGCTTGTACAGTTCCATATAACCATCCCTTTAGTTCATTAATGTTAGTAGTGCTGAAGATCCAATTGTTATCATCTTCGTTTCTGTTCTGGAATACAAAGTAAGTGTTATTGTTTTTTAAAATTGAGATTCCTTCAAAGTTTTCACTTACTGCATACAATTCCCTTTCCATCTTCTCCATTTCTGTAATTGTTAAATTTTTCATAGTTTAACATCTCCTTTTAATTTTTTATTTTTAAAACCTTTCTCAATAAGTAGATATCTACCGTTGAAATATGATCCTCTGTTATATGATTTATTCTATCATATAAGATGATCTGATAGTACCGGGTATCTACTCATTGAAAAGGGTTTTAATACCCTTTTTTTAGTACTATGACAGTATATGCATTCTTCCATTGGCTTTTTCTAAAAACTCTGGTTTGAGTAGCTTGTATCTTAGTAGAGTTCCTTTCGCAACTTCTTCCGTTTCCTTTGTGATCTCTTTATTGTTTAATCCTTGGAGTATGCTTGTTAGATTTAAAGTTTCTTCACATAGAGTATATGGAATATGTTTTTTATAGAGTTTACCTTGCTTGTTTAGATTACTTTGTAAATAACTATTCAATGAATGATTCTCAATGATTATTGCTATTTGATCTTTTAGTTTTTTGATGGTTTCTATTTTCATTTTATTCATCTCCTTTTATAGATACTAATTCAATGTTATCCTTATTAATTCCTACTCTAAAATCATACTCTGCTAA
>PUKE01000306.1 GCA_003550425.1 Nitriliruptoria bacterium
CTCCCCCCACGTCAGGTCCTGCCACGCCCCACCCTCGGGATAGCGCAGCTTCACCGCCTGCGGCTGCGACCGCGCCCGCTCCCACAACGTGCTCGTCAGATGCTCACCCTCACCCAGCTCCACCGCCGGCGGACCCGACAGCTGCGAGATGATCGCGGTCATGATGCGCTCCTGCTGCAGCGGCGGCACCGAGGCCGCGGACGGCCCGCGCCGGCGCGTCGGCTCATGCGTCGGGATCGTAGAGGGCGACGCCCAGGTCCCCGCCGGCCGTCAGCGACCCGCGGTGCATGAGGTCGGTGCCGAACGGCCACGCGAGCCGCCCCTCGCCGGTCAGCGCCAGCAGCCCTCCCTGGCCCCCAAGGGCGGCCACGTCGTCGACGACCGCCGCGGCGGCCTCGTCCACCGTGCAGCCCGCATGGGCGACGAGCGCTGCGACCTGGTGGGCGGCCACCGCACGCACGAAGCGCTCGCCGGTGCCGGTGGCCGACACCGCGACGCGCCCGTCGGCATAGGTCCCGGCGCCGATCAGCGGGGTGTCCCCGATCCGACCCGGCGCCTTGCCGGTCATGCCGCCGGTGGAGGTCGCGGCCGCCAGCTCCCCCTCGGGCCCTCGGGCCACGGCGCCGACCGTGCCGCCCTCCGGCGCCCGGTCGCCGCGGAAGCCGCCGGCACCTGGAGCGTCGTGGTCGGCGGGCGCGGACGCTGCTGCCTCCGTGGGCGACGCGGGCCCGGTCGCGTCGACGACGCCGGCGTCGGCGAGCAGGGCGGCCAGGCGATCGGGGGCGTGGAACCACGCGGCCGGCACGAGCTCCAGGCCGTGCTGGCGCGCCAGGTCCTCGGCGGGTGGACCGGCCAGGAGCACGTGCTGTGAGCCCTCGTGCACCAGCCGCGCGGCCCGGACCGGGTTGCGCACGTGGCGCAGGCCGGCCACGGCGCCGGCCTCGCGGTCGTGTCCGGTCATGACCGCCGCCTCCAGCTCCTGGGTGGCATCGGTCGTGTAGACCGCCCCGCGCCCGGCGTTGAAGGTCGCGTCGTCCTCGAGCACCGCGACCGCCGCCACCGCCGCGTCCAGCGCGGTGGCTCCCTCCGCGAGCGCGTCCTGGCCGGCGCGCAGCGCCCGCTCCAGGCCAGCGCGGGAGGCCCGCTCGCGCTCGGCGCCGAGGCGCCCACCAGGCACCGGGCCGGCGCCGCCGTGGACGGCCAGCACGACGTCGTCGGTGGGTGGGACCGCGGCTGGCATGCAGGGCTCCGGTCGTCGGGGCACGAGGCGCGCGAGTCGGCAGCATAGGGGCCGCGCTCGTCCGAGGACCGGCCACCTCGCCCTGCCCGGCCGGGACGACCGCCACCGCCGTCCGTGCCGCACCACGACCACCGGAGCCCGCGATGACGCTCGAGGCCGTCCGCCCCAGCGAGGGGTGGGGAGTCCTGCACCTGTTCTTCCACCTGCGCCGCGAGGTCGTGTCCGACCCGCACTTCGACGGGCAGGCCGCCAGCACCGAGGTCGCCGGCCTGCTCGACTCGTTCACCGCCGTGCCGCCTCAGCAGGTGCAGGCCTTCAGCGTGCTGGGCCAGAAGGCCGACCTGGGCTTCCTCGCCGTGGCCGAGGACCTCGCGGCGCTGGACCGGTTCGCGGTGAGCCTCGCGAGCAGCCAGCTGGGGCTCGCGCTGGTGCCGGCCGCGTCCTATGTCTCCCTGACCGAGCGTGGTGGCTACGGGCCGAGCGAGGAGGAGGAGGCGCAGCGCCTGGAGCGCGAGGAGGGGCTCGCGCCGGGGTCCGACGCGCATGCCGAGCGCCTGGCGGCGTGGCGCGAGCGCATGGCCTCCTACGCCGAGCATCGGCTGCACCCCCAGCTCCCCGAGCGCCGCGTCGTGGGCTTCTACCCGATGAGCAAGCGGCGCGAGGCGACCGACAACTGGTACCTGCTGTCCTACGACGAGCGGCGCCGGCTGATGGGCGAGCACGCCGCGACCGGCCGGCGCTACCGCGGGCGGGTGACGCAGCTGGTGACCGGCTCGACGGGGCTGGACGACTGGGAGTGGGCGGTCACCCTGTTCGCCGACGACCCCGCGGACCTCAAGCACATCGTCCACGAGATGCGCTTCGACGAGGTGTCGGCTCGCTACGCCGAGTTCGGCCCCTTCGTCACCGGGCTTATGGGGTCGGCCACGGAGGTGCTGCGCCACCAGGGCGTGCGCGCCTGACGCAGGGCCGTTGGTCCCGAGCAGCCCCCGCGAGGCGTCCCGCGGCTCGGGGACCCTCCTCGCATGCGCACGGTCTAAGGGCCACCTAACCTGGCGCCCGGACGAGACCGATCCCGTCGCCGAGGTCCCCGTTGGTCGACACGAGCCCGCGCACCCGCAGCGCCCGCCAGGCCCGCCCGGGCAGCGCGCCGGCTGCGATCGCCACGCACGGCGTGACCAAGGACTTCCCCGGCACGCGCGCGGTCGACCACGTGGACCTGCACGTGCCCGAGGGCGCCCTGGTCGGCGTGCTCGGCCCGTCAGGCTGTGGGAAGACCACCCTGCTGCGGCTGCTGGCGGGCTTCGAGCGCCCTGACGCCGGGACCATCGAGGTCGACGGTCGGCGGGTGGCCGGGGAGGGCGCGTGGGTGCCGCCCGACCAGCGGCGGGTCGGGATGGTCTTCCAGGACTTCGCCCTGTTCCCCCACCTCGACGTCGCCGACAACGTCGCCTTCGGGCTGCCTCGCGGACGCGACCGGCGTCGCC
>PUKE01000267.1 GCA_003550425.1 Nitriliruptoria bacterium
CTCCGACGGCTCGCCTCCGAGCTAGACCCGAGTCTACTCGCGACCCGATCAGTCAACGGCGGTGCTCGCGCTCCGTCGCGTGCAGCAAGGAGCCAGCCGGCAACCGGTCAGGCGGGCGGCACGTCCAGGGCGAGCAGGTCCTCGATGGACTCGCGGCGCACGAGCAGCCGCGCGTCGCCGTCCTCGGCGAGCACCATCGCGGGGCGCGGGAGGCGGTTGTAGGTCGAGGCCATCGCGTGGGTGTAGGCGCCGGCGGCCCCGGAGGCCATGAGCCCGCCGGGCCGCGGGGTCGCGCCGAGCACCACGTCGCGGGCGAGCACGTCGCCGGACTCGCAGTGCTTGCCGACCACGGTGACGGGCTCGTCGCCCGGCGCAGCGACCGCGGCGGGGCCAGCGAGCAGGAACGGATGGGCGGCGCCGTACAGCGCGTGACGGGGGTTGTCGCTCATCCCGCCGTCCACGGCGATGAACGTGCGCACGCCAGGCACGGTCTTGACCGACCCGACCTGATAGAGGGTGATGCCCGACGGCCCGACCAGCGACCGTCCCGGCTCGACCGCCAGGCGCGGCATGGGCAGGCCGTGCTCGGTGCAGCGGGCCTGCACGGCGCTGCGCAGCGCCTCGGCGTAGCTGGCGACCGACGGCTCGTGGCCACCGGTCTCGGCGATGCCGAGGCCACCGCCGAGATCGAGCTCGCCGAGCTCGATCCCGTGCCGGTCGCGCACCCCGGCCAGCAGCCCGACCATCGCATCGACCACCGGCTCGAAGGCCGTCGGGTCGAGCACGCCGCTGCCCACGTGGCAGTGCAGGCCGCGCAGGCGCACCCCGGTGGCGTCGACGACGGCGTCGATGGCCGCATCGGCCATGCCAGCACGGATCGACAGGCCGAACTTCTGGTCGTCGGTGCCGGTGCGCACCGCCGCGTGATAGCCAGCCGACACCCCCGGGGTGGCGCGCACCCACACGTCGATCGGCTCCCCGCGGGCCACGCCGCGCTCGTCGAGGCGGGCGACCTCGTCGTGGTCGTCCACGACGATGCGGTGCACCCCGGCGGCGACGGCGGCGTCGAGCTCGGCGTCGCTCTTGTTGTTGCCGTGCAGGATCAGCCGCTCGCCGGCGGCGCCGGCGGCGCGGGCGGCGGCGAGCTCGCCGAGGCTCGCCACGTCCAGGTCGCAGCCCTCGTCGAGGGCCAGGCGCAGCACGCCGAGGACGCTGTTGGCCTTGGTGGCGTAGTAGACGTCGTGGCCCGCGAAGGCCTCCCGGTAGGCGCGCAGCCGGGCGCGCAGGTCCGCGCCGTCGAGCACCCACAGCGGCGTGCCGTGCTGGGCGGCGAGGTCGTCGACGTCGCAGCCGCCGATGCGCATGAGGCGCCCGTCGGAGAACTGCGCGGTCGACGGGAAGGGCGGGGACGCGGCAGGGATCACGGGCGGGCCTCGCTGGCGGTCACGGGCGGTGGTGGGCGGTGGCGGTCACGGGCGCTGGCGGTCACGGGCACTGGCGGCGCGGGCGGTGGCGCGCCGACGTCACATCCGCTCGGGGGCGGAGACGCCGAGGACGGTCAGGGCGTTGACGAGCGTCTGGCGGGCCGCCTGGCACAGCCAGTAGCGGGCGCGGGTGAGCTCGGGGTCGTCGGCGTCGACCACGCGGCACTCGGTGTAGAACTTGTGGAACGCCTCGGCGAGCTCCTCGGCGTAGCGCGCGACCTTGTGAGGGGCGCGCTCGTCGGCGGCCTCGGCGAGGCGCTCGGGGTAGGCGTCGATGCGGCGGATCAGCTCGACCTCGTGCGGGTCGACGAGCCGGTCGAGGCCCGCGCTGTCGACCGCGCCGGGCTCCACGCCCCGCTCGGTGGCGGTGCGCATGATCCCGGCGATGCGCGCCGAGGAGTACTGCACGTAGTAGACGGGGTTGTCCTTGTCCTGCTTGACGACCTCGGCGAGGTCGAAGTCGATGTCCACCTCGGCGGAGTAGCGCAGGAACGTGTAGCGGGCCGCGTCGGCACCGACCTCGTCCATGAGGTCGTCGAAGCTGACGAACTCCCCGGCGCGGGTGCTCATGCGGGCCGGCTCGCCGCCGCGCAGCAGGTTGACGAACTGGTGCATGACGACCTCGACCGCCCGCGGGTCGAAGCCCTGCGCCTGGGCGGCGGCCTTGAGCCGGGGGATGTAGCCGTGGTGGTCCGAGCCCCACACGTAGATGAGGTGGTCGAAGCCGCGAGCGAACTTCTCGGCGAGGTAGGCGATGTCGGCGGCGAAGTAGGTGGGGGCGCCGTCGGCCTTGATGGCCACGCGATCCTTGTCGTCGCCGAAGGCGGTGGTGGCCACCCAGGTGGCGCCGTCGGCGTCGTAGGCGAAGCCGGCGCCGCGCAGCGCCTCGAGCACCGCCCGGATGCCGTCGGGCCCGTGCAGGCGACGCTCGCCGAAGAACACGTCGAAGCGCACCCCGAGGCGGTCGAGGGTGGTGGTGATGCGCGCCAGCATCGACTGGTAGGCGGCCTCGGTGACGGCCTCGGCGTCGGCGGGGTCGACGCCTTGGTCGGCGAGCTCGCGGGCGAGGTCGCCGATGTAGTCGCCGCGGTAGCCGTCCTCGGGCGGCTCGTCGCCGGTGAGGGCGGCCTGGACCGACGCGCCGAGCTTGCGCATCTGGTTGCCGGCGTCGTTGAAGTAGTACTCGCGGGTGACCTGCCAGCCGGTGCGCTCGAGGATGCGCGCCAGCGCGTC
>PUKE01000274.1 GCA_003550425.1 Nitriliruptoria bacterium
CCTGCAGCGCGGCCAGCATCGTCAGCAGGCCGGCCTGCTCGGAGGGGTCGAGCATCGAGAAGGGCTCGTCGGCGATCAGCACCTCGGGGGCGAGCACGAGCGCGCGCGCCAGCGCCACGCGCTGGCGCTGACCGCCCGACAGGGTGTGGGGCAGGCGGTCGAGGAGCGCGGGATCCAAGCGCACCGCGGCGAGCGCGTCCCGTGCGGCGTGGACGCGGTCGGCGGCGCGCCCCCACCGCTGCACCTCGAGCGGCTCGACGAGCGACGCGCCGACCGTCATCCGGGGCGACAGCGCCGTGGCCGCGTCCTGGGCCACCATCTGCACGCGGGCGTGCACCGCCCGGCGCGCGCGTCGCGAGGTCGCCTGCGACCCGGTGCGCAGCGGCTGCTCGTCCAGGAGCACCTCGCCGCGGTCGGGGCGGTCCAGCCCGGCCAGCACCGCGGCGAGCGTGGACTTGCCTGCCCCCGAGGCCCCGACCACCCCGAGGGTCTCGCCGTGGCGCACGCTGACGTCGACCCCGTCGAGGGCCGCCACCGATGCGCGGCGCAGCGGCCCCTTGGCGCGCCGGCGCGTCCGCACGACCCCGCGCGCGGCCAGCGCGGGACGCACGCCGCCGCGCACGCACGCCACGGTGCGTGCGCCATCGGGTGTGGCTGGCGCTGCGACGGCCGCATCCGGGGGGTGCAGGGCTGGGCGCTGCTCCCAGCACGCGCTGCGGGCCTGGGTGCAGCGGGGCGCGAACGGGCAGCCGTGCGCCGGCGCGCTGGTGCTGGCGTCGGGCAGCGGGCGCAGGTCCCGCACGTCGCCGAGCGTGGGCGCGGCCCGTGTCAGCCCCGCGGTGTAGGGGTGGGCCGGCTGGTCGAGCACCGCCGCGACCGGGCCCTGCTCGGCGGCCCAGCCGCGGTAGAGCACGGTCACCTCATCGACCAGGGCGCGCAGCGCGGCCAGGTCGTGGCTGGCCACCAGCAGCGCGGTGCCCTGCGCCCGCAGCGCACGCAGCAGCCCCAGCACCTGGTGACGGGTGTGGCCGTCCAGCCCGACGGTCGGCTCGTCGAGCACGATCAGCGGCGGATCGGGCGCCAGCGCCTGGGCGAGCAGCACCAGCCGCTGCTGGCCGCCCGACAGCTGGGTCGGGCGCGCCGCGGCGAGCGTCGCGTCCAGGCCGACGCGGCGCAAGGCGCGGCGCGCTGCGGCGCGTGCCGCGCGTCGCGAGACCCCGTGGCCCTCCTCCAGCGCCTCGGCGATCTGTCGGCCCACCGGCAGGGTCGGGGTCAGTGCGGCGGTGGACTGTGGCACCAGCGTGACGTCGCGCCAGCGCACGGCCCGCCACGTGGGCTCGTCGGCGTCGTGGAGCTCGCGGCCGTGCAGGCGCAACGCGTCGCTGGCCGCCTCGTCGGGCAGCAGGCCGAGGACGGCGTGGGCAAGGGAGGACTTGCCCGACCCGGACTCGCCGACGAGCCCGACGGCGCCCCCGGCGGGGACGGTCAGGTCGACGCGGTCCAGGGCCGTGGTGCCGGGTGGCCCCGGATAGCGCACCGATAGCCCCCGGACCGCGATCGCCGGTTGGGTCATGGGCGCACCCCCGTGCCGGGATGTCATGGGCGCACCCCCGTGCCGGCCGTGGCTGGCCCGTGTGCCCCCAGGCGATCGTCGACGGCGACCGCCAGCGTCACGAGCGCGAGCAGCAGCGCGACCAGCGCCATCACCGGCGGCACGAGCCACCAGGTCCACAGCGGCGTGGAGAACAGGCCCGGCGCGTCCAGCGCGGCGCGCAGCGTGGCGCCCCAGCTCGCGGCGCCCGTGGACAGCCCGAGGAAGGCCACGCCCGCCTCGAGGCCGATGGCGCGCACCACCGAGCCGGAGCCGGCGGCGACGAGCACCGGCGCGCTGTCGGGCAGCAGGTGGCGTCGCGTCAGGTGCCCGAGGCCCGCGCCGAACCCTCGGGCGGCGCGCACGTGACCGCGGCCGCGGAGGGCGCGGACGTGCGTGCGCAGCACCCGGGCGGCCGGCGGCCACGCGACCAGGGCGATCACCACGGCCAACAGCGCGCGCGTCGGCTGGGCGTAGGTCGCGAGCAGCAGCACGAGGGGGAGGGTCGGCAGCACCAGCACCAGGTCGGTGGCGCGGCGCAGGACCGCGTCGGCGACGCCGCCGCGCCAGCCCGCGCTGACCCCGATCAGCGCACCGAGCGCCAGCGCGCCGCCCCCGCCGAGCAGCCCCACCGTCAGCGCGGCGCGCGTGCCGTGCAGCAGCTGTGCGGCGAGGTCCTGGCCGATGTCGTCGGTGCCCAGCGGGTGGGTGGCGGATGGGGGCTGCGCCGGCGGGCCAGCGGGGCCGGTCGGCGCGTGGGGCGCGAGCCATCCGGCGAGCACCGCCACGAGCCCGAACAGCACGAGCGTGGCCAGCGCCCAGCGGGCCGAGTGGGGCAGCCGTTGGCGCGGGTCGGTCGTCATGGTCATGCCGCCTTGGCCTCCCCGCGCGGGTCGAGCCGGTCGGCCACGATCTCCACCACCCCGTTGACGACCAGGACGCTGAGCGCGAGCACCAGGAACGCGCCCTCGAGGACCGGATGGTCGCGGGCCTCGACGGCGTCGAGGATCAGCAGCCCCATGCCGGGATAGGAGAACACCGCCTCCACGAACACCGCGCCGCCCACCGCCAGGCTGGCCCGCACGCCCACGCCGGCGAGGAAGGGGATCAGCGCCCC
>PUKE01000088.1 GCA_003550425.1 Nitriliruptoria bacterium
AACATCCGTCGTGACACGATCGCCAAGGCGACCACCGCGCTCGTCCACGGCTGCGACCACCTCGTCATCGAAGACCTGCACGTCGCTGGGATGGGCGCCCGCAAGCCTGGCGCCGGCGCGGGCGGACGGGCGGCCAACCGGACGCTCAGCGACGCCGCGCTGGGGGAGGTGCGCCGCCAGCTCGCCTACAAGGCCGGCTGGTACGGCGCCGACCTCACCGTCGCAGGCCGCTGGTATCCGTCGTCGAAGACGTGCTCGGCGTGCGGCAGGCAAAAGCCAAGCCTGTCGCTTGCCGAGCGCACCTACCACTGCGATGGCTGCGGCCTGACCATGGATCGTGACTGCAACGCTGCGGTCAACCTCGCGCGCCTCACGCGAGGCCAGAAGATGAGGCCGGCCGGGAGTGGCCCGGTGGCAGGACGTGGAGCCGAGCATGAGACCGAGGCTGCGCCAGCAGCCGACGCAGCTGGCTGGGAAGCGTCAACCCCGCACCACCACACGGTGGATCAGACGGGGACCGCCTCGCCGCAAGGCGAAGCTGCCTGAACCCATGCAACACACGCATAGATTTCAGGCAACGGTGTTCCGGAAATCGCGAAGCCCCAGGTCAGCGGGGAGCTCATGCGCTTCGGTCCGGGTCGGTTCCACACGCCGGCCTTCAAGTTTCCACACGCCGAGGGCGCCGCGTTCCACACGTCGTCCCCGCGGTCGAGCTCGCGGCGTCGGGATCGCGTTCGCGGGTCTACGCCGTCGATGAGTTGGCGAATCGTGTCGGTGTCGAGGGAACCGAAGCGGGCCGAAGGCCCGTCAAGAGGGTGAGCGGTCCGACGCACGAGTTCCACGGGGAGGAAGCGCAAGGGGTGCCGCTCGACCGCGATCGACCCAGCGATGGGAATGGAGGGCACGATGGAACCTCGCACTCGCGATCTGACTGCAGACGGCCTTGGTGCTCGTTCACGCCCGGCGCGCCGGTGGGTGCTGCTCGTCACCGGGCTGGTGGTGGCAACGGCGGCGGCGTTGGGAGTGGGATGGGCGTCGGTTGCGTTCGCTGGTGACGATGAGGGATCAGATGACGGGGGGTTCGCCGCCGACGACCCCGACGCCATCGAGCTCCCGGAACCCGGCGAGGACGCGACGGTGATCGAGGACTTCCACCAGCCGGTGCTCATCGACGCCGAGGCGGCACGCGCCGCCGGGGTGGAGGCTGAGGTCCTCGAGGGCGTCCCCTATGAGGGCGAGGTCGTGCAGGGGGAGGTGGAGACCGAGCCCGGTGAGGTGCCTGATCCTACGGAGGGCGAGGCGCGCGAGGGACCGCTGCAGGGTGTCGGCCGCAAGGGTCCGGGTGAGGACGACGTGGTGATCGAGGACTACGTCGACCCCGAGACCGGTGTCAGCTGCGACCAGGTCTGGTGGGACAGCGGCGTGTGGGCGCGTGCCTACGCGGAGGGTTGCGAGTACGCCGGAACCGCCGACGTGCGACTCGAGGCGTCGTGCGCGGGCAGCGACAATACCGTGTACTCGGCGTGGATCGGCGGGCCGTTGACCAACGCGAGCTTCACCACGCGTGCCTGCGTGACCGGGATCAACGAGACCGGGTTCGAGACCCGATGACCGCGCTCGCCGACCGGGGGCAGGGCCGCCGCAGCACGTCGCGGCGGCTCGCCAGCGGAGCGGGGTGACCATGGGCGCCCTCACCGATGCGGAGCTGCTTGAGCGCGTGGGCGAGGGCGACGAGCACGCGCTCGGTGTGCTGTTCGAGCGGCACGCTGATTGGCTGGCGGTGCGGCTGCAGCGTCGCTGCGCGGATGCGCACCTTGTCGACGAGGTGGTGGCGGACACGTTCGTGCGTGCCTGGCGCAAGGCGCACACGTTCCGAGGTGATAGCCCGGTGGGCGCGTGGTTGTGGGGGATCGCCCGCCGTCGGCTTGCCGATGCCACCAGGCACCGTCCGCGGGGGCTGGTCACCGACGCTCCGCCCGACGAGGCGGATCGGCGCACCGTCGAGGATGAGGTGGTCGCGCGCGAGCGCCGACGCGAGCTGGCCGACGCGGTCGGGCGGCTGTCTCCGAGGTTGCGCCGTGTGGCCCACCTCGTCCTCGTCGAGCAGCGCAGCACGCGCGAGGTCGCCCGCCGCCTCGACATCCCCGAGGGGACCGTGAAGACGCGAGCCATGCGCGCCAGGGCCGCGCTGCGAAGGGAGCTGCGATGACCGAGGAGCGACCCTTGCCGGAGAGTGGTGGGCCGTCGGGTGCCGCGCACGTCGACCGCGGCGAGCTGGTGGCCTTCGCGGACGGTTCGCTGCCGCTCGACCGGGCCGAGCGGGTCGAAGAGCACGTCACCGCCTGCGACGCGTGCCGAGCTGGGGTGCGCGAGGCGATCGCACCGCTGGAGGCGTCGCGCCGAGCGCGCCTGCGCGAGACCGTGTTCGCCGAGGTCCGCCACCGGCGTCGGCCTCGCGCCGAGCGGGTGCTCGTGACCGTGGGAATGCACGAGGCGGATGCGCGGCTGCTGGCGGTCACGCCGTCGCTGCGGGTGCCGTGGCTGGCGAGCGTCGCCCTGGTGGCGGCCATGGCCGCCGGGCTCGCCCGCGTCACCGACGGTCACCCGCATGCGCTGCTGGTCTTCTTGGTCATCGCCCCCCTGCTGCCGGTGGCGGGCGTGGCCGCCGCGTTCGGCCGACGCGTCGACCCGACTCACGACCTCGCGGTCGCCGCTCCGGTGTCGTTGCTGCGGCTCATGCTGCTGCGGGCTGTCGCGGTGCTGACCGCCTCGCTGGTGATCACCACCGCGGCAGCGGCCGCCCTGCCGGCGGTGGGTTGGGCTGCCAGCGCCTGGGTCCTGCCCGCCCTGGCGCTGACCAGCGTCACGCTCGTGGCCTCGTCCCGCTTCGATGTGCAGGCGTCCGCGGCCACGGTCGCAGCACTCTGGGTGGCTGGCGTGGCGGCGAGCGAGGCGCTGCTGGCGGCCCCGCTTGCGACGTTCGCGGTCGCCGGGCAGGGGCTGATGGTCGTGGTCCTGGTCCTGTCAGCCGTGGGGCTGGCGATCGCCGCACGACGACCGCAGACGGTGAGGTGAGCCGATGGGCACCGAGGCACCGGTCCGACTTCGCGACGTCACCAAGCGCTACGGGCGGCGCGTCGCGCTCGCCGACGCCACCATCGACTTCGCCTCGGGGATCACCGCGCTGCTGGGTCCCAACGGCGCGGGGAAGTCGACGCTGCTGCGGCTGCTGGCGACGCTGGCGACGCCGGACGAGGGCGAGCTGTGGCTGCTCGGCCGCAGCCCACGCGACCCTGGCCAGCTCACCGAGATCCGCCGCCGGCTGGGCTACCTGCCCGAGGAGCCCGGCTTCCACGAGCAGTTCACCGTGTTCGACTTCGTCGACTACCTCGCGATCCTCAAGGAGCACCTCGACCGGCGGGCGCGCCACGCTGAGGTCGAACGGGTCCTCGAGCTGGTTGGCCTCGACGATCGCGCCGGTGCCCGCATGCGCACGCTGTCGGGGGGCATGCGCCGGCGGGTCGCCGTCGCCCAGGCGCTGCTCGGCGACCCGCCGCTGCTGGTCCTCGACGAGCCGACCGGTGCGCTGGACCCAGAGCAGCGTGCGCAGCTGCGCGCGCTGCTGTCGCGCACGAGCGACCACCAGGCCGTGGTGCTGGCCACGCATCAGACCGATGACGTCGCCGCGCTCGCTCATCGCGTGGCGGTGCTGTTCGACGGGCGCATCCGGTTTCACGGGACCCCGGAGCAGTTGCGCGCGCTCGCCCGCGGCTGCGTGTGGCACGCCCCACAGCCCGATCCGCGCGCAGCGGCGTCATGGCGCATCCCCGACGGCCGGTACCGTCACGTCGGCCACTCCCCACCCGCCGAGGCGCGCCTGGTCGAGCCAACCATCGAGGACGGCTACCTCATCGCGCGCCACGCGACCGCGGAGGCCAGCGCGCCATGACACGCGCCACTCGCCCCACCGCAACGCGCACCCAGCCCGGCTCGCAGAACGCGGCCGCGTGGCGGCTGGTCGCGCAACTCGTCAGGGTCGAGGCGCCCCGGCTCGCCCGCCACCCGGCCACGCTGCTCGGCCTGGCCGCGGCGAGCGGCGTCGCGGCGTGGCTGTTCCGCGATGTGCTCGGGCTGTTGGCCCGCGACATGGTCTGGCTCGCCCTGGCTGGGATGCCGCTGGCAGCCGGTGTGTTCGTCGCGGCGCACGCGGCCGCCGCCAGAGTCGACCGCGACGCCGCGGCACCGCTAGTCGATCCCACGCCAACCCCGACCGCAGCGCGCACCGTCGCGCTGCTCGTCTCCCTGGCGGGGCCGATGCTGCTGGCCGCCGCATGGGTCGCGGCTGCGATGGCCGCGCTTGCGGTCGAGGGCGGCGGCACGCCCCACCTCGGCGACGTGCTCGCCCTGCCGCTCGCGGTTGGGCTGTTCGGGGCCGCCGGGGTGGCGCTCGGCCGCTGGAGAGCGTCGATGGCCACCGCAGGGATGGTGCTGGTGGCCGCCGCGCTGGCGCTCCTGGCGGTCAGCGACGTGCTGACGCTGCCCACCAGCGTCGGCGCGCGGCTCGCGCCGTGGGCCGACTGGGCGCCGCGCTTTGGCATCGTGGAGCTGTGGCCTCGACAGCCGTGGTTGCACGCCGGCTACGTCACCGCGACCGCCGTCGTGCTCGGCGCGCTTGCGCTGCTCCGCGACACGCGTGGAGCCGGGGCCGCCGGTGTTGCGGTCGTCGCGTTCGCCGCGGCTGGTGCGCTCGGGTGGCAGCTCGTGGGTGTCTGGGGCGACGAGGACCGGTTGCACGCGGTCGCCTCCGCCCACTCCGATCAGGCGCTGGTCCGCGACTGCGTCGAGCGCGAGGGCGTCGAGGTGTGCCTGCCACCGTCAGCCGCTGCGCTCACGAGCGACCTCGCCGCACACGTCCACGGCGCGCTCGCCCAGCTCCCGGCCGACCAGCGCCCGCAGGCACCGCGCGTGGAGATGATCGACACCGGCATCGAGGAGCTTGTGGCCACGATGCCCGGCGACGTGGGCGTGCAGGCGGCAGCGGCGCAGTTCACCGTCGACTGGATCGACCGCGAGGCAGACGAGCCGCTGCTGGTGGCCGCCGGCCAGCTGCGAGGAACCCAGGGCGCACAGCAGCGATGGGCCGACCTGGCGCTTGAGCCAATCGGGCGCGTCGCCGAGGTGCGCTCGGCCGTCGCCGCAGGCGAGGCAGGCGGGGCTCGGCGGTGCCCGGCCAGCGAGCCGGTCGCGATCGCGCTGGCCGCCGACGCCATGCCCGATGCCCGCGCCGTCCTCGCCGAGCTCCTCGACGAGCAACCGCGAGGCTGGACCGAGCCCGACGAGCTCGACGAGCCCGTCTGGCGCGACGAGCTCACCATCACCGGCAGCCTCGCCGCCGGCGCCGACCCCGCCGGCGGCGTGACGCGCGATCCCGAGACGGTCCCGTGGACGCGCGGCGGAGCGATGCTCGGCCTGCAGCTCGCCGAACAGGGTGCAGCACCAGAGCTCCGCGCCGAATGGGACGACTGGACCGACCCACACGTCTCACGGACCGAGCTCATCGACGCGTTCGACCTCGACCCGCTCCCCACCCCACGCGAGCTCGCCAACGACCAAGGCCTCGACTGGGACGACACCATGCGCCAGCAAGCCGAGGAGGCCTGCCCCTAGGGCCAGACCCAGACCGCGGCTGGCCTCAGCCGCGCCCGCGGGGCTGCAGGGCTGGTTGGATGCCTACCAGCCGCACACGACGAGCGTGAGCCCGCAGGCCTGGGAGGCGATCCGGTCGCTGCATCACCACATCATGCGCCGCGCCCACGTGTGCGGGCCGGTGAGCTCCAAAGAAGGGGTAGTGTCCGTGCCACTCCCACAGGGTGCGCCACGGGAAGGGATCCTCCAGCCCCAAGCGTGCGAGCCCGGCGCGGATCCGGCGCCGGCGAACCTCGTACTCCTCGGCAACCGAGTCGAAGGCTGGGCCGCCGGTTGCGACTGCCACGAGCAGGTCACGCTGGGACCGCACCAACCGAAGCAGCCCCGCAACGCTCGACTCGTCCGGCTCTTCCTGGCCTTCGGGATGCTCCGGCCCATGCATGCGGCTCACCTGCCAGGCCTACCAACCCCCGAGGATGTTCCGGAACAGTTGAGCCACTATTTCCGGAACAGGTCCCCCGGATTTTCCGGAAGACCCCGTGAAGAGGTGTGAACAGAAGAGGCAAATGCCCAGGTCATCGCGGTAATCACGGATCGCCGTGATGGCCCCCCTTACGCCGAACCCCCGTCCCGAGTTACACCGCACGCAGGTGTAATCGGTGATCGACCGCCAGGGCACGGATCCTCGCCTGACGGCAGCGACGGTCCAAGGTCGACCTTCCGACGCAGTTGCGACCCTGCGCCGAACATTCGGCGACCAGTCGAGCCCTCCACATAAGGAGCAGCCCGCACAGGCGGGGAACTTCACATCGGGCAGGGCGACGACCGGGGGCGGCCGCCGGTGCCTGATGCGTTGTCACCTGAGTTCGGAGAGGACTTGGCAGCGTGCGCTTTCGTGGAGTGGCTCGCTGACAAGAACCGGTGTGGGAACTGCGGCGCTGGTGGAGGCCGAGTCGCTTACACGGGTCGATGACCCCTGCGGCCGCCGGTGCTGGCCACCGGCGAGGCCTTCCGCGATGCGCTCGGACCGGCCTCTCCAATAGTGCAGGCTAACAGTCCTCCAATACTTAGTCTCCGTTGGGAGGATTCACCAGAACAAAGACCTTTGCGAGCCGCCCGAGGAGTTTTTTTCCGCTGATTGCGGGCTGTCGCGCTTGGTAGGACGATAACGCAATGGGCCGGATCGATCGGGCTGCAAGGCGGATCTACAGGGTCATGTAAGACTTCGCACTCAAGCTCTCGTAAGGAGAGCACCTCAGCGCTCGCCACACGGCATGGGGTCCTACTGAAGTGCCGACAAACATCAACATCGTCATACCCGACTTGATCTAATATGCTCTTCAAGTAGGACGATGGTTCGTTGTCGTCGTGGTGAAAGGCCCCACTCAAGACACGCCAAGCACCAAGGTTATCGTCCCATATGCAGCCGGGCTGAGGCAGCACTCGTAGCGCCCTATCCTCGGTCTCTGCGGGTTGACGTATTACTGTGTAAGAGCCTTCAAAGCTAGACGAATCTCATCAAAAAGTTCCGCGAAGGCCCCTGCTTCCTCAAGGTGGCGGGCTTCGTCTGCGATGTATACATCTACTTCACCCGCGGATCCAAAGCACAACTCTAGATCCACACCATTGGTATGCCATTCGATCTGGACCCCACCATCGACTGTGGGTACAAGCTGAGGGGGTCGGAGATAGGGATCCGCCAGGCCCCGCAGGGAGCGCAGCGCGGATAAGGCGCTGTGTTCGTTTGGAGCCAGGGAACCCGGTCCTGCCCATCCGTCATCGAGGGAGAGGACGTCGTTCAACTGGTCAACCAAGCGCGGAAACCAAGTGGGCATACTCTCCGTACCGATTAGTTCTGCCACTGGTTGGTCTTGCCAGCTGCGCGCAAATGCGGCTAGATCTTCACGCTCAGATGCCGTGTCATCGCCCCACTCCATTACTGGGACCTGGTGTGCGTATGAGGCCGTGGTCATTGGCGAGATCTCCTGCCCCACTGCTTGTGAAGGTATTCCGGGGTCAGTTCGTCGAAACTAAGAACTATAACGTGGCGACCTAGTTCAAAGTTGGCTCGTAAGTCGTCCCACGATGACGAGCCCGGACGTATTCTGGCGGCAAGATCCATCTTGTACTGCGAGCTACCGTCTGGGCCTCTCACTGGTTCAATCGCGACGCTTAGTGCGCCAATGGTTTCCTTGTCTCCCTTGATAGGGCTGATGAGGCGAAGGCTACCTTGAACTTCACTGGCTGCTTCGGTAGCGGCGAGCGAGATGTCACCTACGGACGAGACGACGTCGTCTAAGGCGCTTGCCTGAATGCGGTTCACGTAGAGAAGTTCGATGATAGATACTTCTGGAGTTGGAAGCTCACTATCGACACAAAACTGCTGAAACTGCCCCCAAAGCTCGTCAAACTCTTGAATAAGGTTGTCAAACCTAGGGTAGGTCGTCTCCTGATCTTGGTGTCCGCGCCAGTTCATCGCGAACCTGTCAGGCTGCAGTTGGACGAGGCGCTGGTCGTCGGCGCTCATGAACCAGGTGCGGTGCACGGGGGAGGCGCGGCCTATTCTTATCTCGAAAGGTCGCCGGGTCGGTTTCGCCTGCAGTGGGTCAGGCATGGGGTCAAGCCGCGGCTTGTCTTTGACCCGTGGGAAGTCTGGGCGGATGAGATCCCAGAAGCGCCCCAAGTGTGCCTGAGAAAGGTCGCTAAGTTCGCTGTACTGTACCGCGAAGGCCACTTCCACGAGGGGCGGATGCGTGAAGTCAGGCAGTGGAGTCGCCGAACGGCTGGGTGGGGTAGACGGCTGAACCATGTCTCCACCATACCGAAATGCGGCACAATGCGAAGGGTAGGGGGCCTCATTGCCGGGATGCCCCGCACCATGGGCCACGGGCGGGCAAGTACTCGCCGTGCCGGGAGGGGTCTTGGGGCAGGCGGGGGCCTACGTGATGATGGCGGTAGCCATACGACGCGGATGGGTGTCGGTCATGAGCCAGTCCGACCCGGTTGTCGCGAAGATCGAGTGCTATGGCACGCGCATCGCACGCGCGGTGAGGTAGCCGATGCATTGGACGCGGAGGGGTTGGCGTGTTGCGCGCGGGGGTGACTGCGCCCTCCCCCGCTGATCCGGGCGAGGCGGCTCGGCTGTTGACTCATATCGCCGCATGCCGGGCGGGCGCGGCAACGGCTTTGATCGCACCGATCCGAGGCGGCAAGAGCGTCAGCCCTCGAAGAGCGCACGGTAGTCGACCACGGCCGCCACCCGGACCAGAGTTCGTGGGGTAGCCCGTGCTGCGCGAGTGCGCGAGGAGGTCCGCTTGTTGCGTGAGGGTGCGCAGGTCGCCACCGACGTCGCGGCCATGTCGCGCGTGGACGCGATCGTGGCGGTGCTGCGCCAGGCCGGCGCGCCGATGTCGCCGACCGAGATCGGCCGCGCGCAGGCGGTGGCCGAGGCGATGGAGCACATCCCGGGCTGCGGTGAGGCGCGAGGAAGCCCGGCCGCGGCGCAAGGGCGCCGCGGTCGCCGCGGTGCTGGGTCAGACCGCCGCTGTGCTGTCCCCACCGAGGTCGGCCGAGCATTGGTCGCCCAAGGGCGCCCGGAGGGCACGCGGCAGACGATCACCGCGCCCTTGACTGTCTGCGCAAGCACTACCCCATGGTGCGCGACGGCCGGGGGCGGTACGTGGTAGGGAGTTGATGCCGCACGCGGCCACCTCGGGAACGCGGGGATCAGCCGAAGTCCTTCGGTACGGGGGGCTGCCCCCAGTTCTGATCCTCCAAGTAGGCCAGCGTGATCTGGTTCTCTTGGAGTTCTCCTAGCGCCCTTTCCGTCCAGGTGCGTCCCGCACCGGCGCCATGCCCTGCCAGAGCGAGGATCCGCCTTTCGAGTGGATGCTCCGTTCTTGGCAGCACTTCATTGAAGACCTCTCGCGCCTCCGCTGGGCTCCAAGTCGACAATCGCTGAGCAGCGACAGCCATCAATGGAAGTTCGCAGCCGCAGGACCGCGTCGTGCGCGTCGGCCGCGGGCAGTACGCCGTGGCCGTTTGAGTTCGACCGCGCCGCGGGGACAGAGCGCGATGGGAGCCCACAGCTGTTGCTGCTGCGCGCCGAAGTGTCCGTAGGTGCGGATCGTGGTGGCGTGCTTGGTGGCGTCTGCGCCGACCACGTGGCGGTTCGCCCAGAGGTGGTGCACAGCGCCGAGGAGCTCTCCCACACGCGTGGCGATGTTGGCCGAGACCGCCTCCTGGGCGCGATCGCGTCGCTGCGGGTCGCCACTGAACAGCGCGTCGCGAAGCTCGGGGCGGCGGTCGATGACAGCTGTTCGAGGTCGGATTCCCAACGACGGTTGGGGGCGTCGTCAGCGGGGTGGCGTCGCTGGTCTCCGGTGAGGAGGTCGAGGAAGTGGTTGCGGTCGCGGGGCGCTACGGCACTGAGCAGGCCGAGCAGCAGGCGGGTTACCGGCTCGTCGCGTTGCTCCCGCACGCGTGAGGCATGTGGTTCGCGGACGGCGGCGACGTAGTCGATCACCTTGTGCCGGTCGTGGGAGATGCCCATGCGGGCTGCGCCGCGCTACGAGGGAGCGGCCGGGAACGAGCGGCACGTGCGGTCAGCGCTGCACGGTCAACTCAGCACACACCGGTTCCGCATTGCAGATGCGGTGAGTGCCCGCGTGCGCCCCAGCCGGCACCTCCACGAGATCCGGGCCAACCCCGCCCACGCCGATGTCGACCACAGCAGCGTCCTCACGGACTCGCTCGCCCCCGTTCGCCGGCGGCGAATCCGGTCCGCGATCATCAGGGTCCTGGTCGCTAAGCATCCACCACTCGTGATGCCAGCCGTCGTCCACACGCCGCTCCAACGTGAACCGCACGCCGCGCAGCATCTCGTCGGGGAAGTGCAGCTCCACCTCCTGACCGGGTTCTGCCACCTCCGGCTCGACTCGCATCTGTTCGGGATCGACTTCGGGATCCTCGACCGCCGGCTGGGGCGCGTCGACCTCAGCCGGCGGGCGCGTCGGCTGCAGGAACTCGCGGTAGGTGACCCACCCAGCGAACGCGAGCACTCCCACCGCGAGCACGACGACGAAGCGGCGACCAGACATACCGACTCCAGCTATCGACGGGCAACCAGCTACTAGTCCACAAGGGGCACTGGGCTGTGTCAAGGATTTCGGACAGTTTTTTGCGGGTTAGGCCGCGGTCGCGGCGGTGGCTTGCAAGTCGTTGAGTGCTTGGGTGGGTGTGCGGTAGTCGAGGGTGGAGTGGCGCCGTTTGCGGTTGTAGAACAGTTCGATGTAGTGGGCGACGGCGAAGCGGGCACGTGGCCGGGTCGCGAAGCGGTGACGGTGGTACATCTCGTTTTTCAACGTCGCGAAGAACGATTCGGCGGCGGCGTTGTCCCAGCACACGCCGGTGCGTCCCATCGATGGGGTGATCGTGTTGGCGGCACACCAGTCGGTGAACGCGTGCGCTGTGTATTGCGATCCGCGGTCGGAGTGAAAGATCGCCTCGGGTGCGAGGTGACCGTGGTCGCGGGCCATGGCGAGCGCGTCAATGACCAGCGAGGTGCGCATGTGGGGGGCGGTCTGCCAGCCCACCACCATGCGGGTGGCCAGATCGATGACGACGGCGAGGTACAGCCAGCCTTGCCCGGTGGGCAGGTAGGTGATGTCGCCGACCAGGCGGGTGCCGGGCTGCTCGGCGGTGAAGTCGCCCTCCAGCAGATCGGGCGGGTAGGTGGCGCTGGGGTCGGGGATCGTGGTGGTCTTGTAGGCGCGTGGCTGGATGGCCACCAGCCCTTGGTGGCGCATCACGTCAGCGACGAGCCCGACGCTGCAGGCCACCCCGCGGGCGTTGAGCTCCCGGGCGATGCGCCGGCATCCATAGGTCTGGTCGAACTCGTGGAACACTGCGTGGACCTGGCCAGCGAGGTGCTCGCGGCGCTGTGCGGTCGCGGTGACCGTGGCGGCCTGCGACCGCCACGCGTAGAACGATGAACGGGCGACACCGAGCATCTCACACATCCACCGGACCGGGTAGTTCGCCGTCTCCGCATCGATCAGTGCGCACCGCTGCGCTACTGAAGCGTCCGGGCGAAGAAGGCCGCTGCTTTTTTTAGGAACTCGTTTTCCATCCGCAACCGGCGGATCTCGTCTTCCATGTCGGCAACACGCTGACGTTCCACCGGTGTCCGCCCTTCTTCAGGTTCGGGGTTAGCCTGCCGCCACGCCTGCACCCAGCTGCCCAACGTGCCCTCATTGATCTCCAGCTCGCGGGCGACCTGCGCAACCGGCCGATCCGACTCGATCACGAACTGCACCGCCTCAGCCTTGAACTGCGGCGAGAACTTCCGTCGCTGCTGTGCCATGAACACATCCTCTCACTTCCAGAGAACCTGTCCAAGGTCCTTGATACACCCCCCACGACGTTGAAGGCGTCCTCGATGGTCCACATGCGTGTGAACCCATCGTGATCGCAATCACCATCTACGCAGGTGTTACCACTGTGCACCCCGTATGCGCGCCTGAAGTCATACACAGGTCCACCACTGTCGCCGTCGCTACGCTGACGAGTCTCCAGAGCTGTCAGGCCGCAGCGGTTACCCGGGCTGCACGTGTTGATCTGGACCACGTCGTCGCACGTCTGGTTCTTGCTCCTCCCGTACTGACACAGGCGCTGGCCGACCTCAGGGCTGCCGCTTCCCACCGTACTTCGACTCTCACCGCTGATAGCGAAAAACTGGGCCACCTGTAGAAGTAGTCGGCCGCTGATCGGGCTGGTGGGGGTGTAGTGGCTGGTCAGCGCGGGTGCCGGCGGGCGGGGCGGGTTCACGGGTGACGCGCACGGGATGGACGAAGAT
>PUKE01000243.1 GCA_003550425.1 Nitriliruptoria bacterium
GCAGGTCCCACCAGCGCGGGTTGTCGGGGCTCGTGGCCTGATGGTTGGGCACGATGTCCAGGATCAGGCCGAGCCCGTGCTGCCGGCAGTCGCGCGCCAGGGCGCGCAGCCCCTCCTCGCCGCCGAGAGCGGGATCGACCTCGGTGGGGTCGGCGACGTCATAGCCGTGGGCGCTGCCGGCGCGGGCGCGCAGCACCGGCGACAGGTAGAGGTGGGACGCGCCCAGCTCGGCGAGCCCGGGCAGCGCGCGCTGGACGGCCGTGAAGTCGACCGGGGGGTCGCTCTCCCCTCGCAGCTGGATGCGGTAGGTCGCCGTGGGCAGTCGGTCGGGCGCCACGTGGAGGGGCATGGGCGCGATCACACTCCCCGGCTGCGATGCCCGGCGTCGTCGAGGCGCCGCAGCAGCACCGTGCAGTAGGGCACGAGCTCGATGGTCGAGCCGGCGCGCAGGCGTCCCCGGCCCGCGCTGCGGCCCTCGGCGGCGGTGTCGAACACGAGCTGCCAGCGTCGGCCGTAGAGCTCGGAGGGCAGCGTGAACGCGACGCGCTCATCGCTCGCCGAGATCAGCCACAGGAAGGTGTCGTCCACGATCGGGCGCCCACGCCGGTCCAGCGAGGGGATCGCCAGGCCGTTGAGGAACAGCATGATCGCCCGGGCCTGGTCATCGAGCCACTGCTCGGTGGTCATGACCGAGCCGGTCGGGTCGAACCACTCCAGGTCGGCGATGCCGGCCTCGTCGACGCCGGTGAAGAAGTGCTGGCGCCGGAACACCGGGTGCGCCCGGCGCAGCGCGATGAGCTCGGCGGTGAAGTCGCGCAGCGCGCGGCGCTCGGCCCAGGAGGGCGTGCAGTCCAGCGGGGCGCTGGGTCCCGCGGCGGTGCTGCGCTCGCCGTGGCGACGCAGCCACGACCAGTCGTACCAGGACAGGGGGTTGTCCTGGCAGTAGGGGTTGTTGTTGCCGCGCTGGCTGCGTCCGGCCTCGTCACCACCGAGGAGCATCGGCACGCCCTGGCTCAGCATCAGGGTCACCAGGTGGTTGCGCTGCTGACGGGCGCGCAGCCGGTTGATCTCGGGGTCGTCGGTGGGCCCCTCGACGCCGTGGTTCCACGAGCGGTTGTGGTCCTCCCCGCTCTCGCCGCCGTCGAGGTTGGCCTCGTTGTGCTTGTCGTCGAAGCACACCAGGTCGCGCAGCGTGAACCCGTCGTGGGCGGTGACGAAGTTGATCGAGGCGTAGGGGCGGCGCCCGTTGTGCGCGTAGAGGTCCTCCGAGCCCGACAGCCGCGAGGCCACCTCGGGGAGGCTGCCGGCGCCGCCGTGCCAGAACTCGCGCATCGAGTCCCGGTACTTGCCGTTCCACTCGGTCCACAGCACCGGGAAGTTGCCCACCTGGTAGCCGCCCTCCCCAACGTCCCAGGGCTCGGCGATCAGCTTCGTCTGGCTGATGATCGGGTCCTGCTGGACGATGTCGAAGAAGGCGCTGAGCCGGTCCACGTCATGGAACTCGCGCGCCAGGGTGGCTGCGAGGTCGAACCGGAACCCGTCGACGTGCATCTCGCTGACCCAGTAGCGCAGGCTGTCCATGATGAGCTGCAGCACGTGGGGGTGGCGCACGTTCAGCGAGTTGCCGGTCCCGGTGTAGTCCATGTAGTACCGGGGGTCCTGGTCGAGGGTGCGGTAGTAGGAGAGGTTGTCCACCCCCCGGAACGACAGGGTCGGCCCCAGGTGGTTGCCTTCGCCGGTGTGGTTGTAGACGACGTCGAGGATGACCTCCAGGCCGGCGTCGTGGAGGCTCTGCACCATGGACTTGAACTCGTAGACCTGCTCTCCGCGAGCGCCGAACGCGGCGTACTCCGCGTGGGGCGACAGGAAGCCGATCGAGTTGTAGCCCCAGTAGTTGCGCAGGCCCTTCTGGACCAGGAAGTGATCGTGGACGAAGTGGTGGACGGGCTGGAGCTCCACGGCGGTCACGCCGAGATCGACCAGATGGTCGATGACCGGGGGGCTCGCCAGCCCCGCGAACGTGCCGCGCAGCTCGGGCTCCACGCGCGGGTGCTGCATCGTCAGCCCTCGCACGTGGGTCTCGTAGATGACCGTCTCGTTCCAGGCCGTGCGGGGATGGCGGTCGTCGCCCCAGTCGAAGAAGGGGTTGGCCACGATCGACTTGGGGACGTAGGGGGCGCTGTCACGACCGTCGGGCTCGAGGTCGGAGCCACCGAGCGGGTAGCCGAAGACGGCGTCGTCCCAGGTGACCTCCCCCTCGATGGCCTTGGCGTAGGGGTCGATGAGGAGCTTCGCGGGGTTGTGGCGGTGGCCGCGCGCGGGATCGTAGGGGCCATGGACGCGGAACCCGTAGCGCTGCCCCGGCGCGACGCCGGGCACGTAGACGTGCCAGATCAGCGCGGTGTGCTCGTCGATGGGGATGCGCTGCTCCTCGCCGACGTCATCGAACAGGCACAGCTCGACGGCCTCGGCATGCTGGGCGAACAGCGCGAAGTTCGTCCCGCTCCCGTCCCATGTGGCGCCCAGGGGGTAGGGCGCGCCCGGCCAGGTCCTCACCATGCGTTGGCTCCCTGCAGCAGCGGCGCCAGGACTTTAGCGGCTGCGCCGCGCCCCCACAGTCCACGCCAGGGTCCGTGCTCCACCGACGCGCTCGGGGCGGACCGTGGCTGAGCGCGGCGCTGCCGCGGCGGGCTGGGGCTGGCTGGCGGTCCTGCGCCGCCCGCCCGTGCTGGCCATGGCGGTGGCCGCCTTCGCCGCCGGCTTCGCGCAGTTCTCGGCCGTGGCTGCGCTCGGGGACGTGGCCGCGGCGTTCGGCGCCCGCGATCCGGCCGACGACAGCCTGGCCGGTGCCGCCGGCCTGTCGTTCACCACGCTCGGGGCGGGGCTCGCGGTGGTGCGGCTCGCGTCGCTGGGAGGGCTGCCGCTCGCCGGCGCGGCCGACCGGTGGGGGCGACGCACCACCCTGCTGGCGTTCCTCACCGCCGGGCTGGCGCTCACCGCGGCGGCCGCGACCAGCCAGGGGTTCTGGTGGTTCGTGGCCGCCTTCGCGCTGGCCCGCCCGGGCTTGAGCGCCGTCAACGCGATCGCGGGCGTGGTGGCGGCCGAGGAGACCGATGCCACCGGCCGGGCGACCGCCATGGCGCTGCTGACGGTGGGCTACGGGGTCGGCAGCGGGACCGTGACCGTGCTGCGCGCGGTGCTCGGCGAGGCGCTCGGCTTCCGGGGCCTGTTCGCGCTGGCGCTGGTGCCCCTGGTGGTGCTCGTCCCGCTGCTGGCGCGGGTGGTGCGCGAGCCACCGCGCTTCGTGCGCGCCCGCGCCCTCGCCGCGGGCGCCGACCCCGCCGCGGCACCGGCCGTCGGCGCGTCTGCCGGCCCGCGCACGGCCGGAGGGCGCGGAGCCGGGCTCGGCGCCCCGTGGCGCGCCGGGCTGCGTCGGCGCACCGCGGTGCTCGCGCTGACGACCCTGACCGTGGCGATGGTCTCCGGGCCTGCCACGGGGCTGCTGTTCGTCTATGGGGAGGGCGTCCTGGGCGTCGAGCCGCTCGTGGTCGCCGCCGCGGTGGCGGGGGCCGCGCCGCTGGGCGCGGCCGGCCTGCTGCTCGGGCGCTGGGCCGCCGACGCGCTGGGCCGTCGCGTCACCGCGGCGAGCGCGCAGCTGCTGTTGGCCGCGGCCGTCGTGGCCACCTACGCGGGCAGCGTCCCGGCGCTGATCGGCGGCTACCTGACCGTGCTGCTGGCCCAATCGGCCTACGCCCCACCGACCGGCGCGCTCGCCGCGGAGCTCTACGCCACGCGGGTGCGCGCCACCGCCGCGGGCTGGCTGACCGCCGCCGGGGTGCTGGGCGCGGTCGGCGGGCTCGTGCTGTTCGGCGTGGCCGCCGACGCGGCGGATCGCGTCGGCGCGGGCGCGGTGGCGGTGGCCCTGCCCGCGATCGTGGCGGCGCTCGCCTTCGCGCTGCTGCCCGAGACCCGTGGGCAGGACCTGGACGACCACGACGCGCACGACCGCGCGTCCCCATGAGCGCCCGTGCCACCGATCCCTCGAGACCCCCACACGGGACGGATTGGGCCGCGACCATCGGGGAAACCTCCCGGCACCAGCGACCGCGGCAGCGAAGGCCGCGCGCTCCCCCCGTGCTCCCGAGCCGCACCGAGGTCCACCCATGGCCCAGACCACCACCACCGCGCTGTCCACGCGCGCGCTCGTCGCCTCGGCGGCGGTCGCCGCCGTCGCGGCCGCCGCGGTCAACTCCGGCCTGCGCCTGCTGGCGCTGGAGACCACCGAGGTCGGCCCCGAGTTCGACCCCCTGGTGGATCCCGCTCCCGTGATCATCTTCACCGTCATCGGCGTGGCCATCGGCGCGGTGCTGCGTCGCGTGCTGGAGGGACGCACCGCGAACCCCGAGCGCGGCTTCGTGCGCCTGACGATCATCCTGGCCCTGCTGTCGCTGGCGCCCAACGTGGCGTTCGGGATCGCGCCCGACGCCGCGCCGACCCCGGGCGGTGGGCCGGGGCCGCAGGCGTGGCTCGGCGCGATGCACCTCGTCGCCGCCGCGATCGCCATCCCGCTGCTGGCTCGGGCGCCGATCGGGCGCCAGCGCTGACCCTCACGATCGCAAGGAGACCGAGATGAGCGAGATCCAGACCGCGACGTTCGGCGCCGGGTGCTTCTGGGGCGTGGAGGTCACGTTCCGCAACGTCGTCGGGGTGGTCGATGCGCGCGTGGGCTACATGGGCGGTCACGCCGAGCACCCGACCTACGAGCAGGTGTGCAGCGGCCTGACGGGGCACGCCGAGGTGGTCCAGGTGCGCTTCGACCCCGCCCAGGTGGCCTACGAGGACCTGCTCGAGACCTTCTTCGAGGCCCACGACCCCACCCAGGTCAACCGGCAGGGCCCGGACGTGGGCTCGCAGTACCGCTCGGTGGTCTTCGTGCACGACGACGCCCAGAAGGAGACCGCGGTGGCCGCCCGCAGCGCCCGCGAGGCCTCCGGTCGCCACGGCGCGCCGATCGCCACCGCGATCGAGCCGGCTGGCACGTTCTGGCCCGCCGAGGAGTACCACCAGCAGTACCTCGTCAAGCGAGGCCTGGCGACCTGCCGCATCTGACGTGACCCGAGGGCGCCGCCCGCGGCCCCGCGCCGGCCCTGGCAGCCGCAGCGGACGCGACGCCGCCCACCGCCGCTACCTCGACGCCTACGCGCAGCACACGCGCGCGGCCGACCTCGAGGAGCGGTTGGCGGCGGCCTGGCCCGCGCGCTCGCTGCTGGAGCTCGACGGCTGGCGCCTGCGGCTGGGGCCGGGGCTGCCCGCGGTCGCGGCCAGCGCCTGGCCGCGCGCCGACGGCGGCCGCGTGCCGCTGCGCGTGCGCCTCGAGGGCACCGCGCGCTTCTACCACGAGTCCGGCCTGCCGGCGCGCGTCCTCGTCGGCCCTGCCGCCCGACCCGCCGGGCTGGACGAGGCGCTCGCGCAGCGAGGGTGGCGTCGTGAGCAGCCGCACCAGCTGCGCACCGCGCCCGTGGCGACGCTGCAGGCCCCGAGGCGGGACGGGGCCGTCACGGTGACCACGTGGACGACGGCGGCGGGGGATGCCCCGCCCGCGGGCTGGCTGGCCGCGTGGGCCCAGCAGCAGGGGCGGACGGTGGTCGAGCGGGAGGGTGCCGCCGCCGCGCTGGCCCGCGTCAGCGCCCCCGCCCGGTGGGCGTGGGCCTCCGATGCCGGGGTCGGCCTCGGCGTGGCCCGCGGCGTGCTCGATGGTGGCTGGCTCGGGCTGGCCGACCTCGACGCCGCGTCCGAGGAGGTGGGCGCCGCGCTGCTGGCCGACCTGCTGGCCTGGGCCCGCACCCGCGGCGCCGAGCACGCCTGGTGGCTGGTGCCCGAGGGCAGCGCCCTCGCCGAGCGCCTCGCGCGCGAGGCGGGGCTGCGCGCCGAGCGGTCGCTGCACCTGCGCGTCCTGCCGCCATCGACCCCGCGGCGATGCTGATCGTGCACCAGCGCTGACCGTCAACGGCCACCTGCACTGACACGTTGACAGTGTCAAGTGGCAGCGTCAGGATGGCTTGCATGAGCGATCCCGCGTCCGACCCACCCACTCCCCCGCCCGCCGACGCACCCGCCGACGAGGGCGACCAGCCACAGCGGCGCTACTCCCTGGAGGAGCTCGCCCAGGAGGCCGGCGTGCCGGCCCGCACCATCCGCCACTACCGCTCGGAGAAGCTCCTGCCCCCACCCGACCGCGAGGGCCGCGCCGCCCGCTACGACGAGCAGCACCTGGAGCGGCTGCGGTTGATCGCGCGGCTGCAGGACCGAGGCTTGAGCCTGAAGGCGATCCGTGACGTGCTGCGTCGCGTCGAGAAGGGCAAGCTCGACCTCGACGAGTGGCTCGGCATCGGCGAGCAGCTCCAGCGCCCCTGGTCCTCCGACCGCCCCGAGCTGCTCGACGAGGACGGGCTGGCCGACCGGCTGCAGCGGCAGCGCCCCGGGCTGCTGGCCGACCTACTGGCCCACGACATCGTCCAGGCCAACGACACGCTGCCGCCCACCTACCTCGTGCCGAGCCCCGGGATGCTGGACGTGGTGCTGCGCCTGGAGGCGGGCGGGATCGACGTCGCCACCTCGGCCGCGGCGCTCACGCGGGTCGAGCGGCACCTGCGACGCGCCGCCGAGGGGCTCGTGGAGCAGGTGGTGGACCGCGCCGGACAGGGCTTCGGGCAGGAGCCCGACCAGGTCACCGAGGCGCTGGCGGCCCTGCCGGAGCCCAGCCTCGACGCGGTGAGCCTGATGTTCGGCCGCGAGATGGAGCGCGCCCTGCGCGATCGCTCCGAGGAGCTCGGCACCGCCCTCGGCAAGCGCCGCTCCCAGCGGGACGGCTCGTGAGCGGCGCGGCCACCGCCGGTGCCACGACCCGGCCGGCGCTGCGTGGCAAGCTCCACGAGGTCGGCTTCTGGATGAGCCTGGTGGCGGGCCCCCTGCTGGCGGCCGCGGCACCGGCGGGCGCCCCGACGCTGGCGGTCGCCATCTACGCGGCCACCCTGGCCGGGCTGCTCGGCGTGTCGGCCCTCTACCACCGCATCACGTGGTCGCCGGAGCGACGCGCGCTGCTGCGGCGCCTCGACCACGCGATGATCTTCCTGCTGATCGCCGGCACCTACACGCCCATCGCCCTGACGCTCCCGCCCGGGCCGCGGACGGCGCTGCTCGCGGCGATCTGGATGGGTGCCACCGCGGGCGCCGCGGTCCAGCTCGTGTGGCCCCACGCGCCACGCGGGCTGCAGGCCGCGGTGTACGTGGCGCTGGGCTGGACCGCCGTGGTGGTCCTGCCGCAGCTGTGGCAGAGCCTGGGAGCGACGGGGGTCACGCTGATCGTGGCCGGTGGCGCCCTCTACAGCCTCGGCGCGCTGGTCTACGCGCGTCGCCGCCCCGACCCATGGCCGCGCGTGCTCGGCTACCACGAGGTGTTCCACGCGCTGGTGCTGGCCGCGGCGGCGTGTCACCTCGCCGTGGTCCGCTGGATGGTGATCCCCGCGCTGGCCGCCGCCTGATCGCTGCCGCGTCGCCGCCTGATCGCCGGGTGATCGCCCGGTGATCGCTGCCGCGCCGGTCGCGCCGCCTCCGCGCGTGGCCTGCGCGGTCCTCACCAGCCGTGTGGCAGCGCCTGCCCCTCGAGGTAGCCGGCCATGCTCTGCAGCCCGAGCACCGCACGCTCGTGGAAGGCCTCCAGGTCCGCGGCGCCGGCGTAGGTGCAGGCCGAGCGGACCCCCGCCACGATGTGGTCGATGAGGTCCTCCACCCCGGGGCGCTCGGGGTCCAGCAGCATGCGCCCCGAGGAGATGCCCTCCTCGAACAGCGCCTTGCGCGCCCGATCGAAGGCGTCCTCGTCGGCGGTGCGCTCGTTCACCGCCCGCGCCGAGGCCATGCCGTAGCTGATCTTGTAGGGACGGCCCTGGGCGTCCTCGGCGAGGGCGCCCGGCGACTCGTGCGTGCCGGCGAACCACGACCCGATCATGACCTGGCTCGCGCCCGCGGCGAGGGCCAGCGCCACGTCGCGCGGATGGCGGATGCCGCCGTCGGCCCACACGTGCGCGCCGCGATGGCGCGCCTCCTCGGCGCAGGCCAGCACCGCCGACAGCTGCGGTCGGCCCACGCCGGTGACCATGCGGGTGGTGCACATCGCCCCCGGCCCCACCCCGACCTTCACGACGTCCGCGCCGGCATCGACGAGGTCGCGCACTCCGCCGGCGGTCACGACGTTGCCCGCCACGAGGGGGCGCGGCGGGTCGAGGGCCGCCACCTGCGCCACGACGTCGAGCATCCGGTCCTGGTGCCCGTGCGCGGTGTCCACCACGAGGGTGTCCACCCCAGCATCGAGCAGCGCCTTGGCACGCGCCGGCGCGTGGCCGCTGATGCCCACGGCCGCGGCGACCCGCAGGCGGCCGCGATCATCGAGCGCCGGGTGGTACAGCGCGGCGCGCAGCGCCCCGACCCGGGTCAGCAGGCCCACCAGGGCCCCGTCGGCGTCGACCACCGGCGCCAGCCGGCGGCGCGCCTGGTGCAACTGGTCGAACGCCTCGCGCGGGGCGATGCCCGCGGGCAGCGTGACGACCTCGGTGGACATCACCCGGCGCACCTGCGTGAAGCGGTCGACCCCCTCGCAGTCGGCGGTGGTGAGGATGCCCACCGGCCGCCGGTCGGACAGCACGACCACCGCGTCGTGGGCGCGCTTGGGCAGCAGCGACAGCGCCTCGGCCACCGTCGCGGTCGGCTCCAGGGTGATCGGCGTCTCGTAGACGGGGTGGCGCGTCTTGATGTCGGCCACGGTGGAGGCCACCACGTCCTCGGGGATGTCCTGGGGGATCACGGCGAGCCCGCCGCGGCGGGCCATCGTCTCGCTCATGCGCCGCCCCGACACCGCGGTCATGTTCGCGGCGACCAGCGGGATGGTGGTGCCGGCGGCGTCGCGCGCGCGCAGATCCACGTCGAAGCGGCTCGACACGTCGCTGCGGCGCGGGACGAGGAACGCCTCGTCATAGGTCAGGTCGTGGCTGGGCTCGTGACCATCGAGGAATCGCACCGCGCAGGCTCCTGCTCGCCGGGACGAGGGCGAGCGCCATCGTGCCAGGCGGGTGTGGCCCGCGTCCCCCTGCGCGGCGCTCTAGGCTTGCGGCGGTGAGCGTGAGCGACGAGGGACAGGGCGAGGGCGCCGGCACCCCGGGCGGCGAGCCCGCGGGGGCGTCCCACGAGGGGGTGCCCGAGCCCCACGAGGTGGTCCTGCGCGACGGGACCCGCGCGTGGCTGCGCCCCATCCGACCCGACGACAAGGACCAGCTCCAGCGCGGGCTGCGCGAGCTGTCGCCGGAGGGGCGCTTCGCACGGTTCCACACCCCGGTGGAGCGCCTGTCCGAGGCGGAGCTGTGCTACCTCACCGAGATCGACCACGTCGACCATGCCGCCTGGGTCGCCATCGACCAGGACGCCCCGGACCAGCCCGGCATGGGCGTCGGCCGCTACGTGCGCCTGTCCGCCGAGCCACACGTCGCCGAGGCGGCGATCACGGTGGTGGACCGCTACCAGGGGCTGGGGCTTGGCCGCCTCCTGTTGGAGCTGCTGGCGCGCCACGCCCGCGTGCATGGGATCACCACGTTCCGCAACTACGTGCTGTCGTCCAACCGCGGCATGATCGCCCTGCTGCAGCGCTACGGCGCGCACCGGGTGGACGACGACGACAGCGACGGCGTCTACTGGCTCGACATGCGCCTTCCCGGCGAGGCCGACGCGGACCTCGAGGGCACCTCGGTGGAGCAGCTGCTGCGCCAGGTCGCCAAGGGCTCGGTGCGCACCCGCGGGCTCAAGAGCGTGCCCTGGCGCGACCGCCGCGGTGGCGACGCGCCCTGCGACGACGACGATGCCGACCACGCCGCGCTCGACGACGACGCGGGTCGGTAGCCGACCGCCGATGGCCTGGCAGCCCAACCCGCGACGCGCGACGCCGCCGCCACCGCAGGAGGTCCCCGCCACCCCCGGGACGATCGCCGAGCACCGCGCGAGTGGCGTGTCCGGCGAGGTGGTCCGAGTGGAGTCCGGCGCGGTGGTGCTGCGCGACTGGCGCGGCCGTGAGCGCGCCTTCCCGCTGCGTCCCGCCGCGTTCCTGGTCGACGATCGGCCGACCACGCTCGTCTCCCCGGCGCGCGCCACGGCACGACGCGACGCCGACCACCGCGAGGATCGGGACGCCACGCAGCGGTGGAGCGCCTCGGGAGCGCGCACCGCCGCCCGCGCCCCGGCCAAGGTCGCCAGCCCGCACCGCATCCTCGTCGAGGGCACCCACGACGCGGAGCTGCTGGAGCGGGTGTGGGGCGACGAGCTCCGCGAGGCCGCCGTGGTCGTCGAGCCCTTGGGCGGCGCCGATCACCTCGCGGCCGCGGTGCGGGCGTTCGGACCCGGACGCGACCGACGGCTTGGGGTGCTGCTCGATCATCTGGTGCCCGGCACCAAGGAGCACCGGCTCGCCCAGGAGGTGCGCCAGCCCTGGGTGCTGGTGACCGGGCACCCCTTCGTGGACGTGTGGCAGGGCGTGCGCCCGCACGTGGCGGGCCTGTCGGCCTGGCCCGAGGTGCCCAAGGGCCAGGACTGGAAGGCCGGCATCTGCGCCGCCCTGGGCGAGCCGGAGCCCGCGCTCCTCTGGCGGCGCCTGCTGCGCTCGGTGCGCACCTATGCCGACCTCGAGCGCGACCTCGTCGGTGCCGTCGAGCGCCTGCTCGACTTCCTCATCGAGCCGAGCGCGCCCGACGAGCCCGACGGGGCCTAGCCGCGGGGCCTCGCCGCGGCTAGGTCGGCGGCGGGCCGGGGCCCACCGCCGTGGTCGCCTACTCGCGCTGCAGCAGCGCCAGCAGGCGCAGCATCTCGATGTAGAGCCAGATGAGGGTGGTGGTGAGCGCGAAGGCTCCATACCACTCCATCTGCTTCTCGGCGCTGCCCGACAGCTGCTCCACCAGGTCGAAGTCGAGGACCAGCATGAGCGACGCCACGCCGATGAACGCCACGCTCAGCACGATCGGCAACAGCCCGCCGCCCCAGATCAGCGTCATCGGCGAGCCGAACCAGGACATCACGATGTTGATCAGGTAGAAGCCCGCGATCGCCAGCGCCGCGGTGACCACGACCTTGCGCATGCGCGGCGTGGCGCGGATGACGCCGGTGCGGTAGGCCGCCAGCATGCTGCCGCTGACCGCGAAGGTCGCCAGCGCCGCCTGGGTCGGCAGCATGGTCAGCTCGGCCCCCACCATCGTCTGCAGGCTCAAGGTGAGCACGCCGATGAACCCGCCGGCGATCACCGCGTAGATGGGCCCGGTGATGCGGGCCAGGTGGGGCTTGAACCCGGTGAGCACCCCGACCGCCAGCAGCGGGAAGAACGCGAACCCAGCGAAGGGGATGCCCACGGGCTCGCCGCCGGCCCAGATCCAGACCGCGACGGTCGTCGCGGCGGTCAGCGCGAGGAGCAGCAGCGTCTTGTAGACGGTGCCCTCGACGGTCATGCGGTCGCGGGTCAGCTGGCCCGCGATCTGCTGGAACTGCGCGTCGACCTGCTCGCCGTCCAGGTCGGGTCCCTGGGTGGGCGCCTGGCGCGTCGCGCGCGTCAGCGCGGGGTTACGGCTCTCGAGCATCGCACCTCTTCCTCGTCTGCGTCGGTGGCCCGCGGATCGCGTCGGCGACCCTGCCCCATTGTCGCACGACGTCGGGCGTGGGGAGGCTCGTCGCCGATGCCCTAGGCTCGCGCTCCCGGCACAGGAGGCAGTGCGGATGAGCTGGCAGCGGTTCGTGGCCATCGGCGACAGCACCGTCGAGGGCCTGGTCGATCCCGACGCCAACGGCGGCTACCGCGGGTGGGCGGACCGCCTGGCCGAGCACCTCGCCTGGGCGCAGGGGGAGGTCTGCTACGCCAACCTCGCCGTTCGTGGGCGCAAGGCCCACCAGGTGCGCCTCGAGCAGCTGCCGGCAGCGAGGGCGCTGCGACCCGACCTCGTCGCCGCCGTCGCCGGCGTCAACGACCTGCTGCGCCCCGGCCTGGAGCTCGCGCCGCTGCTGGCCCACCTCGAGGCGATCCTCGCCGAGCTCCGCGAGGACGGCGCGACCGTGGTGACGTTCACCCAGCCCGGCCCGGTCGCCGACGCGCCCCTGCTGCGCGGGCTGCGGGGGCGCCTGGCGGCGTACAACGCTGGCCTTCGGGAGGTGGCGGCACGCACCGGCGTGCGACTGCTCGACCTCGCCGCCACGCCGATCGGCGCCGACCCGCGCCTGTGGCACCACGACCGGCTCCACGCCAACAGCCTCGGGCACGCCCGGGTGGCCGCAGGCCTCGCGGCGCTGCTGGGGCTCCCCGGCGCCAACGAGCGCTGGGCCGCGCCCCTGCCGAGCCAGCCGCCGCCCTCGCCGCGCGAGCGCCTGGCCCAGGAGGGGCGCTGGCTGCGCGACTTCGTCGTGCCCTTCGCGGC
>PUKE01000060.1 GCA_003550425.1 Nitriliruptoria bacterium
CCCTGGCGAGCGCCATGGCTGATCTCGGCACCACCGCGCCGCGCGGGCTCCGGTGGCAGCACGCCGCCGGGGTCCGGTGGCGGCGCAGCCTCGGGGACGTGGTCGTGCTGGGCGCGGGCGACCCGGTGGTGCTCAACGCCACGGCCGCGCTGCTGTGGGAGTCCCTCGCCGAGCCCTGCGACGTCGAGGTGCTGACCGCCCGCGTGGCCAGCGCCTGTCAGGTGTCGGCCGAGGAGGTCCGCGAGGAGGTCGCCGCCGTGGTCGCCGAGCTGGCGCGGTCGGCGCTGGTGGAGGCGGCATGACGGTCGTCGAGCCCTCCGCCGCCAGCGTGCTGCGCAGCATCGCCGGTCATGGCCTGCCCGGCGCCCAGCAGCCGCTGCCCGAAGCGCCGCTGCCCGAGGCGACCTGGCGCAGCATGCTGCGCCGTGCGGTCAGCACCCGCTTGGTGGGGCTCCTGGCCGACGCCGTGGCCGGCGAGCGCCTGCCGACCACCGACGCCCAGCTCGAGGAGCTCGCCGGCGCTCACGCCGAGGCCATGGCCCACAGCCTGCGCATGGAGCGCACGGCCGCCTGGGCGCACGACCTCCTCGCCGCCGTCGACGTCCCCGCGCGCTTCAGCAAGGGCCTCGTCCTCGCCCACACCGCCTACCCCGCGCCCGAGCAGCGGCCCACCGGCGACGTGGACGTGCTCGTCCCGCGGGAGGGCATCGACGCGGCCGTCGCCGCGCTGCAGGACGCCGGCGCGCGTCGGAGCGTGCCCGAGCTGCGCCGCGGCTTCGACGCGCGCTTCGCCAAGGCCGTCACCATGGCGCCCGCCGACGACGGCAAGGTGCTCGACCTGCACGTGACCTTCGTCATGGGGCCCTTCGGGCTGTTGGTCGAGGGCAGCGACCTGTTCGCCTCCCGCGAGCTGGTGGCCCTGGGCCCGAGCCGGCTGCCCGCCCTTGGGCGCGAGGAGCGGCTGCTGCACGCCTGCTACAACGCGGCGATCGGCGAGCGCCCGCCGCGGCCGCTCGCGCTGCGCGACATCGCCCAGATGATCCTCGTCGAGGGGGTCGACGAGGACTGCGTGCGCGCCCTGGCGGGCCAGTGGGGAGGCCAGGCCGTGCTGGCCGCCGCCGTCGAGGAGGCCTGGGACGAGCTCGCGCTGGCCGACCAGACGCCGCTGACGGCATGGGCGCGCCGCTATGACCCGACCGACCGCGAGCAGCGCTGGCTGCGGGCCTCGCGGGCCGACGCCTACGCCCCCAAGGCCCGCGCCACCCTCGAGGCGCTGCCCGGCTGGCGCGACAAGGCCGCGTTCCTCGCCGCGGTCGCCCTGCCCCAGGGGCGGTGGCTGCGCTCGCGCGGCCGTCAGCGGCGCGGGTGGCTTCGCGGTGGCTGGCAGGCGCTGCGGGAGGCACAGGCATGAGCGCCGCCGGTCCCGACCGACGCGCCAAGGTGCTGTGGCTCACCAAGGGGCTGGGCCGCGGTGGGGCAGAGCGGCTGCTGGTCTCGGCCGCCAAGCGCCTGGAGGGTGGGCGCTTCGACGTGCAGGTCGCCTACGTGCTCCCCCACAAGGACGCTCACGTCGCCGAGCTCGAGGCCGCCGGCGTGGCCACCCACTGCCTGGGCCATGCCAACGGCCGGCGTCGCGAGGCCGCCGCCATGGGCTCCGGCGGCCTCGGCTGGGTGCCGCGACTGCGCAGGCTGCTGCGGCGCGAGCGCTTCGACCTGATCCACACCCACAGCCCGGTCGCGGCGGCAGCCGCCCGGCTGGTCGCCCCGCGCGGGACGCCGCTGCTGCACACCGAGCACAACCAGTGGCCGCGCTACCGCCGCCTCACGCGGGCCGCCAACGCGCTCACCCTGCCGCGCAATCAGCGGGTCCTGGCCGTCTCCGACGGGGTGGCGGCCTCCATCGACCTGGTGCCACCCTTGCGCCGCGCCACCCCGCCGGTGGAGACGCTGATCCACGGGATCGCCCCCGAGGACGTGATCAGCGGCGCCGAGGCCGCCGCGGCCGCCCGCCGCACGCTGGGCATCCCCGCCGATGACCTCGTGGTCGGCAGCGTGGGCAACCTCACCCCGAAGAAGGACCAGGCGACGCTGCTGGAGGCCGTCGCGCGCCTGCCCGCCCCGCTCCACCCGGTCTGGGTGGTCATCCTCGGCGACGGGCCCGAGCGCGACGCGCTGCGCCAGCGCGCGTACGAGCTGCGGCTCGGCGCGCGCACGCTGCTGCCCGGCAGCCGCGACGACGTGCCCGCCCTGCTGCCCGCCCTCGACGTGTTCGCCCTGCCGAGCCTGCACGAGGGGCTGTCGATCGCGCTGGTCGAGGCCCTGGCTGCCGGCGTGCCCGCCGTGGCCTCGCGCGTGGGCGGCATCCCCGAGGTGCTCACCGACGAGGCGGGGCTCCTCGTGCCGCCCCGCGACCCCGAGGCGCTCTCGGCGGCGCTGGCGACGCTGCTCGGCGACCCCGCGCAGCGCCGTCGGCTCGGCAAGGGGGCGGCCCAGCGTGCGCGCGACTTCTCGATCGACCCGGCCGTCGAGCGGATGGTGACCGTCTACGACGAGGTGCTCGCGTGAGCGGCGCGAGCGCGGGCCCGCTGCCCTCCGCTTCCCGCGAGGGCCCCCCGGTGCACGTGCGCGCCGCCGTCGACGCCGACGAGCCCGAGGTGCTCGCGCTGCTCGAGGCCGCGCTTGGCCC
>PUKE01000311.1 GCA_003550425.1 Nitriliruptoria bacterium
GGCGCGATCGTGCGGGGAACCCAGCCAGGCGTTGGGCGTTGTCCCCCTGCTGGCTTGTCACGCCGTGTCGTGTGAGCTCGCCCGGCGCTCGATGGACAGCCTCGAAGCTGCTGGCTCTGAGTCACGCGGGAGCGGTGGAGTGTGGGGATGCTCGGGACTGCCGGAGCGCCGCTCGCACCCTGTACCGGGCACGAGGCGCGCGGAGCGCGGGGCTGTCCGTCAGGACTGGGTGCGTGCCGCGGCCGCCGCGAGGCCGTGCGAGGCCGCTGGCCGCACCGGCCCTGGACAACGACTATCCGCCTGAGGGAGAAGCCGCGAACCATGACGCAGACGAGGGAGTCGCCGCCGGGTCAGGTCGAGGATCATTACGCGCGGTTGGGGGTGGCGCGGACGGCGCCGACGGCGGTGATCACGGCGGCCTATAAGGCGTTGTTGCGTGAGGCGCATCCTGATCGTGCGACCGATGAGGTGGATCGACGGCGTCGTGAGCAGGCGGCGAAGGATCTGGGTGAGGCGCACGCGGTGTTGTCGGATGCGGTGTTGCGTGCCCGCTATGACCTGCAGTTGCAGGCCGAGGAGCAGCGCCGGCGTCAGGCGAACGCGTGGGATGCCGGGTCGTCGCGTGGGCGCGCGGAGGGTGCGCCGTCCACGCGGCCGGCGAGTGGTCGTGGTCGCGGGCCGACCAGCGCAGGTCGCCCCGGCGAGGCGCGGGACGGTGGCAGCAGCAGGAACGGTGCGGGTGCTGGTGCGGCGACGTCGGATGGGTCCCACCGCCGGTCTCCGGGTGCGGGTGGGGCCGCCGGCGCTGGCGGCCAGGGCGCGAGCGCCGGGGCCAGGGCGGGTGCGGGCGCTGGGGCGGGCACGACCGCAGGCAAGGAGCGCCACGGTGCGCGGGGCACCAGTGGCGCTGCCGGTGGTGCTGCTGGTGGTGCTGCTGGTGGGCCGCGTCACCGCGCGAACGGTGCGGGCGCCGCGTCCCGGCCGGGGATGGGCCAGCATGAGATCGCGCATCCGTGGCGGGCCCCCTGGGCGTTCCTGGCACTCTGTGTGGCCGGGGTACTGGCCGGGGTCGGCAACATCGCGGCCCGCGGGCTGGGCGTGTCGCAGGCGCTGATCCAGTCCGACCTTGGCAGGTGGACCCGTGAGGTGGCCGCACCGTTCACCGATCCCGACACGCTGTTGTCCTACCCGGGGTTGCAGGATCCGGCGTCGGCGGCGACGCCCGCGTTGATCGCGGCGCTGGTGGGGCTGGTGGTGTTCGCGCTGCTGGGCTTCAACGCCGAGAGCTGGTGGATGCCACCGGTGGTCGGGGGCGTGTTGACGGTGCTGGCGCTGGTCATCGACGTGCTGGTGCTGGCGCTGCTGGCCGCCCTCGCCAGCGTGCTGATCCCCGCGCTGGCCCTGTGGCTGCTGTGGGTCCTGCTGCAGTGACTCGCCTGCCAACCCCACGCACCACACGACAGGCCACGACGCGACACGAGACGAGCCGAAGGGAGCGGCTGATGGAGGCGAGCCCGGTGCAGGTGGTCATCGAGAACGACGTGGAGGCGGCCCGCCGTCTGGTGGCGGCTGGCTGGTGCCCGGTCGAGGCGTCGTATGGGGACCAGAGCCTGGTCGATGCGCTGCTCATGGACCACCACGGCGCCTACGCGCACCTGCCCGGGGTGGCCACCCGCGCGTGGCATGACCACCACAGCGCGCGCCGCACTGATCCGCGCTTTGTGGTCGCTGGCGAGCTCGACGCCGACGCGGCGTTTGCGATCGCCGCGCTTGCCGGCGTCGTGCCGCCCGCCAACGACCCCGAGGCGGGCGAGCGGGTCGCGGCGATCGTGGCGACCATCGAGCAGATCGACACCGACCCGATCGGCCACGACCTCACCAACGACCCCGGCTTTGGGTACGTGCGCCTGTGGAACCAACTGTTTCGCACCCGCCACACCACCCACGCCACCAGCGGCGCGCTCGCCTGGGGGCCGCTGTGCAGCCGCCACCCCGACCAGCTCGCCGACCTGCTCGACGCCGTCGTCGCCAGCGAACAGCACCGCCACGACACCGCCCGCACCGACCAGCACCACCGTGCCGTGCCCACCAACGACCCGCGCGTGCTGCTGCTCGACCAGCCCACCGTGTGGGGCTTCGACGTGTGGTACGGCCGCGACCCCCACCAGCCCGCCGACCAGCCCCACGCCTGGCAGCACCCCGTGGTCCTCATCCGCTCACCCCACGGGCACCTCACCATCGGCACCCCCAACCCCGAGGTGGCCATCGCCCTGTTCGGTCCCGCCGGCCTCGGCGAGGTCTACCCCCACCTCACCCCACCAGGCTGGGGCGGCCGTCACGCCATCGGCGGCTCCCCCCGCGACCACGCCCTCAACCTCGACCAGGCCCGCCACGCCGCCAACACCATCGCCAGCCTCCTCCCCGAGGCCACCCCGTGATCGCAGCCCTATCGCAGTCTCGACGGCATCGAACGGCACACGAGGGCACACGCAGCCACACCTCGAGGAGGAGGGGCGTGGCCGCGATCTTCAGTGGTGGCACCGGATCTGGGCCGGTGCCGGTGGAGCCGGGAAGGGGAATCGAACCCCTGACCTGCTCATTACGAGTGAGCCGCTCTGCCGACTGAGCTATCCCGGCGGGACGTCCACCGCGAGCGCAGCGTGCCGGCGCATGCCGGCCCC
>PUKE01000015.1 GCA_003550425.1 Nitriliruptoria bacterium
CTGCCGCTCAACGTGCGCGTTGTGGCGCATCCGGTCGAGCTCGAGGCGCGCCTCTCGCGAGTCCATTGGCATTAGACGCCTCGCATCGTCGTCGACGCTCGCTTCTTCTTGTCGCCGCGCAACCAGAGCTCGTCGCGCGCGTGCCGGGCGATCACCATCGCCACCGCCGCGTCGACCTTGCGGCTCGACTCGCGGTGCTCCTTGCCGAACGCGACGCCATGGCGGTTGGGGCGTCGCCGCGCGTTCTTGACGTGCCGAGTCAGCACCATGTCGGACGCAGCGCGCAACTCACCGTCGGCGACCTCTTGGGCGACCTTCTCGGCAGCGTACGTGAACTCGCGACCTCGGTTGCGCATGTCGTACGCGACAGCGTGCTTCGACGTCGCCCACACCCGGTAGTCTTCGCCCCACTCTGACGCCCACGCGTCGATGTAGGACTCCCACGGGTGGACGTCCGCGAAGAACGCCGAAACCCGGAACCGTTCGTGCGCCTTCGACACGGCACCATCAACCTCCGTGCGAGGCACTTCCCAGTTCGGGTCGTTGGCGGGTTCTTCCCACACGTCCAGCAGCTCGACCAGGCCGTCACTGACCCGGCAGGCAATGAGGGCGGTGGCGTCCGAGCTGCGCGACCCGTCGAAGCCAAGCACCACCTCGTCGCCGTCGGCGAGGCGGTCATCAACGAGGCACGCGTCCCATTCGTGCGGCGCCACCCACGCGTCCTCCGCCGCCGCCAACTGGTTCAGGTAGAACCGGCGCGAGATACTCGGAGGCGTGCGGGGGTCCCACACCGCCTCAACGGTGCGGTCCTCGTCGAGCCAATCGCTATCGCCACGCGCCGCCCGGATCGCGGCGCGTAAACTGTCCGCGTCGGACAGGTCCGTGTCGGGCGGCGCCTCCAGCGAGTCGTACAGCCAGCCCTGCGACCGCGTCTGCCCGCCCGCGATCTTCTGGTAGGCGTCCCAGTCGCGCTCCGCCACCGACCCCTCGCCGGGCGCGTGCGCGTTCGTGAGCGCCAGCGCGCGTGCGGAGCCGTCGCGGCTCTTGATAGCGTTGCGGTCGATCACCGCAGCCATCGCGTGGCCCTCGTTGGCCTCAAGCCAGTGCTGCGTCTCGTTGGCGAGGACGAACGTCGCACGGGCGCCCTCAAGCGCGCGCGGCGACGAGGTCACCGCCTCGAGGCGGCGCTTTCCCTTCTCGGCGTAGATGATCTCCTTGCCGAGGTCGATGCCGTGCTCTGCGATCAGCTCGTCGGTGAAGATGGACGGGAACAACGACATCGTGATACGCGTCTGGTCCAAGTTCACCGCCGCGACCTGCACCCACGCGGTCGGGTGAGGCACCGCAATGGGCTCGCCGTCCGACTGCCAGCCGCCGAACCGGCACGGCCCGGCGAACTCGGCGGCGCAGATCACCGCCCCAATCGGATCCTTGCCCCACCCCTTCACGCGGCGCAGCACGCCGTACGGGTACAGCCACCGGCCGCGCTCATCGATCGCATACCACCAGAGCAAGAAGCGCGCCTGCTCCGGCGTCGCACGCCACACCCCCCCAGCGTTAGGTCCGTCCGGCTGCAGCAGATGCGTCGACGCCCAGCCGAGCACATGCCAGCCAAGCGTACGCTCGGGCAGCAAGAACCGGCCATCCTCGCCACGGGACCACGTCGGCCCGTAGGCGACCGGCTCGCTCACCCTCCGACGATCTTCCGGTACTCGTCAATCGCCGCCACCTCGGCCGGGACCTCATCCGACTCTTCGGCTCGGTCCAACTCAAGCCGAGCTTTCCGGCGGGCACCCTCCGTCGTCAACAGCTCGCCAGCCGCCGTCTGCCACGCCTGAATCATCTGCGCAGACACGCGGCCCGACTCCAGCTGGCGGGACAAGAGCTCCGCCCAGATGCGGGCGGTCTCCCAATCCGACTGCTCGTAGAACACGCTCTGACCCGACTGCTGCAACGACCGGTACCAGTCGGCGGCGAGCTCGTGCCAATGCTCCGCGGCAGGCGGCGGATCGACCTCACCGGCCGCGGCGTGATCGGGTCGCGACTCGACGTTGCGGCGCCGGCGCTCCGACGACCGCTTCGGAATAGGGGGCATGGGGCCTCCAAGGTGCTACCTGGACGGGCTCCACTAGGTGACCGTCGACCTTGAGATCCGTACAGAGCGTGACATGCTGTCAACCCATCCGACCTTGGTACAGGTGTTCGGGTCCCACCCCCATCCGTTCGAACGTGATGGGTCGCGGCTGTGCGTGTCCGTTCGTGTCATGCTGTGTCGCCTGGGTGCGGCTCGGCTGGGCGGCGCCGCGGCGGCAGCGGAGCGGGCGGCGTTGCCGGTCCGCGGGCAGCAGCCGCCTCGCGTGCAGTCTTTCTGCGGTGGCAAAATCGGCACGTGGACTGAAGGTTGTCGAGCCGGTGGTCGTCGTGCCCGTCGATGTGGTCGACCTCTTCGGCCGCACCGGTGCAGCCCGCCTCGCGGATCTGGCATTGCCACGCGTCGCGGTCGAGGACTTGCCGGCGGATGCGTGGCCAGTTGCGTGGCAGCGGGGATCGTCGTCGTCCTTGGCTCATGTGTCGAGTAGTTGAGCGATGCTGATCCACGTTTCGGCGACTTGGATCAGCTGGTGGGCGTGTTCACTGCCGGCGCGCAGTTCGGCTTCTGCGAGAACGGTGGCAGCGCGGTC
>PUKE01000046.1 GCA_003550425.1 Nitriliruptoria bacterium
CGTATTCCAGGTCATGCTTTTTAGCAAAATCAATCAAAAAAGCCAGAATGCGCTCTTCCTTTTTTGACGGACGAGGGACCTGGCAAATATCTTCAAACAACTCCCACAACCTCTTGGGCTGCAGGTTCCCCAATGTTCTTTTCATATGCTTGGATGTTTATGTTAAAATACGAAGATACAAACTATTTGCGTACGTTTTGCTACTTTTGTTGGTGTGCAAATCGTGTGTAGAACAATTCAATCAGGATTATGGAAGGTATCCTTTTGGTCGTAGTGGTGATGGGGCTTTTCGCCCTGATTTCTTCAAACCGTTTCAAGATGCTCAGAAAAATGGCAGATAAGGTTTTTGTGGCCTTTCAGGAAACCGCAACAAATAAATACGAAGCGCTTAACAGGTGGCTAAACGAAACTGGCAGCCAAGCTGAATTGAAAGGGGATGCCGATAACCTTCGAAGTCTGGGTCAACTGCTGGCAGAAACCAAAAAGCCGGATCTCACCATAGACCAGCAGGTGGCGCTGGAAAACAGCATCTCAAAACTGGAAAGGAACATTGAGGAACTTGCTGTGGCAAAACAAGAGAAACACGTTTTGCGCGAAAACACACTATCTGCATATCGCGAGGCCAAAAACAAAACCAGGGAAATGAAAAAGCAGTACAATGAAACGGTGATGCATTATAACAATGCGGTTTTTCTTTTCCCCTCCAATGTATTTGCACTCATCTTTGGCTTCAAACAGCGAAAAACATTTGTCATGGAGAATAATGTATCTGATAACCAGCAGGCTAAAGACAAATAATTGCTGTTAGTACCCGGGGTTTTCAAGGAAACAATTTCTTATTTTTGTGCTTGCAAATAAACCACAATTATGGCGCCCAAAAAAACACTGCATCCTTTCTGGATATTTCTAAAAAGCTACGGCATCATCACTTTTGCCCTTTTTGCCAATGCCCTGGCCTGGACGGCCTTTTTGCTGCCATCGGAAATTGTGGGAGGAGGCATTACCGGTCTGTCTGCACTGATCTACTACGCTACAGGCATCCCGGTTGCCATTACGCTCATCATCATGAACCTCATATTGCTGAGCATTGGCGTGAAGGCCCTGGGGTTTGGCTTTGGAATCAAAACGGTTTACAGCGCCGTGGTGCTGGCTTTCTTTTTTGGTCTGCTGCAGCCACTCATCACAGAACCCATTGTGGATGACCGTTTTATGTCAGCCATCCTTGGCGGCATCCTCGGAGGGGCTTCCGTGGGCCTGGTGTTCACGCAAGGGGGGAGCACGGGCGGCACCGACATCATCGCCATGCTCATTGCCAAGTACAGGAACATCAGCCAGGGACGGATCATCTTGTACCTCGACCTGGTCATCATTTCCTCATCCTATTTCCTGTTTCAGTCTTTGGAAGTGATGGTCTATGGTTACGTGACCATGGCAGTGGCTTCCTATTCGATAGATATGCTGCTGATGGGGCATCGCAGGAGTGTGCAGCTGTTTATTTTCTCCCCCAGGTATGAAGAGATTGCCGAAAAGATTGCCAATGACATTGGTCGCGGAATTACGCTGCTAAATGGACAGGGTTGGTACAGCAAGGAAGAAAGTGCAGTGCTCGTGGTTGTTGTGCGCAGGCACGAATCCTCCATGGTGTTTCGCAGCATCAAGGAAGTAGACCCCGAGGCATTTATTTCCGTAGCCAACGTGATGGGTGTGTATGGGAAGGGGTTTGATCCGATAAAGTATTAAGGTACGAGTCGACAAAAAGACAAAAGATCGAAAAGTCGGGGGATGCGGAGTATTGTCTACGGGCGAAGAGGTTTGAAGTTTTAGGATTTCAGGAAAAGTTCTGGGTTCTGCGTTCAGCGTTCAGCGTTCTGCGTTCAGCGTTCTGCGTTCAGCGTTCTGCGTTCTGCGTTTTGCGTTCTGGGTTCTGGGTTTTGCGTTTTGCGTTCTGCGTTTTGCGTTCTGGGTTCTGCGTTTTGCGTTCTGGGTTTTGCGTTCAGGGTTCTGCGTTCAGGGTTCTGGGTTCTGCGTTTTGCGTTCTGGGTTTTGTGTTCTGGGTTCTGCGTTTTGCGTTCAGGGTTCAGGGTTCTGGGTTCTGCGTTTTGCGTTTTGCGTTCTGCGTTTTGTGTTCTGGGTTCTGCGTTCTGGGTTCTGGGTTCTGCGTTGCCCGAGGCGTTTATCACGCTCCGGGGGTAAGGGGTGTCTTTGGGCGATTTGATAATGTGACAATTTGCTTATGAAGGGGTTTAATCTGGTCATGAAAAGAGGTATTTTAGTGTTTTATGTAGCACAATCGCCCTTCGAAAAATCCTCGGGCCCCACAGAACCCAGAACCCTGAACCCAGAACCCAGAACGCAGAACCCTTTCCCCGTAACCCCTCACATTCTCTCGATGCTCACAAACGCCCCGGCCAACACAGAACCCAGAACGCAGAACACAGAACCCTTTCCCCGTAGCCCCTCACATTCTCTCGATTCTCACAAACGCCCCGGCCAACGCAGAACCCAGAACGCAGAACACAGAACCCAGAACACAGAACACCGAGCAAAAATCGCCCTTCGAAAAATCCTCGGGCCACGCAGAACCCAGAACCCAGAACCCAGAACCCAGAACGCAGAACCCTTTCCCCGTAACCCCTCACATTCTCTCGATGCTCACAAACGCCCCGGCC
>PUKE01000193.1 GCA_003550425.1 Nitriliruptoria bacterium
CGCCGCAGCGTGCGGGCCTGGTTGTCGATGAGCTGGCGGGCCTCGGTGCGGTCCTGGGGCGACAGGTGGCGGGTGGCCTGCTCGAAGCGCTGCTCGGTGGCCAGCACGTGCTCCATGGTGACCAGGCGGCCGAGGTCGGCCAGCGCCTGCTGGGTCAGGAAGCGGGGGATCCAGCACAGCGTCGTGGTCGGCGCGACGGCCTCGCGGACCTCGTCGTCGATGCGGGTGCGGTCCTCGGCAGGGCCGCGGTCGGGCTGCTCGTCGAAGGGATAGGAGATCACCACCCGCGGCCGGTCGCTGGCCGCGCGGAACTCGGTCACGGGGATGTCGGTGGCGTCGCGGATGTTGGCGAACCGCACGTCGACGGTGCGCTTGCTACCGCGCCACACCAGCGTGCGGGTGCTGGGCGCGAGCCCGCCACCCTCCTCCACGCCGAAGTCGGCCGCGAGGAGCTCGCGCAACTTCGCGCGGCGGGTGCCGGGCGTGTCGGTCTCGCGGGCGTGGTCGAGCACCGACTCGATCTCCACCCCGGTGATCTGCACCGCGACTTGGGGGTCCTGTTCGTCGCCCTCGACGCGGACCTCTCCGACCTGCGCGGCCCAGCGGCGGACGCGCTCGAGCACCGCGACGCGCTCCTGGCCAGGGATCGGGCTCTTGATGGTCCCGTGGTTGAGGTCGGCGAGGCGCCGCACCGTCAGCTCGCGCAGCGGCTCGGTCTCGGGTGCCAGGGCGGCGAGCAGCAGCGTCTTGATGAGCCGGTCGTCGGTGCGCAGCGGGTGGTCGTCGGCGACCTCGGCGGCCTGCTCCTCGGTGAGCCCGTGCTCGCGCAGCAGCAGCGGCCACAGCTTGGTGCGGTAGAGCGTGCGCGCCCGGTCGAAGTAGCGCTTGAGCTCGGCGGAGAACGCCTCGACGGCGTAGGTCTCCTGCTCGCCGGCGATGACGTCGTAGAGGTCGCCGAGGGGCACGAGGTCACCGAGGCGCAGCACGTCGCGGCGGTTGGCCAGCAGCTGCCCGAGCAGCCGCAGGGCGGTGCGCTCGCGCTGCAGGTAGCCCGACACCGCCACCAGCGTCTTGACCAGGGCGGGGTTGAAGGGGTAGAGGCGCCGGAACTCGTCGCGGTCGCCGTCGCTGGTGATCAGCGTGTCCAGCGCGCCGCCGGCGCGGGTGGCGACCTGCTCGACGGCCTGGTCGATCTGGGCCCGCGCGGCCTCACTGTTGGCCTTCAGCAGCCGCTTCTCGACGATCTCGGTCAGGTTCTTGTCGGCCAGCTCGATGACGTCGAAGCGGCCCTGGAAGTAGTCGAGGGCGTGGGCGACCTGCAGCTGCTCGACGCCGGGCACCCCCTCCCCCACGAAGTCGCGCAGGTCGCGCTGGCGGGCGATGAAGCTGACCATCGGCGCGGGCCGGTCGGCGCTGGCGGCCTCGACGAGCTGGGAGACCTTGGGGGCCTCCTCGTTGACGAACTTGGGGTCGGCCATCCGCGTGGCGAACCACAGGATCAGCTCGTCGAGGAACAGGATGATGCCGTCGTAGCCGAGGTTGCTGGCGTGACGGCTGATCGCGTTGAGGCCCTGGTCGAAGGGCACGTAGCCGCTGGCCGTGGCGGCGCGATGCTCGATCTGGCCGGCGAAGAACGTGTCGATGAGGTCGCTGACCAGGCGGTCGCGCTCCTCGGCGCCGGGCGGCTGGGCCAGTGCGGCGTCGAACGACGCGGCGTCCCAGCCGCTGTCCAGCGTCCCGTAGTCGGGGTCGTCGTCGGAGGCCAGCATCGCAAAGAACGCCGCGTCGCCCATCTGGCCGCGCAGCCGCTTGGCGTCCTCGAGCAGGCCCTCGGAGGCGTACACGGCCGGCAGCGGCGCCTCGGGGTGCCGCGCGCGAATGTGATCGACGTAGCCATCGAAGATGGCCTGCTCCATCGAGTCCTTGCCGATCATGTGGTAGGGCACCAGCAACGTGTTCCGCCCGTCGAGCCGGTCGGCGTAGCGCTGCACCACCGGGGCGAGCTCGGGCAGGCTCCGCGCGCGCGGGGCGCCCTCGACCAGCAGGTGCAGCATCGCCATGAAGTGGCTCTTGCCGGCACCGAACGAGCCGTGCAGGTAGGCGCCCTTGTCGTCGCGCTCCTCCACCGCGCTGGTGATGAGCCCCATGGCGCGGTCGAAGCACTCCACGAGCTGATCGGTGACCACATAGGTGTCGACCGTGCGCTGCTTGGCGGTCACCCCGTCCTGGAGGCTGACCACGTAGTCGCTGGCGGTGACCTGCTCGGGCAGGTCCATCAGCTCGCGCAGCAGCGGCTCAGCCATTGGTGGTCCTCCGGTCGGTCGCGGCTCTGGGGGTGTGGTCGGCGAGGTCGGGGCGGGTCAGGCCGAGGCGCTGGAGCTCGCTGTACGTGAAGGCGGTGAAGAAGTCGCCGAGGCGTTGGCCGTAGGTGGGGTCGTAGTCGTTATGCCACTGGTGCAGCCACGGTTCGAGCTCGAGGAGGCCGGCGAGCAGGCGGGCGAGCTCGTCGGGCTCGGCGCCACCGTCGCGGCGGCTGGTGTAGTGGCCAGCCAGCGCCTGGGCTTGTTGGAGGTGGTCCCAGCCGGCCCAGCCGATCACCAGCGTCGCGTCGGAGCCCTGTTGGGTGGCCGGGTAGGAGACGAACCGTTCCTTGGGGACGTCGA
>PUKE01000216.1 GCA_003550425.1 Nitriliruptoria bacterium
ACCTGGTCGAGCGTGGTGCCCGGGTGGCCGAGCAGGTGCAGCCGCACCCGCCGCACGACCTCCTGGCGGATGTAGAGCCCCGGCGGCCCGAACGTGAGCTCGTCGAGGGTGACGTTGACCGACCCCTCGATCATGTTCTCGATCGGCACGACCCCGTGGTCGACGTGCCCCTGACGCACCGCAGCGAACACCTCGGGGATCGTGTCGGTGGGCACGAGCTCCGCGGCGGGCACGAGCGTGGCGGCGGCCTCGGCGGTGAACGTGCCGTCGGGCCCGAGGTAGGCCACGCGCGTGCCGGCGCCGTCGTCGGGGGTGGGCGCGGTGTGGGCGCCTGGCGCGGCGTGGGCGCCGGGCTCGGCGTGGGTGCTGGGCTCGGCGGCGCCGGGGGCGGTATGGGCGCTGGGCTCGGCGGCGCCGGGCTCGGTGTGGGTGCTCACTGGCCGACCTCTCGGGCGGGCTGGCTGGGCGGTGTCGAGCGCTCGGCCCGGGACGGCGCGCGCTCGGGCTGGTGATCTGGTGCGTGGCCGGCCTGGCGGCTCCCCTGGCGGGCGCCGGGCTGCTGGCGACGCCGCGACGAGGCCGAGCCTGCTGGCGTGGGCGGCTCGCCGAGCGCGCCGCCGGAGGCCTGGGCGCGGGCGATGGCCTCGCGCTCCTCGTCGGACAGGTTGTGCCGGCTGTCGCCGCCCTGCAGCGCCTTGGCGTACATGCGGGTGTGGTCGCGGCCGTTGATGGCGGTCAGGACCACGCCGTCGCCGTGCTCGTCGAGCAGCGCGGTGGAGAACGACAGCATCCCGCCGAGGTCGTCGAACGCGTCGTAGCGCACCGTGCCCACGCGGCTGACCGCGCCGCGGTCGTGGTCGCGCAGGCTGGCCGCGTAGGCGCGCAGCTGGTCGACGTCGCCCCGCAGCCCGTCGAGCTCGGCCAGGGCGCGCTGGAGCACCACGAGCACGTCGTCGGTGCGGCCGTCGAGCACGGCGTGGTAGGCACGCCGCAGCCGCCGCTGGCTGCGCAGCGACGCGGCGGCGAGCGCCACGGCGAGCAGGCTGACCGCGCCCGAGGCGATCAGCGCGGCCAGCAGCGTGGTGTCGGTCAGCTCCATGCGGGCCCTCGTCGACGCGGCGGTCCGGCGGCAGGGCGGGCCCGGGTCGGTGGGCCCGAGCAGGTGGCCGGTTGGGGGCGGGCAAGCACCGCCGGCTGGAGGCGGGCAAGCACCGCGGCAGTGTACCGAGCACGTTCGCGGGCCCGACACCGCCGGGGCGCGGGGAGGGGTGGGCCCGGTCGCGGGGCGGGGTCCGGTCGCCCGGGTGGGTGGGCCCGGCCGCCTGGCTCTGGCCGCCCGGGTGGGGTGGGCCCGGCCGCCTGGCTGCCGCCGATCAGCGCAGGCGGCCGGGCCGGGGTAGGCATCGGCTCCGCCCCCCGGACGACACCCGCCGCGGGTGCGGGGCGACACCCGCAGTCGGCGCCGCGCCGGAACCGACGCCCGGGCCGTGGCCGACCGGGCGCGACGACGCGCCGGCCGACGCGCCACACCCTCGAGGTGCGGCCACCGACGATCCCTCCCGGTCGGGCTGCCGAGCGCTGCTGCTCCGGCGCACGCGACCGCGCGGGCGCGTCAGCCTGCCGTGGGCCTCGGCTCGTGGCTCACATCCAGGCGTCGAACCGGCGCGCTGCCGGCTCCCGACAGCGCAGCGTCGCGAAGCGATCGCGGGCAGGGTCGCCGCGATCGAGGCTCGTCAGGCGCGGGCACACGAGGCACCGATCGACGTCGACATCGGCCTGCGCGCGTGGGCACCACACCCGGCCGTGCTCGACGAAGCGCGGCGACCCGGACGCTCGGGCGTCACGGACCCGGGAGAGGAGTCCGCCTGCCATCGCGCCCTCCTTCCTCGCCGACGCCTCGCTCGCGCGTTGCGCTGCCGGTCTGCGAGGAGGATCGTTCCCCACCGCCGGGTCCGCGCGCAGCGCGCGCGTCCCCCTCCGCGCAGGACTCGGGTCCCGATCGGGACGCGGGTCGCTGGCAGGGCTGGACACAGCGCGGAGCGACGGGCCTCGGGCGCCCCCTGGGCCCGCCCCGGCCCCGTCGGGCGCGCCCATGAGGGCACGATCTGGGCCACACTGCGGAGCATGAGCCGCTCCCGCGACCGCTCCGCATCCGCGATGACGACCGCGCGCTCGCGCTCGGCGCTCGAGCGCACCGCGCTCGGACGCTCGCTGCGTCGGCGACGCGCCCACGAGGCGCCCTGGTGGTGGCAGCGGGCGCTGGTGACCGGCGCCTCGGCGGGGATCGGCGCCGAGGCAGCAGCGCGCCTGATCGACCGGGGCGTGGCGGTCGTGCTGGTCGCGCGACGCAGCGACCGGTTGGAGGGGCTCGCCGAGCGCGCACGAGCCGCGGGGGTCGAGGCCGAGGTGCTGCCCGCCGACCTCGCGAGCCCCGCCGGGCTCGCCAGCGTCGAGCAGCGACTGGCGGCGGTGGAGGCGCCCGTCGACCTGCTGATCAACAACGCGGGCTTTGGGACCTACGGGCCGCTGGTGGACGCCGACCCCGACACCGAGGCCGCCGAGGTCGCCGTCAACGTCACCGCCGTGCTGCGCCTCACCCGCGCGGCGCTGCCAGGGATGATCGCGCGCGGGCGCGGCACGATCCTCAACGTCTCGT
>PUKE01000256.1 GCA_003550425.1 Nitriliruptoria bacterium
ACCGGGCGGGACAGGTCGACGGCGAGCGCCAGCGGTGGGCGCAGCGGCGCGTCGCGTCCGGGGATCTGCATCGGGTGGCCTTCCCAGCGGGTCCGAGGGGCGACCCGCACCGTACTGCGTCCCGAGGGCGAGGCCGACGGTGCGCCCCGCACGCGCGTGCCAGCATCGGGGCGCATGAGCGAGGAGGAGCCGACGGGCGACGAGCCCGCCAGGACCGCCCCGGCGGGACCGCCGAGCCGTGACGACGCCCCGGCCCGGCGCGCCGCCGGCGGCGACGAGGCCGAGCGCCTGACCGCCGCCCAGATCGACCAGCTCACCCCGCTGGACCGCAACCGCTACGCCGACCTGCTGCGCCTGGCGGCGATCGCGGTGGTGGTCCTCGGGCACTGGATGGTGGCGGTGGTGCTGCACCGCGACGGCGAGCTGGTGGCCGCGTCGCTGCTGGAGCTCGTGCCGCAGGCGCACTGGGCGACCTGGGTCGTGCAGGTCATGCCGATCTTCTTCTTCGTGGGCGGCTATGCCAACGCGGCCGCGTGGTCCTCGGCGCGGGGCCGCGGGGTCGCGTGGGCCGACTGGGTGCGTCGCCGCGCGCGACGCCTGACCCGCCCGGTGCTGCCGCTGGTGGCGCTGTGGGTGCCGCTCGGGCTCCTCCTCGGCTGGCTGGGGGTGCCCGGCGAGCTGCTGCAGCTGGCCAGCCAGGTCGCGTTCGTGCCGGCCTGGTTCCTGGCGACCTACCTGCTCGTGGTGGCCCTGGTGCCGCTGACCACCGCCCTGCACCGCCGCTGGGGCTTCGCGGCGGTGGCGGGGCTGGTCGTGGCCGCGATCGTGGTCGACCTCGCCCACACCGCCGGGGTGCCGGCCATCGGCTGGGCCAACTTCGTGTTCGTGTGGGGCGCGATCCACCAGCTCGGCTACCTGTGGTACGACCAGCGCCTGCCCGCCGTGCCCTGGCAGGGCCTGGTGCTCGCGGCCGGGGCGGTGGCGCTGCTGGTGGCGCTCGTCACCGTCGCCGACTACCCGGTCAGCATGGTCGGGGTCGAGGGCGCCGAGCGGTCCAACAACTCCCCGCCGACCATCGCGCTGATCGTGCTCGCGCTCGGCCAGGTCGGGATCGTCGCGGCGCTGCGCGGGCCCGCCGAGCGCTGGCTGGCCCGCCCAGCGGTGTGGGCCAAGGTGGCGATCGGCGGCAGCGTCGCCATGACGGTCTACCTGTGGCACATGACCGCGCTCGTGCTGCTCGTGGCGCTCACCCACCCCTTCGGCCTGTGGCCGGTGACCGCGCAGGTCGACGGCTCCTGGTGGGCGCTGCGCCCGCTGTGGATCGGGCTGCTCGCGCTGGTGCTGGCGCTGCTGGTGCGCCTGTTCGCGCGGTTCGAGCGCACCGGCCCGCCCCGCTCGCGTCCCAGCCGCGTGCGGGCGATGGTCGGGCTCGCCGCGACCGTGCTCGGCATGGGCCTGCTCGTCGCCGGCGGGCTGATCGACCCGACCGGGCGCCTCACCGCCGTGCCGCTGCTCCCCCTCGGGCTGTTCGTGGGCGGCCTCGGCGCGCTCGGGGTGCTGCGCGCCGACCCGCCGCTGGACGCCCCCGACCCGGCCGACCCGCCCGAGGTCGCCGCGTCCGCCCGCGAGGCGCGCTGACGGCCCCCGCGAGCCGCGCGCCGCGCTGACGGCCCCCGCGCACGGGGCGCTGGGTCAGGGAGCGTCCAGGCGCACCTCGGTCGACAGCCGCAGGTCGGTGGCCGAGCGCCCGACCCGCACCCGGTGCGGGCCCGTGCGCGGCGCCCAGGTCGCCTCGTGGGCGTCCCAGCGCACCAGCTCGCGCGCGGGGATCGCCAGCGTCACCGTGACCGACGCGCCCGGGGCCACGGTGCGGGCCGCGAACCCGACCAGGCGCAGCGGCTCGCTGCCGTCGGCGGGCTCGAGGTAGGCCTGCACGACCTCGCGCCCGGTGCGCGGCCCGGTGTTGCGCAGCCGCACGGCCACGCTCACCCCGCCCTCGCGCCGCGGGGTGACGGCGAGCTCCTGGTGCTCCCAGGTGGTCAGGCCCAGCCCGTGGCCGAAGGCGAACGCCGGCGCCTGGCCGGCCACGGCCCAGGCGCGGTAGCCGATCCAGGTGCCCTCGTCGTAGGACAGGCGCCCGTCGGTGGGGGTGACCGGCGGCAGCGCCGGGGCGTCGTCGGACGTGGGCAGGGTCGTCGGCAGGCGCCCGGCGGGCTCCTCGGCGCCGGTCAGCGCGTCGGCGAGCGCCTCGGCCCCCTCCTGGCCCGGCAGCCAGGCCCACAGGACGCCGGCGACGTCGTCGGCCCACGGCAGCAGCACCGGCGCCCCAGCGTTGACGACGACGATCGTGCGCGCATTCGCCCGGGCCACGCGGGCGACGAGCTCGTCCTGCCGACCCGGCAGGGCGAGGGTGTCGCGGTCGGCGCCCTCGCTCTCGATCTCGCTGGTGGTGCCGACGACGACGACGGCGACGTCGGCCTGCGCCGCCGCGGCCTCGGCGCGCTGCAGGGCGGTGTCGGCGTCGGGGCGGGGCGGATGGTGGCCGAGGCGCAGGGTGGCCACCGGCATGCCCTCGGGCAGGTCGAGGACGAGGGTCGCCGCGACCGGCTCACCAGCGACGAGGTCGACGGTCCCG
>PUKE01000157.1 GCA_003550425.1 Nitriliruptoria bacterium
CCGTCGGTGAGCTCCATGACGATCACGCCGGGCGTGAGGTCGCGGTCGCTGCCGTGGAAGCGCAGCTGCTTGCGCACCGCGGCGGCGGTGGGCAGGTGCAGCAGCGACGTGGAGCGTCGGATCGCCAGCATCTCGCGCAGGTGCGCGGCGGTCAGCGCGGCCTCGGCCGCGGTGGGCCGCGGCGCGCGCGCCAGCACCGCGCGCTGCAGCGGCCAGCGCGGCGCGTTGCTCTCGGCCGGCGGCAGGCCCGACCCGAACGCCGAGACCTGCCCGGTCCAGTCGAGGCGGTTGAACCAGTCGCCCGAGGCGTAGCTGTCGCGGTCCAGCGACTTGGAGCGCAGCAGGTCCGCGCCGGCGTGGAAGAACGCCACGCCCTGGGCCAGGGCGGTCAGCGACAGGCCGAGCCGCGCCAGCCGGGCGCGCTCCTCCAGGGTGAGGCGCCAGGGCGCCTTGGCCTGGATCACGTCGAACAGCGTCTCGTTGTCGTGGGCCTCGACGTAGACGACCTGCTCGCCGGGAGCGGCGGTGTAGCCGGCGCCGGGGCCGCCGGCGTAGGTGAGCTCGTCGCCGCGCACCCGCGCGCCGTCGGGCGCGGTCAGCTCGACCTCGGCGAGGTTGCCGGCCAGGCCGAGCTCCAGCAGCGTCTGGTCCCAGCGGACCTGCTCGCGCTGCAGGCCGGGGCTGCGGTCCTCGTCCTCGTTGGGGGCGGTGGCCAGGCCCGTCAGGAAGCCCTGGGCGCGCAGCGGGCCGAAGGGCGTGCCGCCGCGGGCGGCGTCGCGCAGCCGATCGTTGAAGGTGGCGATGCCGGTGCCGGCCATGGGGCGCTGGGTGGCCTGGGTGAACTGCCGGCCGCCGGCGACCTCCCCGAAGTCCCAGCCCTCGCCGTAGAGCAGCACCGCCGCGCCGTCGACCCCGTCCTCGGCCACCGTCAGCGCGTCGAGGGCCTCGCGGACCCGCAGCATCGCGCGGCGCGGCAGGTGGCCCATGAGGTCGAAGCGGAAGCCGTCGACCTTGTAGGCCCGCGCCCAGTGGACGATCGCGTCGACGACGAGCTGCTCCATCATCCGATGCTCGGCGGCGGTGTTGGGGCAGCACGTGCTCGTCTCGACGTGCCCGAGGCCGTCGAGGCGCAGGTAGTAGCCGGGCACGACCTTGTCGAGGACGCTGTCGGCGTGGGTGCCCGAGCCGTGCACGTGGTTGAGGACCACGTCGAGGACCACGCGCAGGCCGGCCTGGTTGAGCGCGGCGACCATCGCGCGGGCCTCGCGCACCTGGGCGGGCCCGTCGGGGTCGCTGGCGTAGCTGCCCTCCGGGGCGAGGAAGTGGCGCGGGTCGTAGCCCCAGTTGAACGCGTCGCGGTCGCGGACGGCCTGCTGGAGGCGCTGGGGCTCCTCGGAGGCGGGGTCGTCGGGCCAGGGGATGCGCGGCTCGACGCGGTCCTCGGGCCGGTCGAGGATGCTGGCGATGTCGTTGCACGGCAGCAGGTGCACGTGGGTGAGCCCGGCCTGGGCGAGCGCGGCGAGGTGGCGCATCCCGTGGCTGTCGTGGTGGGTGAAGGCCAGGTAGCCGCCCCGGTCGGCGGGCGGGACCGCCTCGTCGTGGACGCTGTGGTCGCGGATGTGGAGCTCGTAGACGCTCGCGTGGCCGGCGTGGGTCGGCTTGGCGAGGTCGTCCCAGCCGGGCGGGGCCAGCGCCGGGTCGTCGAGGTCGAGCAGCAGCGTGCGGGCGCCGTCGGCGGTGACCGCCGCGCTGTAGGGGTCGGTGACGACGTGGCGCTGCAGCGCGCCGGTGGTCGGGGTGAACACCGCGACCTCGAGCACCACCGGCGCGCCGTGCCAGTCGGCGTCGGCGGTGCCCTCCCAGACGCCGCTGGCCTCGTCGCGGCGCAGCGGCAGCGTCGCGACGGCGTCGGCGAGCGGCTGCGTGGCGTCATCGGGGGTGGGCTGGGCGCAGCGGTGCAGGCGCACCTCGCGGGCGGTCGGCGCCCACACGCGCAGCGTCGGCTGCCCGTGCCCGTCGACGGTGGTGCCCAGGCGCGCCTTCGTGGCCGCGTCGGCGTAGAGGTCGTCGAGGACGCCGGGCAGCTGCACGCCGGTGAGCTCCACCAGCCGCCCGCCGGCGTCGGTGCAGGCCACGGCGAGCTCGCCCCGCAGCAGCTCGGCGATCGACTCGGGCGTCTCGTCGATGGGCAGCCGCAGCGGCCGGTAGTGGGCGATGTGGCGCCACCCGTGGTCGACCAGCGCCGGGTCGAGGCTGCCCGGCTCGGCCTGCAGCGTCACCGTCCGGTCCGCGCCGACCACGCGCCCGTCCTCGACCGCCAGCGCGCCGGTGGCGCTGGCGTGCAGGGTCAGCACCTGGTCGCCTGCGATCCCGTCGGGCCAGGCGATGAGGTCGCGCGCCAGCCAGTGAGCGCGCAGATGGTCCAGGCGGATGGCAGGGCTCCCGGGATGAGGTCTCCCAGCAAGCGTGGCACCGGCGCTGGGCGCCGGCAAGCGCGCGGCCGGGTGCGGAACGCGCGCGGCGGGGCGCTAGCCGGCGTCGGCCAGACGGCCGCGCAGCACCGAGTCGCCCGAGTGGGCGGGGTCGCCGTCGTAGGCCTCGCGGCTGATGTCGACCACCGGGTAGGCGTCGA
>PUKE01000097.1 GCA_003550425.1 Nitriliruptoria bacterium
GGCGCGTGGTGGCGTCGGGCCGCGCGAGCGCGGTGGGCAGGCAGCGCATCAGCCCACCGTTGGCCGCGCTGCGGTCGTGCGAGGCGCCGGCGGTCAGCGGATCCTCGCCGCGGGCGATGCGGCCAAGCGCGGTGGCGGTCGTGCCGCCGACGTCGACCGGGTCGCTGTGCAGCCAGGCGACCATGTCGCCAGCGATCCAGTGCGTGAGCGCCTCGGGCTCGTCGGACAGCTCACCACGCGCCAGCGCCGCGTAGCCGCGCGCCACACAGACGGTCAGGTCGGTGTCATCGGTGGCGGCACCGGCCTCCCAGCCAAACGGGCCACCACCCACGATGTCGCGCAGCGGCGGGCCAGTGTTCGGCGCCGAGAACTCGAGGCTGGCGCCGAGGCTGTCACCGATGTGCACCCCCAGCAGACCGCCAAGGAGCCGGTCCCAGACGGCGTCGCGGTCCGGGCCTTCTGCGTCGTCGCTCATGGGCTGATCCCAGCAGCTGGTGACGGTTCATGTCTCGCGTGCAGTCGTGAGCACATCGAGGGCGTGCCACACGATGCGACCTGGCGACACGGTGCCCCAGGGCCCGCCCGAGCGCGACCCGGCCGCAGGCGGCCGAGGCCGCTGTCGCAGAGGACGGCACCCAGCACCGTGCGCCAGCCGACCCCGACCTCGTGGGGCACTGGGGCCTCCGAACGGTCATCGCGGACCGACCCGCGGGCACGCCTGCGCCTTGCCCACCCCAGGCCACACCGCGCGGAGGCTCCGAGGCCACGCCCGCCTCGCTCATCGGAGAGAGCGCCTGTGCCGCCGCGCGGGTGCGCTCCGCCGGCACACGCCGTGGCCTGCCCCAGGCAGGCCTCGGCCGCGGCCAGCGCGGCATGGCGCATCGTAGGGCGGCGGCCAGTCCGGCGAGGCGACCAGGCAGGCGGGAGACGCCGCCGAGGCGCTCGGCCAGCAGCGCATGCACGGCCTCGTGGCACCAGGCGACCTGGTCGGGGGTCGCCGAGAAGCGCTCCCAGACTGCCCCGCCCTCGTGTGCGAGATCGGCGAGGATCGACTCGGCGTTGTGGACCTTGTCGGCGGCCACGACCCGCAAGGCACCGAGGTCGGGCTCGGCGCGCTCCTTGTGGCTCGCAGTGCTCCTGGCCGGCTTCTCGTCTGTGCGCACTCGTGCGGTTGCCTCGCGATGCAGCCTTCCACGGCCGCGCGCGTGCCCCCGTGATGTCGCGCGTGAGCCTCGGCGGGGGCGGGCCGCCCGCGGTCGGGACGACCCGCCCTTGGTCGGTCACGTGGCGGTCATGCCCCCGTCGACGAGGACGGGGCCGGCATTGACGAAGGTGGCGTCGTCGCTGAACAGGAAGCACACCACCTCGGCGATCTCCTCGCGCGACGCGTAGCGCCCGAGGGGGTTCGTCGAGGCGAACTGCTCGTGCACCTCCTTGGGGTCACCGCCCTCCCCGGCCATGCCGTGCTCGATCCGGTCCATCATGTGCGTGCCGACGGGCGCCGGGTTGATGCTCGTCACCCGGATGCCCCTATCCCCGACCTCGGCAGCGGCCGTCTTCGTCAGACCCATGACCGCGTGCTTCGACGCGACGTAGGGCCCGAGCCCAGGGAAGCCGCGCAGCCCCGCCACCGACGCGGTGTTGACGATCACCCCACCGTCACCCTGGTCGAGCATCTGACGGATGACCTGCTGCATCCCGAGGTAGACCCCGCGAACGTTGACCGCGAGCACCTTGTCGAACTCCCTGACGTCGGTCTCGTGGAGCGAGGACACCTTGCCCTCGATCCCGGCGTTGTTGAAGAAGAGGTCGATGCGACCGAAGGCCTCGACCGCGGCGTTGACGTAGGTCGCGACGCCCTCCTCGGTCGAGACGTCAGCGGCGACGGGCCGCGCGCCGTTGCCGACCCGCTCGGCCGCTGCGGTGACGGCGTCCTCGTCGATGTCGACGGCGACGACCTTGGCGCCTTCCTGAGCGAGCCGCGTGGCGACGGTCTCGCCGATCCCGCCGGCGCCACCGGTGACCACGGCGACCTTGTCGGTGAATCGCGCCATCGCTCCTCCTTCCACGCTGCGGATCGCCGGGGCGGTGATGCGCCCCCGTGCATTGTCTGCAACGGCGGCGAACTTCCTCTTATTCCCGAACTCTTGACCAACGATTCGTTGGAAGACCTATGGAATCTTCGCGCGCGTGCAGACAGAGCGCCACCGCGCGCACGGGGTGCACAGGCGACCACCAGGCGGCACGAGACGCACCCAATAGGCTCTGCTTCGCTAGGCCGGGAGGCCGGGCGGCCGGGAGGCTCGGGGCCACGGGAGCTCGGGGCCACGGGAGCTCGGGGCCGCCGAGGGCTCGGAGGCTCGAGGCCTCACAGGCTCGGAGCGTCAAGGAACATCATGAGCGGCAACGGACCTGAGGGGCCGACGGCGGACGTCGTCGTCGTGGGCGCGGGCGCCGCCGGGCTCGCCGCAGCCGCTGCGCTGCGCGCGGCGGGCAGGCGCGTGGTCGTGCTCGAGGCCCGCGATCGGATCGGCGGGCGCATCGCCACCGATCGGTCCCTCGCGCCGGTGCCGATCGAGCTCGGCGCCGAGCTGCTGCACGGCAGCACCATCTCCAC
>PUKE01000136.1 GCA_003550425.1 Nitriliruptoria bacterium
AATCCAATGTCGTCACCGCCGGGGAGTGTAATCTCCCACGGATCGTCGCTATCGGGTTCTTCGGGCTCCTCGGGCTCCTCAGGTGGGTCGGGAGAATCGTCGTCAACGGTGATCGTCTCCGTCCTGGAGTCGTAGGTCTGTCCGTCGACGGCACCGACAACCTCGACTTCGATCTCGTACTCGCCGGGGTCTGTTGGTACCGATACCTGTCTCGTGGATGTGATTGTATCGGGGTTGGTAAGTGCCCAGCAGTTACGCTCACCCGTGTCTGAGGACCCCTCGATAGTAGCACGGGTGAACATATCACCGCCGGGGATCTCCCTGAACACACCGCCTGCGTTACAGTAGTTTTGATCGTCACTGTCGATAGCCGACCAGTCGATGTCGACAGACCAGTCTATCTCCACAAACACCGTCTCGCCCGGTGGTATGGATCTGGGCGACCTCACCCGTTCAATGCTGAACAGTTCGCCAGGGGTTTCACCCTCTCCAATTCCGAAATACGACCTCGCACCCGAGTTGGGTTCCTCGAACGGCTGTTCAAACCTGAGATTCATACTATAGAGAACACAGGCGTCCGCAAAAACAGTTTCCCCACGCTCAGTTCATTAACAGGAAGACAACGAGTAGGATAACCAGGGCCACACCACCGGCAACTGCGGTTGTCGGTACTTCTGGAATCGGCGAGTCGCCTGGGTCGGTCGGGTCTGTCGTCCCACCGTCGTCTTCTTCGCTCACGGTGATGGTTCCACAGGTTGCCATACCCGACGAGGCGGTGATCGGTCCACTCATTGACGCGTCGAACGGTTGCTGAAAGGCGAGATCCATACTACAATGGACACAGGCGTCCGCAAAAACAGTTTCCCCTACGCTTCCGAGACTGACGCGAGGTCGACACCAACGTCAACCTCACCTGCCTCCTCGAAGACGATGTCCAACTCGAAGTCGGCAGAAGACCCACCAGGAACGTTGTTGGTGATTGTATCGAGCGTTGACCCGCCGACGATGAAGTCCACGGACACACTCGCAGCCGCGTCGTTGTCGTTGGATACGGTCGCCGTGGCTGTGGTACCGACAGACCCATCCGCGACAGCACTTGTTGAACTGACTCCACAGTCTGTTATCACGACATCTGATTGATCGAACGGTTCTTCCACGATGATTGTCCCACAGGACGTTGACGACATACAGACACATTGGACGGTGTGGGTGTAAAATCTACCGACCGGCCCACAGAACACTTTAGGGGGAGTCTACTGTTAGATACTGTATGAGTTACGAAGCGATTAACTTCCGACAGACGTTCGAGACGACCGGATCTGAGCAAGCGTTGGTGATAGACGGTGTATCCATCGACGGAACAACCATTTCTGTCGACTACACGGTAGACGCCGACCCGTTCGACTTCGCCAACATCAACATCAACATCTCCGGCACTGATGTGACTGAGAACTTCAACCAATCCTCACTCCCCAACGTTCAAAGCTCAGTCGAGTTTGACATTGATTGGCTCGAAGATGGTGAGGAGTTTTTAATCACCGCGAACGTTACCGACCCGGACGAACTGATCCAGGCCGACCAGTGGACATTTGAGGTGTCAGAAACAGACGACGGAAGCGGTGGGAGTGGTGGTGAAGTGGGCGACGGGGATGTCACCCTCCAGATCACCAGTTGTGGTCTAAACACAGACGACGAGGAGGGGGAGTTTGAGATCGAGTACGTCGATGGTGGTCCGCTTATCGCTGGGATTATCGTTGAAGCCGAAGTAGACGGCCAGTACGAGGGAGAAACGTCAGTCGCGGGACAACCAATCGGGCCTGGGGAAACCGCGTCGGGGTCGATCAGCATTGACCCACCGACAGAGCCGGGGAGATACCCAGTCCGAGTCGGTATCGTCACCGGCTCGTGGGATACCTTTTAGGTCACCTGTCGGTGAAGAACTGATCTACTGAGTCCCTTCCTGTCACCCTCGAATATCGGTCAACGTCAAACTCTTTATCACCATTTGCCGCCTGTCCGATGGCGATAAGCACGTCAGTCTGCTGTTCTTGTCTCTCCTGTATATCATCGAGCTTCCGCTCGACATCCTCCATGCGCTCGTGGGCCTCCTCGGCCTTTCTGAGCCGCACGACCACGTACTGGTGTATCATCCCGTTGTAACCGGATTTCGCCAACGCCGCAATGGCGAGTAGGGCCAGGATAAACTCAGCCCAATCAAGCGGAGATTCCATCCACGACCTCCCATTCGACACCAGCGTCTTCGAGGGCGTTTTCTGCCTGCTCGACACCTTCCTCAACGGAGTGTGAGGGACCTTTGGTGAGGTGATCGGCCCAGAGGTCTGGTCGGTACGGGTTCGCCTCCTCGTGAGCCGTCACGACCGTCTCACCGTCTTCTGTGGTGAACGTAGTGACGTGGACCTGATAGTGCTTGAGCCACCGAGGAAGCCCACCCCACGGACGCGGTCCGTGGTACCAGACGAACGTGCCGCTCTCAGTTCTATCTTCCCAGTCGGTTTTGAACCCCGACAACAGCGGCACTTCAACGTCACGCTCGTCGTCAACGCGTTTGGCTAACGTCTGCGGATCGAGGTCGACATGGCCGACGCACTCCTCTGG
>PUKE01000171.1 GCA_003550425.1 Nitriliruptoria bacterium
CCCGAGTGCGATACTTACGATTTCGATATTGCGGCCTTCAACGAGTGCGTCCGTGAGTGCGTTGCGGCCTTGGTTGAGTGTTCGTGACATGTGTTATGAGTGTATTTGTAAGAGTTTATTTCAAGGTCGATTCGCCTGAACTGCAAGTGTTAGAACAGCCTACTCGTCGCCCGTTTCGGGAGCGTCAACCTCGACAGGTCGGTATCCCAACAACGGCTCAGCAGCGTCTTGAATCGCCTTAACGTCTGATTGATCTCCGTCAGCATAACCAATTCCTCGGCCACGGTAGACGATTGATTGATAATCCCATGAGACGCCTGCATCGTTTGCTATTTGTCGCATCATGACACTATCGAGTCCTTGCGTGCGTCTGAACCACAAACTCATGCAACATCCCCCACTGTGTTGTCCCCGTTGTCCGTCACGCTCGGGCCCCTAATTGAGTCCGCTAATCCTCCACTTGTCTCCTCGTCGAATACGATTGCTCCATTAGTACCTGTTGCAATAGCGTTATAAATCGCGCATTGACTTGCACTAAACCGCACTGTCGGGGATATCCCGCGGAATGCTATGTCGGATGCAAATGACCCATTAACATTAAACTGGATTTCTGTCGTGCTCCCTCTGATAGCCACATTGGTGAGTTTTGCTCGACTATCAAACGTCCAACTCTCTTCGATTTGTGTCCCTGATGACCTAGAGGACATAGTTCCTATCAATAACAGCTGCGTTGTTATAGTTCGTTCCGATGAGTATTGAGCATTCTCCAACATAACAACGTCTCCGTCGGCGGCTGCAGAAAGTGCGTTATCGAGTCGGGTATCTGCATTTGAGCCGTCAAAGCTTCTTGCATAAATGCGATCGTTAGCAATAGTTTTTGCTTCGAGAGCCTCGTGCTTCGTATTCTCAAAGTGCGTTGTCCCCGGAACCCTATTTTCGCTGGTAGTTCCGAGCGCTGCTGCCAACTCGTCGACTGTGACCGAGTCCGACGCGATCGCGTCACTCCCTACTGCATCAGTTGCAATCGCATCGCTACCTACTGCACTACTTGCGATCGCCCCACTCTCAACAGCTGCTGCAGCGATCTTCGCAGCCGTCACTGCTTCATTTGACAACTGTGTCGTCCCGATCTGCTCGGACATGCTTCCAGGACTGAGTGTTGTCGCGCCGACAGCTCCGAGCCCAGTCAGATCGTTGCCGTTTGCATCCTGATCTGTCGACCATTGGAGAGGACCGCCACGCCCGGCGATCGTGTTCGCACGGAGATCGTCAGCCGTGAGCACGCCAACCTCTGCGTTCTGCGGATCGAGATCGGCAAGATCGCCATCTGCGAAGCGCTCGGGAACCCACAGATAGGCTACGCCACCGCGGGGATAGCTTTCGATCGATCCGCTGGAAAACTGGACCTCAAAGTAAAGCGAGTGCATCCCGTCGCCGGTCGACGAGAAGCCGTTATCGAACTCGTGTGAGACTTGGCCGTCTGCTGCGTCATCGATCGCGATCGCCGTGTTGACGACATCCGCGCCGTCGGCCTGGCGGCGGATATAGAGCCGAACCTCGCTTGCATCGGTGAGATCGACGGTCGATCCGTCGACGTTCGTGAGCTGTGCCTCGATCGCCGGGCCAGTATCGCCCTTTCGGATTGAGTAATCCGCTGTTGCCGGTTGTCTTGAAAATGGGTTTGTCATTGGTTTCTCTCTTGAAAATCACAAGTGCTCGCCGCGAGGGTCATCGCACGTGTGTCGGTTATCGTGTCGCTCGTCTTGTGAGCTCGAGATCGCCTCGCAGCGATCGGAGCACGCCGATAAAGTCGTCCTCGTCAAAGTTGACAGTCATCTCCCCCCACTCGAACTGCGTGCTTTGAACCGTGAGATGTGTGACGTCATCCGGGAACTCGCCGCCGTTCGATCGCTTGCACTCGTCAGGAATCTGGTAAGCATAGCCGGGGTAGACAAGTTGGGACTCGATCGTGATCGAGCCAGTGTCGGTGTCCGCTGCGATCCCTTCTGCGAGGGCGGACTGAGCCGCGGAGATGAGCTGTGGCGTCGACGTCAAATCGGTTCGCTCGATCGCAGGGCCTTCGATCCGCCCTTTCTCTTCAATTTCGGACTGACTCTCGACGGTGACTTGCGGTAGTTCGTCGGTCTCCTCATCTCGTGAGCCGACGATCGTGATTGCGTTGTAGTATCCTTCGGTGACGTTTTTGTGCTCGTGATCGATCTCGATCCAGCCATCCGACGATCGCGTCTGACTGCCGGGCTCGAACGCCTCGATCGCATAGATTTCAGGGTCGTAATCGGGGACGATCGTATAGCCTGCATCGCCTGCGATGTCCTGTGCAACGCCCCACGCACTGCCGATATACGTCTCATCTTCAATCACACGCAATGATGTGGTGTCGATCGCGATCTGATAGGCGCTCAGTCGCTGCGGCTCTCGTCCCTGTGTCGGCGTTTGGCTTGGATCCTCTCCATAGCCGCCGAGCGTAACACGGCCAGTGACAGACGTTCCAAAGAGGTTGTTCGCCGCAAAATCAGCGGTTGTCGCGATCGTGTTCGCCTCTGTGCCGTCATCCGGGAGCCATATGTCGCCGTCAAGACTGGCCTGCAGGC
>PUKE01000069.1 GCA_003550425.1 Nitriliruptoria bacterium
CACCTCACCGCCTTCGGCAGCGCCACCTGGGACGTCCCCGCCAAGGCCTGGGAGACCTTCCGGGGCGACGTCGCGGCCGCGGCGGCCACGGCGCGCCAGCTGGTCGCCGACGGGCACGCCGTGGTGCTGACCGCCCCGGGCGCGGGCACCGCGCGGCGGCTGGCCGGGGTGCTGCGCGAGGAGGGCGTGGCCGCCCGCGTGGCCGAGCGGCTCGAGGGCCTGGGCGAGCCCGGCGTGGCGGTGGTGCCCTCGTCGCTGCGCGGCGGGTTCCGCTCCGAGGAGCTCGGCCTGGCCGTGCTCGGGGAGTGGGACCTGCTCGGCCCGCGACGCTCGCGGGCGCCGCGCCGGTTGCCCGGGCGGCGCTCGGCGGCCGACGCCGTGCTCGACCTCGAGCCCGGCGACCACGTGGTCCACTCCACGCACGGGGTCGGGCGCTACGCCGGGGTGGTGACCCGCACGCTCGGCGGGCCGACCACCACCGTGGGCGGCGGCGCGGCGGGCCAGGTGACCCGCGACTACGTCGTGGTCGAGTACGCCGGCGAGGACACCCTCTACGTGCCCGGCGACGCCGTGGACTCGCTCCACAAGTACGTCGGCGGGGAGCAGCCCCAGGTGATGCGCCTGGGCGGGGCGGACTGGGAGCGCGCCCGCGGCAAGGTGAAGGCCCAGGCCCGCGAGATGGCCGGCGAGCTGCTGCGCCTCTACCAGGCGCGCCAGCACGCCGACGGGCGCGCCTTCGGCCCCGACACCCCGTGGCAGCGCGAGCTCGAGGACGCCTTCCCCCACGTGGAGACCCCGGATCAGCAGGAGGCGATCGACGCGGTCAAGGCCGACCTCGAGCGTCCCGTCCCGATGGATCGCCTGATCTGCGGGGACGTGGGCTACGGCAAGACCGAGATCGCGGTGCGCGCGGCCGCCAAGGCGGTCTTCGACGGCGCGCAGGTCGCGGTCCTGGTGCCCACCACGCTGCTGGCCCAGCAGCACGGGGAGACCTTCGCCGAGCGCTTTCGCGGCTTCCCGGTCGAGGTGCGGGTCCTGTCGCGCTTCGCCAGCCAGCGCGAGCAGCGCGAGATCCTCGACGGGCTGGCCGCGGGCACCGTGGACATCGTGGTGGGCACCCATCGCCTGCTCGGCGACGACGTGTCCTTCCGCGACCTCGGGCTGCTCGTGGTCGACGAGGAGCAGCGGTTCGGGGTGGCGCACAAGGAGCGCCTCAAGGCGCTGCGCGCCAGCGTGGACGTGCTGACGATGACCGCCACGCCGATCCCGCGCACCCTCGAGATGGCCATCACCGGGATCCGGGACCTGTCGACCATCGACACCCCGCCCGAGGAGCGCCAGCCGGTCGTGACCCACGTCGGGCAGTTCGACGAGTCCCTGGCCGCGCTCGCGGTGCGCCGAGAGCTGCTGCGCGAGGGGCAGGTCTTCTGGGTGCACAACCAGGTCGACACGATCGAGGCCGCCGCGGCGCGGGTCCGCGAGCTGGTGCCCGGCGCGCGGGTCGCCGTGGCGCACGGCCAGATGGGCGAGGAGGCGCTCGAGTCGCTCATGGTGGCCTTCTGGCGGCGCGAGTACGACGTGCTGGTGTGCACCACCATCATCGAGTCGGGCCTGGACATCCCCAACGCCAACACCCTCGTGCTCGAGCGCGCCGACCTGCTCGGCCTCGCGCAGATCTACCAGCTGCGGGGGCGCATCGGGCGCTCGTCGCGCCGGGCCTACGCCTACGTGCTGTTCCCCGAGCAGCGCGCGATGACCGAGCAGGCCCAGCGGCGCCTGGAGGCCGTCGCCGAGCACAGCGGCCTGGGCTCGGGCCTGTCGATCGCCCTGCGGGACCTCGAGATCCGCGGCGCCGGCGACCTGCTGTCGGGCGACCAGTCGGGCAAGGTCGCCGCCGTGGGCGTGCAGGAGTACGGGCGCCTCATGAAGGAGGCGGTCGACGAGCTCACCTCGGGCGAGGCGCCCGCGCCCGAGCCGGAGATCCGCATCGACCTGCCCGTCGACGCCCACCTGCCCGCCGACTACATCGACGACGAGGCGCTGCGCCTGGAGGCCTACCGGCGCGTCGCCTCGGTGCGCGACGCCGCGGGCATCAAGGCGGTGCGCGCCGAGCTCGCCGACCGGTTCGGGCCGCTGCCCGAGCCCGCCGAGCGCCTGCTGGCCGTGGCCGCGCTGCGCGCGGCGGTGCGTCGCTGGGGCATCACCCGCATCAGCACCACGCCCCGGCGCACCGCCCGGATCGAGCCGGTGGAGCTCACCGAGGCCCAGGACATCCGGCTGCGCCGCCGGTTCCCCGATGCCACGTCCAACCCGGCCGCGAGCGCGATCGAGCTGCCGCTGCCGCGCTCGGGCGACCTGGTCGGGGCGCTGGCGCGGGACCTGAAGACGCTGTTCGGCGCCTAGCGCGAGGCCGCGGCAACGGCGCTCAGCCGCCTCGTGGGTGGTCGGGGGCGCCCTCGTCTGCCCGGCCGTGGTCCGGTCGGGTCGCCGCGCTGGCGGTCTCGGTGATCGCCGGGCGCCGGCGCGCACCCGACCTGCGACCCCGATCGCGGGCTCGTACGCTGGCCGTTGCGGCCGCGACCTCGGCCGGACCCCTTCCCGTGCAAGAGAGGCGATCACCGTGTCCGTTCTGAAGATGCTGACCGCCGCGGCAGCGCTCTCGCTCCTGCTGGTCGCCTGCGACCAGGAGCTCGGTGCCGGCGGCGACGACTGGGCCGCGCTCGTCAACGGCGAGGAGATCCCGGCCTCCGACGTCGAGTCGCAGCTCGACGCCGTGACCGACGACCCCGAGTTCGAGCAGCAGGCCGAGATGATGGGCGGCGAGGATGCCCTGCGCGCCCAGCTCGGCGCGCAGGTGCTCAACCAGCGCATCAACGGCGCGCTGATCCGCCAGGGCGCGGAGGAGCGCGGCGTCGAGGTCACCGAGGAGGACATCGACGCCCAGCGCGACGAGATCGAGGCCGACATCCAAGAGCAGATGGGGATGGACCTCGAGGAGTTCGCCGAGACCCAGGGGCTCACCGAGGAGGACATCGACCTCGACCTCGAGCTGCTCGCCTACCAGGAGGGCCTGATGGCCCAGCTCGCCGAGGACGGCGAGATCGAGGACGAGGAGATCGCCGAGGCGCGCCACATCCTCACCGAGGACGAGGGCGCCGCCGACGACGCCCGCGAGCGGATCGAGGACGGCGAGGACTTCGCCGACGTCGCCGAGGACGCCTCCGAGGACCCCGGCAGCGCCGAGGAGGGCGGCGACCTCGGGGAGTTCCCCCGCGGCCAGATGGACGAGGCCTTCGACGACGCCGTGTTCGATGCCGAGGCCGGCGACCTGCTCGGGCCGATCGAGACCCAGTTCGGCTTCCACATCATCGAGGTGCTGGCCCTGGAGAGCGAGGCCTACGAGGACCTCGACGAGGACGCCCAGCTCCAGCGCCAGCAGGCCTACATCAACGAGGAGCTCCTGCCGGAGCTGATCGAGGACGCCGAGATCGAGGTGGCCGAGGAGTACGGGACCTGGGACGCCGAGCTCGGCCAGGTCACCCCGCCCGAGGACGCCGAGATGCCCGACCCCGGCGGCATGCCCGCCCCCGAGGGCGAGGAGATGCCCGCCCCGGACGAGGAGGACCTCGAGGAGCTCGACGAGGAGGCCATCGAGGAGGAGCTCGAGGAGCTCGAGGACCTCGAGGACTGACCTCGGTCCCACCCCGTCCCGACGGCCCGCGCCCGTGACCCGCCTCGTCCTCGTCGACAGCAGCGACCAGCTGCCGGGGCTGCTGCCTCTGCACGCCTGGTCGGCGCTGATGGCGAGCGAGGCGGTGCTCGTGGGCGCGCCGAGCCACCCCTTCGTGCCCCACCTCGACGCGGCCGGGCTGCGCTACGAGGTCGTGCCGCCAGCGGGGGAGGCGCCGCTGTCGCGCGGCGACCTCCTCGGTGGCGTGAGCCCCGAGCAGCGGGCGCGCGCCGACTGGATCGTCGACCGCACCCAGGCCCTGGGCGAGGTGGCCTACCTCTACGGCCCCGGCGACCACGAGGCCTTCACCCGCACCCTGGGCATGACGGCCGCGCGCGCCCAGATCGAGGTGGAGGTCGTCTACTTCGGCGCCGCGCCCAAGGGCGTGCGGCTGCTGGAGCTCGTGGACGTGCAGGCGCGGCTGCGCGCCCCCGACGGCTGCCCGTGGGACCAGGAGCAGACGACCGAGTCGCTGATCCCCTACGCCGTCGAGGAGGTCCACGAGCTCGCCGAGGCCGTCGCGGCAGGCGACGACGACGCGATCCGCGAGGAGCTGGGCGACCTGCTGCTCCAGGTGGTCTTCCACGCGCAGATCGCCGACGACGAGGAGCGCTTCGACGTCGACGACGTCGCCGGCGGCATCGCCGAGAAGCTGGTCCGCCGTCACCCGCACGTGTTCGGCGAGGACACGGCTGCCGACGCTGCGTCGGTCATGGACCGCTGGGAGGAGCTCAAGGCCGCGGAGAAGCCCGAGCGCAACGGCCCCTTCGACGGCGTGGTGCGCGGTCAGCCAGCGCTGCCGTTGGCCGCGAAGCTGCTCCAGCGCGCCCGGCGGCACGACCTGCCGGTGGCCTCGCGGGCCGAGGCCGCGGCGTCCGCGCGCGAGGCCCTGGCGGCCCTGGTCGACGATGCGCCGGACGAGGCCGGCGGCCCCGACGCGCAGGATGCGGTCGGGCGGCTGCTGCTGGCCGCGGTGACCCTGGCAGGCGAGGCCGGCGTGGACGCCGAGCAGGCGCTGCGGCGCGCGGCGCAGGGCTTCGCGCAGCGGGCCGAGGGTCCTCCGTCGCCGCGCTGACGGCCCTGTCGGCGGGCTGACCGGCTGACGCGCGCGCTGCGATCGGGCAGACTGCGCGCGACGATCCGACACCCCGAGACAGGGAGGAGCGCAGCCGTGCGCATCGGAGTGCTGACCGGAGGGGGCGACGTCCCCGGCCTGAACCCCGCGATCAAGTCGACGGTGAACCGTGCCATCGACGAGGGGCACACCGCCGTGGGCATCATGCGCGGCTGGGGCGGCCTGCTGGCCTGCGACCCCGATGATCCCGCGTCGGTGGCCCACAACACCATGGAGCTGGACCGCAACGCGGTGCGCACCATCGACCGCTACGGCGGCACGATGCTGCACACCAGCCGCACCAACCCCTCCAAGGTGCGGGCCAAGGACGCGCCGGCATCGGTCGCCGACGACCTCACCGGGGACGACCCCCACGACTGCACCGGCCACGTGCTGCACGTCCTGGAGCGCCTGGGCATCGACGCGCTGGTCGCGATCGGTGGCGACGACACGCTGTCCTACGCGCTGCGCCTGCACCGCGAGAACGTGCCGGTCGTGGCGGTGCCCAAGACGATGGACAACGACGTCCACGGCACCGACTACTGCATCGGGTTCTCCACGGCGATCACCCGCTCGGTGGGGGCGATCAACAACCTGCGCACCAGCGCCGGCAGCCACGAGCGCATCGCGGTGGTCGAGCTGTTCGGCCGCTACTCGGGCGAGACCTCGCTGATCTCGGCCTACCTCGCCGGCGCCGACCGCGCGGTCATCTCCGAGGTCCCCTTCGACGTCGAGCGCCTGGCGGGCCTGCTGATGGAGGACCGCCACGACAACCCGCGCAACTACGCGATGTGCACCGTGTCCGAGGGCGCCCGCCCCGAGGGCGGTGAGATGATGGTCCGCGGCGAGCCCGACCCCTACGGCCACCAGAAGCTCGGCGGCGTCGGCGACCAGGTCGCGGAGTACGTCAAGGACCTCACCGGGGTCGGCGTGATCAGCCAGAACCTCGGCTACATCATGCGCTCGGGCGCCCCCGACGCCCTGGACCTCATGGTCGCCACCAACTACGCGGTGATGGCCACCGACCTGCTGTTCAACGGCATCTCGGGCCAGATGTGCGCGCTGCGCGAGGGCCAGTACACCCACGTGGACATCGAGGAGACCGGCCGCGGCGAGAAGCGCGTGAACGTCGACGCCTTCTACGACCGCGACCGCTACGTGCCCAAGGTGCGGCACGTGGACGGTCAGCCGATGTTCCTCAGCTGACCCGGCCGCGCGGCACCGCACGGCCGAGCCGAACCAATCGTGCGCTGATCGCACGACCGGAGAACGGATCGCACATGGAGATCGAAGCCTTCCAGGCACGCGAGCTGCTGGACTCCCGCGGCAACCCGACCATCGAGGTGGACTGCGTCCTCGTCGATGGCGCCTCGGGTCGCGCGGCCGTCCCCAGCGGTGCCTCCACCGGCCAGTTCGAGGCCGTGGAGCTCCGCGATGGCGGCGACCGCTACGGCGGCAAGGGCGTGACCACCGCCGTGGGCAACGTGACCGACGTCATCGCGCCGGCGCTGCTCGGCCGCGACGCCACCGACCAGCGCGCCATCGACCAGACGCTGCTGGACGTCGACGGCTCCGACGGCAAGGCCAACCTCGGCGCCAACGCGCTGCTCGGCGTGAGCCTCGCCGTGGCGCGCGCCGCGGCCTCGTCGGTGGGGCTGCCGCTGGCCAGCTACCTCGGCGGCGTCAACGCCCACCTGCTGCCGGTGCCGATGATGAACGTCATCAACGGCGGCGAGCACGCCGACTCGAGCGTGGACTTCCAGGAGTTCATGCTGGCGCCGGTGGGCCTGCCGACCTTCGCCGAGGCGGTGCGGGCCGGCGCCGAGGTGTACCAGCAGCTCAAGAAGGTGATCGGCGGGCGTGGCCTGTCCACGGGCCTGGGCGACGAGGGCGGCTTCGCGCCGAACCTGCCCACCAACGAGGCGCCGCTGGAGCTGCTCGTCGAGGCGATCGAGGCGGCGGGATACGCCCCCGGCGACGACATCGCCCTGGCGCTGGACGTGGCCGCCAGCGAGTTCCACCAGGACGGCTCCTACGTCCTGGCCGGCGAGGGCGTGACCCTCGACGCCGACGGGATGATCGATCGGCTCGCCGACCTCGTCAGCCGCTTCCCGATCGTGTCGATCGAGGATGGTCTGGACGAGGAGGACTGGGCCGGCTGGGCCAAGCTGACCGCGCGCCTGGGCGACCAGGTGCAGATCGTCGGCGACGACCTGCTCGTCACCAACATCGAGCGGTCGCGTCGCGCGATCCGCGAGGGCTCCTGCAACAGCCTGCTGGTCAAGGTCAACCAGATCGGCACGCTGACCGAGACCCTCGACGTCATCGACCTGGTGCACCGCGCCGGGTGGAGCACGATGGTCAGCCACCGGTCGGGCGAGACCGAGGACGCCACCATCAGCGACCTCGCGGTCGCGACGAACTCCGGGCAGATCAAGTCCGGCGCGCCGGCTCGCAGCGACCGCACCGCCAAGTACAACCAGCTGCTGCGGCTCGAGCAGATGCTCGGCGACGCCGCCCGCTACGCCGGTCGCGACGCCTTCCCGAGGGCCGGGGGCGCGTGACATGGCCGACCGTCGCCGGCGCGCGAGCGCCAGCCGCCGCTGGCGACGGTCCCTGCTGCCCGCGGCGCTGACCCGCGGGCAGCGCCCCTACGCGCTCGCGCTGGCCGCGCTGCTGCTGGTGATCGCGCTCGTGGCGGCCACGCCCGCCCAGCGCTACCTGGAGCAGCGCGACCGCGTGGCCGAGCTGGAGGCCGAGCGCGCGCAGCTCGCCGAGGAGGTCGCCGACCTCGAGGAGCGCCGCGAGGAGCTGGAGGACCCCGACGAGATCGAGCTGCTCGCGCGCGACCTCGGGCTCGTGCGCCCCGGCGAGATCCCCTACGTGGTGCGCCGTGACGACGACGCGCCCCGCGCCCTGGCCAGCGAGCGCGAGCCCGACGAGGAGGCCCGCGAGGACGACGCGCCCTGGTGGCGCACGCTCGGCGAGGCGCTCGGCCTGCTCGGCGACGACCGCGACACAGCCCCCGACGACGAGGACCCGTGACGCACCCGACGACCCCGACCGCCGCCCACGACGCGCCGGGCGAGCCCGACCGACCGACGCTCATCTCGCGCAGCGCCGCCGGCCCGGCGCTGGACGCGGCCACGCTCTACGCGCTGCTGGCGCTGCGGGTGGACGTGTTCATCGTCGAGCAGCAGGCGATCGACCCCGAGCTGGACCATCGCGACCTGGACTCTCCCGTCACCCACGTGTGGGCCGAGGTCGCTGGCCGCGCCGTCGCCGAGGGCGCGGCCTCGCCGATCGCCGGCACCGACCGCGGCGTCGTGGCCGGTGCGCGGCTGCGCGTCGAGCCGGGGTCGCCGGCCTCCCTGGAGCGGGTGGTGGTCCATCCGGCCTGGCGAGGGCGCGGCGTGGGCTCCCAGGTGGTCGAGCGCGCCCTGGCGCTCACCGACGGCCCCGTGGTCTGCAAGGCCCAGGAGCACCTCGTGGACTGGTACGCGCGCTTTGGCTTCGCCGCCGATGGCGCCACCTTCCTGTGGGCGCAGATCCCCCATGTGCCGCTGCGGCGCGCGGGGCGGCGCTGACCGGCGCGCGGCGCGACGACGCGGTTGCCGCCGGGGGCGCCGCAGGCGAGCCTGGTGCCATGCCCGACGATCCCGCCGCCACCGATCCGCCCGCGCAGGGCACCGCCGAGGACGCCCTGCGGCCACCGTCCGACGCCAGCGACGACGCCGCACTGGCCCGTCCCGAGCTGGACGCCCACGACCGGGCGCGTGGCGCCGCCATGATCGGCCGGCCGCTGCGCGGACGCGTCGCCGCTGCCGCGCGCTGTGCCTGGGGCCTGCCCGCGGTGCTGCGGGTCGATCCGGCGCTGGAGGACGGGACCCCCTTCCCCACCACCTTCTGGCTGGCCTGCCCGCTGGCCAACAAGGCCTGCGCGCAGCTGGAGTCCGACGGGGTGATGGCGGGGCTCACCGAGCGTCTGGCCCACGACCCCGAGCTCGCTGACGCGCTCGCCCGCGCCCACGAGCGCTACGTCGCCCTGCGCGATCGGCTCGGGCCGCCCGTGCCCGGCGATCCCAGCGCCGGTGGCATGCCCGGCCGGGTCAAGTGCCTGCACGCGCTCTACGCCCATCACCTGGCCACCGGCGACAACCCGATCGGGGCCTGGGTGGCGCAGCGCGTGGTGCCGATGCCCTGCGCAGGGCCCTGCGTGACGGTCGACGACGAGGCCCGCCACGATGGGGCCGTCACCGAGCGCGAGGAGCAGCCATGACGCGCGTCGCCGCCGTCGACTGCGGGACCAACTCCACGCGCCTGCTGGTGGCCGAGGCCGGCAGCCCGCTGGCCACGGTCGAGCGCGAGATGCGCGTCACGCGCCTGGGCGCCGGCGTGGACCGCACGGGTCACCTCGACGACGCGGCGCTCGCGCGCACCGTCGACGTCATCGCCGGCTACCACGAGCGCGCGCTGGCACTCGGTGCCCAGCGGATGCGCATCGCCGCGACCAGCGCGATCCGCGATGCGGTGGATCGCCACCGCTTCCTCGACGCGGTCGGCGAGCGCACGGGCGTGGCCGCGGAGGTGCTGACGGGCGACGCGGAGGCCGCGACCGCCTTCGCCGGGGCCACGCGCTCGGTCGATGGCGCGCCGCCCTACCTGGTGCTCGACATCGGTGGCGGCTCCACCGAGCTCATCACCGGCACCGAGGGCCCCGAGGCGCTGGCCAGCCACCAGATCGGCTGCGTGCGCCTCACCGAGCGCTGCCTGGCCGGCGATCCCCCGACCGAGCAGGAGCTCGCGGGGGCGCGCGCCGTCGCGCGCGAGGAGCTCGGCGCCGCGATCGCGCGCACCCAGGCGGCGACGGCGCGGACGGTGATCGGGGTGGCCGGCACGGTCACGACGCTCGCGGCGCTGCACCTCGGCCTGCCCTTCTACGATGCCGGCCGGATCCACGGCACGCGCCTGCCGCGCGCGGCGGTCGACGAGCTCACCGACGCGCTGGCGCGCCAGCCCGCCGCCGCGCGGGCCGAGCTCGGCCCCATGGCGCCCGGGCGCGAGGACGTCATCGTGGGCGGCGCGATCGTCCTGCGGGAGGCGATGGCGCTGCTGGAGGGCGACGAGGTGCTGGTCAGCGAGGCCGACATCCTCGACGGCCTCGCGCTGGCGCTGCTGGACGCGGCCGGCCGCGACCAGGTCGGCTGACGCGGGGCGACCACGCCCGATCCGACGGCTGCGAGCAGGAGGCTCCCGATGCAGGCCTGGTTCTCGGTGACCCCGATCGGCACCGGCTCGGCGAGCGTGTCCGCCGAGGTCGCCCGCGCGGTCCGGGCCGCGGAGGCGACCGGCGTGCGCGCCACCACCGACGCCAGCGGCACGCTGCTGGAGGGCACGTGGGAGGAGTGCGTGACCGGCCTGCGCGCCGCCGTCGACGCGGTCCTGGCCACCGCCCCCCGGGTGTCGGTGGTCGCCAAGCTGGACGTGCGCACCGACAAGCCCGAGCAGTCGGGCGCCGACAAGCTCGCCGCGCTGGAGGCCCACCGCTGACCGCGCACGGGGCGCCGGCGGGCCGGGCGCGGCCGTGCCAGGATTGGAGACGCCATGATGAACCCCAAGACGCAGCGGACGGTCGTGATCGTGCTCGTGGCCGCGGTGGCCCTCTCGATGGTGGTCACCATGGTCATCGCGCCGATCTTCTGACGAGCGCGGCGGCCCACCAGCCGCGGGAGCCGGGCGGGTGGCCCCGTGGCCTGGCGAGTCGTGCGCGTCGCGCGCCGCTCGCGCCGGGTTCGCGCCCTTGCGGTAGGGTCGAGCCCGTGGACGCCTGGACCCGGCTGCGCGCGGGGCTCGCCGCAGTGGCCGAGCCCGTCCCCGGCGCGCGCGCCCCCGCCTCGGCGCGCCGCGGCGGGGCGCTCGCGCTGCTGCGCCCCACCGACGACCACGACCTCATGCTGCTGCTGATCCGGCGTCGCGCCGACCTCGCGGCCCATCCCGGTCAGATCGGGTTCCCCGGTGGCCGGCTCGAGCCCGGCGAGACCGCGCGCGAGGCCGCGCTGCGGGAGGCAGGGGAGGAGTGCGGGGTCCGCGCCGACAGCGTGGAGGTGCTCGGGCAGCTGCCGGGCTTCCTGATCCCGCCGTCGAACTTCTGGCTCGAGGTCGTCGTGGGCGGGTGGCAGCGCCCGCACGCGCTGGCGCGCGAGCCGGGCGAGGTCGCCGCGCTGCTCGAGACCCGCCTGTCGGACCTGCGCGACCCCGACCGCTGGCGCGTCACCGCGCTGGGCGACCGCGGCGCCGGCTGGGCCTGGGCGCTGCCCGGCGGCGACCTGCTGTGGGGCGCGACGGCCGGGGCGACCGCCGCGCTGCTGGACGTCCTCGACCCCGACTGGCGCGGCGGGCGCCGCCCCGAGGACCTGCCCGCCTCGTGCGTGGTGGACCCCTGGGCGCACCCCGACGCGCAGGCGCACCACGCGGGCCCGCCCGGGCGGTCCGCAGCGGCGCGGGAGCCGCGGGCATGAGCGCCACGCCGGTCTGGGCCGGCGTGGTGGTGTCGGACCTGGCGCGCTCCACCGCCTGGTACACCGCCACGCTGGGCTGCGCGGTCACCGAGCGCAGCGCGCGCCTGGCCGTGCTCGCATTCCCCGACGGCAGCACCATCGAGCTGGTGCTGGGCGACCCCACGCGGCCGGCGTCGGCCTTCCCGAGCTATCGCGAGGAGCCCGGGCCGCCGGTCATGCCCGGGTTCTCGGTGGAGGATCCCGACGAGCTCGGGCGCGGGTTCGCGATCGCCAGCTGGCTGCCGCAGTGGGTGGTCGCGGTGGGCCCCGAGGGCCTGCGCGCCGTCCTGTGCGACCGCGTCGGCGCCGGCCGCGCGCTGTGCGGCTTCCGCGTGGCCAGCCCGGTGCCCGACGCCCACCGGGAGTGGTTCGCCTCCTTCGGCGCGGTCATCGAGGCGGTGGAGGCCGACGAGCTGTCGGTGGGCCTGCGCATCCGCGGCACCGCCGACGCCGAGCACCGCGACCCCGACGGCACGCCGGTGCGCATCGTCGCGGCCAGCTGACGCGGCACCGCCGCTCGCGAGGCCGGGCCGGTCAGTGCTCCTCGCGCACCACCGTGACGGGGCAGGGCGCGTAGGCGGTGGCCTGCTGGCTGGTCGAGCCGAGCATCAGCCCCGAGAAGCCCCCGCGGCCGCGCGAGCCGACCACCAGCAGCTCGGCGTCCTCCGCGGCACGGCACAGGGCCCTGGCGGGATGCTCCTCGCGCACGACCTGGCGCGTCACCCGCACGCCCTCCAGCGCGTCACCGAGCTCGCGGATGGCCGCGTCGATCTGCTGGCGGGTGCGCTTCTCGGTGCCCTCGCTGTCGACCGCGGGCATGGCAGGCCAGAACGAGGCGCTGGCCTTGGGGATGGCGGTGACGACCCGGAGCTCCACGCCGCGCATCCGCGCCTGCTCGGTCGCCCAGCCCAGCGCGCGCCGGGCGTGGTCGCTGCCGTCGAACCCAACGACGATCATGGCGTCCTCCCTCGTCGGCGGCGCGCGGCGATCCCACCGGAGCGCCGTCCAGGGTCCGACTCGCGCGCCTCGCGTGCCCGTCACCGTAGGCCATCGCCCAGGGCTCCCTCACGTCAGGGGCACGTGCGAGTGCGCTAGGCGCAGGAGGCGAAGCCGACCGCGACCACGACGAGCGCGGCCGCGAGGCCGAGCCACGCGCGCCGGTCGGCGAGCCGCGAGCGCTGCCGCGGGGCCGGCGGACCGAGGCGCTGCGGGCGGGCCTGCGGCAGGCTGATCGCCACGTCGGCGCCGGTGCGACCGTCGTCGCGCAGCCACTCCCAGCACACCCAGGTGACGACCTCCTCGCCGCGCGCGGCGAGCAGCGCCGCGACGGCCTCGGCGTGCGCGGCGGGCACCCAGCCGGCGCGCTGCTCGCCCTGGGCGTCGCGCACGGCCACGCCGCCCTGCTCGCTGGCCAGCGTCACGGGGCGGTCCAGGGCGAAGCCGGGCGTGCGCAGCGCCTGGCGCTCCTCGGGCGAGGCCGGTGCGACCTCGACGATGGCCAGCTGCTCGAAGCGCTCGGGGGTGAGGGCCTCGCGCGACAGCGGCTGGCCCTGTGCGTCGCGCGCCTCGTAGCCGCGCCCGATCACCGGCTGGCCGTCGGGCGCGACCGCCTCGCGCGTGGTCAGCCGCAGGCTCACCATCGGCGTCCTCCTCCTCGCCAGGCGCGGCGCGTCACGAGGCCTCGGGCGCGGGATCGTCGAGGTCGGCTGGCGCCCCGCGCAGCACCGCCAGCAGGCCCCAGCCGTAGGCGTCGACCGCCCGCGGCGACATCGCCTCGTGCTCGCGGTCGCCGTCCAGCGCGACGCGGCAGCGGAAGCGGCCGTCCACGCGGCGCAGGGCACGGAAGCGCTCGCCGAGGCGCTCGCGCAGCTGCCCCTCGGTCGGCAGCCAGACGACCTCCTGCTGGCGGATGGCGTCGAGCGCCCACTCCACGGCGCCGTTGAAGGTCAGGATCTGGCCCCCGGGCGCGCGGCGCACGTCCACGCTCATCGGGCTGATGAGGAAGGTGTGCTCGTCCAGCTGGGCCTCGGGGATGAGGAACCGGTCGCCCTGGCGGGGCTCCCATTCCAGGCCCGCGTCGCGGAGGCGGCGCGCGAGGTGCAGCGACAGCAGCGGCTCGCCCTCGTCGGGATCGTCGACGGCGGCGTCGTCCACGGCCCACACCCAGGAGCCGGGCTCGTGGCGCTCGTCGCCGGGTGCGGTGTCGGGTGGCACGCGGGCGGCTCCTTGCTCGGCGCTGCCTCGAGTCTCTCACGCCCCGCGGCACCGGGAAGGTGGCCGGCAGTGCCGGAGGCGGGACTCGAACCCGCACGCCCCGAGGGGCAGCGAGGTTTAAGCTCGCCGTGTCTGCCGTTCCACCACTCCGGCGTGAGGGCAGCGTAGCGAACCACCCGGCCGCGGGGCAGGCCACGCGTCCTGATCGCGCAGCGACTAGGCTCCGTCTGCGTCCCCGTCCCCGGCGATCGTCCCGATCATGGCTCACGACGAAGAGCGCCTCGCGCTGTTCCTGGACTACGAGAACCTCGCCATCGGGGCCCGGGAGGACCACAAGGGCTTCAGCTTCGACCTCAAGCCCGTGGCCGATGTGCTCGCCGAGCGCGGCCGCGTCGTGGTGCGCCGGGCCTACGCCGACTGGTCGTACTTCGAGGCCGACCGGCGGATGCTCACCGAGCACCACGTCGAGCTGATCGAGATCACCCAGCGGCTCAAGCACCAGCGCAAGAACGCCGCCGACATCAAGCTCGCCGTCGACGCGATCGAGCTGAGCTTCGAGCGCGACTACATCACGACCTTCGTCATCGCCACCGGCGACAGCGACTTCACCCCGCTGGTGGACAAGCTGCGGGCGCTCAACAAGCGCGTGGTCGGGGTGGGCATGGAGTCCTCGACCTCTGGCCTGCTGCCTCCGGCGTGCGACGAGTTCATGTTCTACGAGCGCCTGGAGGGCGTGGACCTCAAGCCCTCGCGCGGGCGTGGGCGCGGGCGTCGCGGGCGTGGTGGCCGTGGCGGCGGCCAGGCGCCACCGGCCGCCGAGGCGCCAGCCGCGGCCGCGGCAGCGCCCGCCGAGCCGGCCGCGCCCGCCGCGACCTCGCCAGCGGAGGAGGTCGTGCCCGAGCCGCCGGTGGAGCCCGCCGCGCCCGCGCCCGCCGAGGCCGCCGCGGGCGACCTCGGCGCCGAGGAGGAGGACGACGCCGGCGAGGGCAACGGTGGCGATCCCGAGGACCTCGTCAAGCTCGTGACGCAGACCCTGTCGGGCCTGCAGCGCTCCAGTGGCGGGGCGGTGGTGGCCAGCGCCCTGAAGCGCGCCATGCTCCGCAAGGACCCGACCTTCAACGAGGCCGACCACGGCTTCCGCGCCTTCGGCGAGCTGCTGCGCCACCTCGAGCACCGCGGGATCGTCGAGCTGTCCGAGGGCACCGCCCGCGGCGACCCGGAGGTCGCCTTCCCCGAGGCGCACCGCGGCGAGGAGGAGGCCTTCGCGCTGCTGCGCGACACCATCGCTGACCTCGCGGGCCAAGGCTCGCCGCCGCCGCTGTCGGGGCTCAAGGACCAGCTGCGCAAGCGCGACCCCGGCTTCAGCGAGAAGTCCTACGGCTACGGCGGGTTCCTCCAGTTCTGCAAGGCCGCCAGGGCGCGCGGGCTCGTCACCATGGAGTGGGACGAGGACGCCGACGACTACGTCCTCGAGCCGGTCCACGAGGGCGCGTCGAGCTGACGCGGCAGACCCGAGGCGGCAGACCCGAGGGCCAGGGGTAACGGAGGCGAAACGCGAGGCTGACGACACCGCAACGTCGCGCAGCGACGATGGCCGAGCAGGCCCGCGCCCGACCCGGGTGCCGGCCCGGGTCACACGACAGGAGGTCAGCGCATGAAGCAGATCGTGGCCATCATCAAGCCGTTCAAGGTCGAGGAGGTCAAGGAGGCCCTCCGCGAGATCGGCGTGGCCGGGCTCACCGTCAGCGAGGCGCGCGGCTGCGGGCGCCAGCGCGGCCACACCGAGGTCTACCGCGGCGCGGAGTACCAGGTGGACTTCGTCCCCAAGGCGCGCATCGAGGTGATGGTCGACGACGACCAGGTCGAGGGCGTCATCGACGCCATCGTCAAGTCGGCGCGCACCGGCAAGATCGGTGACGGGAAGGTCGCGGTCCTCCCGCTCGAGGACGTCACGCGCATCCGCACCGGCGAGAGCGGACCCGAGGCGCTCTAGTCGACGCCACCGTCCCACCGCTGGACCCCCACCGGGTCGACGCCGAGCTCGGCCCGTCCTGGTGCGAGGCGTGGACGGCGGTGGTCGATGCCCGCCTGCGGGCGGGGCTGGCCGCGTCCGAGGCCACCGCGGGGGTGGCCCTCGTGGCCGTCGGCGGCTACGGCGCCGCGCGGCTGTGCCCCCGCAGCGACGTGGACCTGCTGCTGCTCCACGACGGTCGCGTCGCCGGTGGCCTCGACGCGGTGGTGCGCAGCGTCTGCTACCCCCTGTGGGACGCCGGGATGGCGGTGGGCCACGCGGTGCGCACCGTGCGCGAGGCGGCCCGCGCCGGCGACGACACGGTCGAGACCGCCACGGCGCTGCTGACCCGCCGGCTCGTGGCCGGCGACCGGGGGCTGCTCGATCGCCTGGATGCCCGCCTGGCCCGAGCGCCGTCGCGCCAGGGGCGGCAGCTGGTGCAGGCGCTGGGACGCGACGCGCCCGATCGCGCCGCGCTGCCGGTGGGGCGCCTGGAGCCCGACCTCAAGTGCGATCCTGGCGGCCTGCGCGACCTCGACCGCCTGGAGTGGGCCGCGGCGGGCCTGCTCGGCCGCCCCTCGCTGGAGGCGCTGGTCGAGACCGGCACGCTGGGCGCGCCGGACCACTCCGCGCTGCGGATGGCCAGGGCGGTGCTGCTCGCCGCCCGCACCGCGCTGCACCTCACCGACGCGCGGTCCGGCGATCGCCTGCGGCTCGACCTCCATGACGACGTCGCCGCGCGCCTCGGTGGCGAGGCCGATGGGCTGCTGCGCGCGGTCGGGCTCGCGATGCGGGCGGTGGCCCACGTCGCGGCCCGCGCCTGGCCGCGGCTGCTGGCCGACGCGCAGGGCGGGCGCTCGCGCCCGTCGCCGGCGCCCCGCCCGGTCGATGACGGCGTCGCCGTGGTGGACGGGCTCGTGACGCTCGCGGCCGAGCGCGACCTGCACGCCGATCCGACGCTGGCGTGGCGCGCGGTGGCCGCCGCTGCCCGCGAGGGCGCGCACCTGGACCGCCGCACCGCCGAGCGCGTGCGCACCACCTTCGCGAGCGCCCGGCCCTGGTGGGACGACGCCGCGCGCGACGCGCTGCTCACCACGCTGCGCCAGGGCGAGGCGGGGGTGCGCGCGCTGCGCGACGCCGACCACCTCGGGCTGCTCGTGGCCTACCTGCCCGGCTGGGAGCGGGTGCGCGGGCTGCCCCAGCGCAACCCCTTCCACCGCTTCGACCTCGACACCCATCTGCTGCACACCGTGGCCTGGCTGGTGGCCATCGGGGAGGGTGCGCTGGAGCCCGACCACGCGCGGCGCTGGGCGGCGCTGGAGGATCCCGACGCCCTGCTGCTCGCCGCCTGGCTCCATGACGTCGGCAAGGCGTGGCCCGGCGACCACAGCCTCGTGGGCGCCGAGCTGGTCGCCGAGTGGCTGGCCGACGCCGGGTTCGGCAGCGCCCGGGCCATGCGCGTGGCCAAGCTGGTGCGGCTGCACCTGCTGCTGCCCGACGTCGCCACGCGCCGCGACCTCGACGATCCCGAGGAGATCGCGGGCGTGGCCGAGGCCGTCGGCGACGCCGAGACCCTCGACGGCCTGCTGCTGCTCGCGCTCGCCGACGCCCGCGCCACCGGGCCCTCGGTCTGGTCGGCGTGGAAGGACGGGCTGCTGGCCACGCTGCACGCGCGGGTGCGCGCGGCGCTGCGCGACGACGCCGCGGTCCCCGGCGCGCCGGAGGACACCGCCGCGGCCGCGCGTCGCGTCGCGGCCGCCGCCGGGGCGTCGCAGGCCGCGGTGGACCGCCTCCTCGCCGACGTGCCCCGCCGCTACGTCGTGGCGGCCAGCGCCGAGCAGATCGCCGCGCACCTCGCCCTGCTCGCCGAGCGCGCCCCCGACCGGCCGGCCGCCGCGTGGCGGGCCGGCAGCGTGCCCGGCACCGCCGTGCTGTCGGTCGTGGCGCCTGACCGCGTGGGGCTGCTGGCCGCCTGCGCGGGGATCATCTCGTCCCATGACCTGCGGCTGCTCGATGCCCGCGCGGTCACCAGTGGGCAGGGCACCGCGCTGGACTGGTTCACCGTGGCGGTGGACGGCGAGCCGCCCGCGGCGCTCGCTGAGGAGGTCGTCGCGGCGATCGAGGGGGAGGTCGACGTCGCCGCGCGGATCGCGGCCCGCGAGCGGCGCCGCGACGCGCGCCTGCCGGCCGAGGCCGCGCTGGCCAAGACCTCGGTGACCGTCGACGCCTCCGGCGACCTGGTGCGCCTGGAGGTGCGGGCGCCCTCGACGCCCGGGCTGGTGTACCGGCTCACGCGCGCGGTGGCGGACACCGGCATCTCGGTGGCGGGGCTCAAGGCGGAGGTGCTGGGCGCCCAGGCCCGCGTCGCCCTGTTCTTCCCCGAGCTCGCGGCGGTGCTGCGCGAGACCCTCGTCGCCGCGCTCACCACCGCCGCCGCCCCACCCGACCACCTGCGGCGCGGCCAGGGGGCGCGGCCGAGCCGAGCGGACGCGCCCGGCTCGGCCGATGGCGCGTCCTAGACCACGCCGCCCTTGGTCATCTTCTTGAGGTCGAGGATGCGGTCGACCTCGTCGTCATCGAGCAGCTTGGCCTCCTTGACGACCTCGCGCAGGGGCCGGTCCTCGGCCATCGCCTTCTTCGCGAGCTCGGCGGAGGTGTCGTAGCCGATAGCGGGCACCAGCGCGGTCACGGCCGAGAGGTTCTTCTCGACCAGCTCGGTGGCGCGCTCGGGCACCGCCTCGATCCCGTCGATGCACTGGTCGGCGAAGTTGGTGCTGCTCGTGGCGAGCAGGCGCACCGACTCCAGGACGTTGCGCGCCATCAGCGGGATGTAGACGTTGAGCTCGAGGTGCCCGCTCATCCCGCCCACCGTCACGGCGGTGTCGTTGCCGATGACCTGGGCGGCCACCTGCGTGACGGACTCGGGGATCACCGGGTTGACCTTGCCGGGCATGATCGAGCTGCCCGGCTGGACCGCCGGCAGGCGCAGCTCGCCGATGCCGGTGCGCGGGCCCGAGCCCAGCAGCCGCAGGTCGTTGGCGATCTTGGTGAGGCTGGTGGCCACGACCTTGCAGGCGCCCGACAGCTCCACGAGCCCGTCGCGGGCGCCCTGCGCCTCGAAGTGGTCGGCGGCCTCGGTCAGGCCCTCCAGCCCGGTGGTGCCGCGCAGCTCGGCGATCATGCGGTCGGTGAGGCCCTCGGGGGCGTTGAGCCCCGTGCCCCCCGCCGTGCCGCCCAGCGGCAGCTCGCCCAGGCGTGGCAGCGCGTCGCGGACGCGCTGCGCGCCCAGCTCGACCTGGCGGGCGTGGCCGGCCAGCTCCTGGCCCAGGGTGACCGGGACGGCGTCCATGAGGTGGGTGCGCCCGGACTTGACGACGTCGGCCAGCTCGTCGGCCTTCGCCGCCAGCGAGGCCCGCAGGTGCTCCAGGGCGGGCAGCAGCTGGTTGGCGGCCGCCTCGTAGGCCGCCACGTGGACCGCGGCCGGGAAGACGTCGTTGGAGGACTGGCCGGCGTTGACGTGGTCGTTGGGGTGGACCTGGCGCGAGCCGATGCCGCCGCCGAGCAGCTCGCTCGCGCGGTTGGCGATCACCTCGTTGGCGTTCATGTTCGACGAGGTGCCCGAGCCGGTCTGGAACACGTCTACCGGGAAGTGGTCGTCGAAGTCGCCGGCGGCCACCTCGGCGGCCGCGTCGGCGATGGCCTGGGCCTTGTCGGCCTCGAGGGTGCCGAGCTCGGCGTTGGCCTTGGCGGCGGCCTGCTTGATCAGCGCGAGCGCGCGGATCAGCTCGGCGGGGATCGGGTCGCCCGAGATCGGGAAGTTCAGCACGCCCCGCTGGGTGGAGGCGCCGTAGTAGGCCTCCGCGGGGACCTGCATCTCGCCCATGGAGTCGCGCTCGGTGCGGTGGGTGTGCTCGGTCATGGTTCCTCCTCGACGGCGGTCGGTGCGCAGGGTCTCCGGCCCGCCCCCGGACGGCCTGCCGCAGCGGAGCCTAACGGTCGGCCTGCGCCCGGCGAGGGACGCGCGGGCCTCGCCCGTGCGCTGAACGGCCCGGGATCGGGCGGCTACCCTCGCACCTCGCACCGCGTCTCGCCCGTCCACCGGCGCCGCGCCGCTGCGCGAGCGCCGCCCACCCCGCCCACCCCATCGCCCCGGAAGGACCGCTCGCCGGTGACCGCGCTGCTGCTCGTGCGCCACGCCACCACCGCCGCGACCGGGCGCCGGCTGGGCGGGCGCACCACCGCCGAGCTCGACGCGCGCGGCCGCGACCAGGCCGCCGACGTGGCCGCGCGCCTGGCCGAGGTGCCCGTGGCCGCGGTCTACGCGAGCCCGCTGCCGCGCACCTGGCAGACCGCGCAGGCCATCGCCGCGCGGCATCGCCGCCGCGTGCGCGAGCTGCCCGGCGTCATCGAGGTCGACTACGGGTCGTGGACCGACCGGCCGCTGGCGCAGGTCCGACGCACCAAGCGCTGGCCGGTGATCCAGACGCGCCCCTCGCGGGTGACGTTCCCCAAGGGCGAGTCGATCCGCGCGGCCCAGGCCCGCGCGGTGGAGGCGCTCGAGGGGGTCGCGGCCGCGCACCGACGCGACGCGGTGGTGGTGGTCAGCCACGCCGACGTGCTCAAGGCGGCGGTGGCGTTCTTCCTCGGCCAGCCGCTGGACCTGTTCCAGCGGCTGCACGTCGCCCCGGCCTCGGTCACCTGGCTCCAGCTCGACCCCGACGCGCCACCGACGCTGCTGCGCCTGGGCGACGACGGTCCCCTGGACGCCGCGCGCTTCGGTGGGCCGCGGCAGCAGCGACAGGCCGGCCGCGACGACGACGCGCGCAGGAGAGGCTGATGAGCGAGTCCTTCGAGCTCGACCCGGTCGACTGGATCACCGCCGGCGCGATCGGCGAGCCCGGGTCGCGGACGTTCTACGTGCAGGCCCACAAGGACCACAGCGTCGTCGCGCTGCTGGTCGAGAAGCAGCAGGTCCGCCAGCTCGCCCAGGTCGCCCAGGAGCTCCTCGAGCGCATCGACGTCACGGTCACCCCCGACGACCTCGACACCCGCACCCAGCAGCTGCAGGAGCCGATCGCCGCGGCCTGGCGGGCCGGCCGCCTGGCGCTGGGGATGGACGAGGACGGCGAGCGCTTCCTGCTGGAGGCCGAGGAGCTCGTCGAGGGCGAGGACGCCGAGCCGGCCACGGCACGGCTGTGGATGACCAGCGAGCAGCTCACCGCCATGGCCGCCCACGCCGCCTGGTCGGTGGAGGCCGGCGCCCGGGAGACGTGCCGGCTGTGCAACCGGCCCATCGACCCGGCCGGCCACCTGTGCCCCGCCATGAACGGGCACGGCCCGCTCGTGGAGCCCTCGACGTGAGGCGATCATGAGCGCCGACCCCGCCCCGCCCGCGACGGCCAGCGAGGCCGTGGCCCTCGCCGAGGGCGACCTGCGGCCCGTGGGCTTCCTGGACAACGCCAGCAACCACACGCTGCTCGCCCAGGTCGGCGCGGCCACCGACGGTCGCTTCGCGGTCTACAAGCCCCGCGCGGGCGAGCGCCCGCTGTGGGACTTCCCCACCGGCACGCTGTGCCAGCGCGAGGCCGCGGCCTTCGAGGTGTCCCAGGCGCTGGGCTGGCACCTGGTGCCGCCCACGGTGCTGCGCACCGACGGGCCGGCCGGGCCTGGCTCGCTCCAGGCGTTCGTGCCCCACGACCCACAGCGCCACTACTTCACCCTGGTGCAGGCGGGCGAGCGCCTCGAGCCGCTCGCGCGGATGGCGGTGTTCGACCTGCTGGTCAACAACGCCGACCGCAAGGCCAGCCACGTGCTGGTCCCCGACGAGGAGGACGCGGCGCCCCAGGGGATCCTCGGCTGCGACCACGGGCTGTGCTTCCACGTCGAGCCCAAGCTGCGCACCGTCATCTGGGACCTCGGGGCCCACCCGGTGCCCGCGGCCTGGCGCGAGGACGTGGCCGCGCTCGCCGCGACCCTGCGGGAGCCGGGCGACGAGCTGACCGTGCGGCTCGGTCAGCTGCTGTCGGCGGCCGAGCTGGAGGCGCTGGCGGGCCGCGCCGAGGCCGTGGCCACGCTGGAGGCCCTGCCCGCGCTGGATCCCGAGGAGCGCCCCTCCCCCTGGCCGCCGCTGTAGCGCCGGGGAGCAGTGGCCGTCGCGTGCCCGGCCAGCGGTGCGGGCTACTCGATCAGCAGGCAGCCCTGCCCGTCGGCGAGCTCCTCGTCGGGTCCCAGGACGAAGGGCGGCAGCTCGTCGGCGTCGGGGTCGTGGTCGTCGAGCCCGCGGGTGCAGTCGGCCCAGCCGCGCACCTCGCCGTCCTCGCTCAGCGCCCGCACCGCCTCGACGGGCTGCTCGACCGGCCCGGCCGCGAACCCCATCGGGAACCCGTAGTCGGCGTAGCCGCCCTCCAGCCGCGCGCTGCCGCCGCCGTGCACCACCTCGACCTCGGTGGTGCGGGCGTCGCCGATCGCCAGGAGCACGAGGTCCCCGTCGAGCTCGGCGGAGCCGAGGGCGCGCAGCGCCGAGGGCCCCTGCTCGGCGCCGCAGGCCTCCGCGACCTCCTCGCCATCGGCGTCCAGGCGCAGGCAGGGCGTCTCCTCCTCGGGCTCGGTCGCCGTCGCCGACCACGCGCGGTCCCCGAGTCGCCCGTCGGCGATCGGCGTCGGCGGCGGGTCGGGCGCCATCGCCTCGGTGGCCTCCTGCAGGCGCGGCCCGAGCAGCGCGAGGATCGCCCCGAGCGCCAGCACGCCGATGACGCTGGAGATCACGAAGGCCTTGCCGGAGCGCCCCGGTCGGTCGGGGCCCTCCTGCGGCTCGGGGCCGTCGTCGCGAGGAGCGTGGAGCATCGCCGCCATGATGGCACCCGCGGGGCGCGTCGACCCGGCCGGCGGCGGCGTCGGTAGCATGCGCGGGCCCCAGCGCCGTGGAGCCGGAGCCTGCCGCCGTGGACCTCGTCACCCTCGCCGACGTGCGCGCTGCCCGCGACCGTGTCGGCCACCTGCTGCACCGCACCCCCGTGGAGACCTCGCAGGCCGCCTCACGGGCGGCGGGGCGCACCACGCTGCTCAAGTGCGAGCACCTCCAGCGCACCGGCTCGTTCAAGCTGCGGGGCGCGGCCAACCGCGTCGCGCGCCTGACGGCCGAGGAGCGCGCCCGCGGGGTGGTCGCGGCCTCGGCGGGCAACCACGCCCAGGGGCTCGCGCTGTCGGCGGCGCGGGTGGGCGCGCCGGCCTGGGTGTTCATGCCCGAGGGGGCGCCGCTGCCCAAGGTGGCGGCCACGCGCAGCTACGGCGCCGAGGTGGTGCTGACCGGCGAGACCGTCGACGACGCCTACGCCGCGGCGCGCGCCCACGCCGCCGAGCGTGGCGCCACGTTCGTCCACCCCTTCGACCACCCCGACATCATCGCCGGGCAGGGCACGCTCGGCCTGGAGCTCCTCGACCAGGTGCCCGAGGCCGCCAGCGTCGTGGTGCCCGTGGGCGGTGGCGGGCTCGTCTCCGGCGTGGCCACCGCGATCAAGGGGCTGCGTCCCGACGTGACCGTCGTGGGCGTGCAGGCCGCCGGGGCCGCGTCGGTGCCGCCCTCGCTGGCCGCCGGCACGCCGCAGACGCTCGAGGGGGTGTCCACCATCGCCGACGGCATCGCCCTGAAGCGCCCCGGCGAGCTGACGCTGGCCCACATCGCGGCGCGGGTCGACGAGGTGGTCACCGTGGCCGACGAGGCGATCGCCCGCGCGGTGCTGCTGCTGGTGGAGCGGGCCAAGCAGGTCGTGGAGCCCAGCGGCGCGGCGGGCCTCGCGGCGGTCCTGGACCGCACCGTGGAGCTGCCCGAGCCGTGCGTGGCGCTGCTGTGCGGCGGCAACGTCGACCCGCTGCTGCTGGTGCGCATCCTCCAGTCGGGCATGGGGGAGGAGGGCCGCTACTTCTCGCTGCGCACCCGCCTCGGCGACCGGCCCGGCGCGCTGAGCCGCCTGCTGGCGATCGTGGCCGAGCGCGGAGCGAACGTGGTGGCGGTGGACCACCATCGCCTCGGCACGCGGCTGGACCTGCTCGAGGTGGAGGTCGCCCTCGAGATCGAGACGCGCGGGCCCGAGCACATCCGCGAGATCGTCGACGCGCTCGTGGCCGCCGACTATCCGATCCGCTGACGTCGCTGGCTCCTGGGGCGCTCGCGCGGGGGCTGGCGCGCGCAGGTTACCGTTCAGTAACATGCGCGCGCGGCCGTGACGCGCCAGCCGACAGCGTCCGAGCACGAGGAGCCACTGATGACCCAACTCCGAGACGCCGTGTACGTCGACGGGGCGCGGGTGCCCATCGGGCGCGCCCGCCCCGACGGCTACTACGCCAACACGCGCGCCGACGACCTCGCCGTGCGCGTGATCCGCGCGCTGCTGGACCGCAACCCGCAGCTGGCCCCCCATCAGGTCGACGACAACGTGTGGGCCGCGACCACCCAGATCGGCGACCAGGGGCTCACGATCGGGCGCACCACCGCGATCCTCTCCGGCCTGCCCAAGTCGGTCCCGGGCTACGCCGTGGACCGGATGTGCGCCGGCGCGCTGACCACGATCACCAACGCCGCCAACGCCATCCGCGTGGGCGCCCAGGACGTCGTCATCGCCGGCGGGGTGGAGCACATGGGCCGCCACCCGATGGGCGAGCAGGCCGATCCCAACCCGCGGTTCCTCGCCGAGGGGCTGGTGGACGGCGAGGCGCTCGTGATGGGCAACACCGCCGAGAACCTCCACGACCACCTGCCCGAGATCACCAAGGAGCGCGCCGACGCCTACGCGGTCCAGAGCCAGGAGCGCGTGGCCAAGGCCGCCTCCGACGGCGTGTTCGACAGCCACGTGGTGCGCATGAGCGCCTGGTCGGACGCGCACGGGTGGCGCGTGGTCACCGAGGACGAGCACCCGCGGCCCGGGACCACCATCGAGGACCTGCAGGGCCTGCGCACCCCCTTCCGTCCCGGCGGGCGCGTGACCGCCGGCAACGCCGCCGGCCTGAACGACGGCGCCGGCGCGGCGCTGCTGGCCTCCGCCGAGACGGCCGACGAGCTCGGCCTGCCCTCGACGATGCGCCTGGTGGACTACGCCTTCGTCGGGGTGGAGCCCGAGACCATGGGCTGGGGGCCGGTGCCGGCCACCGAGGCGCTGCTGGACAAGACCGGGCTGTCGATCGACGACATCGACGTGGTGGAGATGACCGAGGCCTTCGCGGTGCAGTGCGTGGCCTTCCTCGACCACTTCGACCTGCCCCTGGACTCCGAGAGGGTCAACCCCTATGGCGGCGCCATCGCCCTGGGCCACCCCCTGGCGATGAGCGGGGCGCGCCTGACCGCCCAGCTGGCCCACTACCTGCAGACCCATCCCGACGCCCGCTACGGCATCACGACGCTGTGCATCGGCCTGGGCATGGGCTGCGCGGTGCTGTGGGAGCGACGGTGACCCCGGTTCCCCCGCGGGTCCTGCGAGCCGTGAGAAAGGCGTGAACCCCATGAGCGATCCGGTCACCACCTTCAAGGTCAGCTACCCCGTGTCGCCCTCGGCCGGGCGCCTGGCGCTGCTGACCATGGACAACGGCCACGACCACACCAAGCCCACCACCCTTGGGGTGGACGCGCTCGCCTCGCTCGAGCGCGCCCTCGACGAGGTCGCCGCCCAGAGCGACGTCAAGGGACTGTTGCTGACCGGCAAGCCCTTCGTCTTCGCCGCCGGCGCCGACCTGAACCAGTTCGCCGACGTCTCGCCCGAGGACGCCCGCTACGGCGTCAGCGCCGGGCACGACGCCTTCCGTCGCCTGGCCAGCCTGGAGGTCCCCACCCTCGCCGCGATCAACGGCGCCACGCTCGGGGGCGGCCTCGAGCTGGCCCTGCACTGCGACTACCGCACCCTGTCGGAGACGGCGGGGCCGATCGCCTTCCCCGAGGTCTTCCTGTCGATCCTGCCCGGCTGGGGCGGCACGCAGCTCGCGCCCCGCCTGCTCGGCTCGCGAGCGGCGCTGCAGCTGATCATCCACAACGCGCTCAGCAACAACCGGATGATCCAGGCCCGCGAGGCCTTCGACCTCGGCCTCGCCGACCGGCTGCTCGCGCCGGTGGACTTCCTGGAGCAGTCGCTCGCCCTGCTCGAGCGCCTGATCACCGGCGAGGAGACGATCACCCGTCCCGCGCCTGACGAGCGCCACCTCGACGAGGCGCTCACCGAGGCCCGCAAGGTCGCCGACGACCGCACCCATGGCGCCACCCCCGCGCCCTACCGGGCGATCGACCTGGTCGAGCACGCCGCGCGCGGCGGCGACCTGGAGGAGGGCCGTCAGGGCGAGATCGATGCGATGGCCGAGCTCGTGCCCGCCCGCCAGGCCCAGGCCAGCATCTACGCGTTCAACCTGGTGCAGAGCCGGGTGCGCAAGCAGCCCTGGAAGCCCGACGCCGAGCCCAAGCGCCTGCAGCGCATCGGCGTGGTCGGCGCCGGGCTGATGGGCTCCCAGCTCGGGGCGCTGTGGCTGCAGCGCTACCAGGTGCCGCTGGTCATGAAGGACCTCGACCAGGAGGTGCTGGCGCGCTCGCAGTCCACGATCGAGGGCGAGCTCGACAAGCGCGTACAGCGCGGCCGGCTCGACGCCGCCAAGGCCGAGTGGCTCAAGTCGGTGGTGACCTACACCGTCGACGACGCCGACCTGGCGGGGTGCGACCTGGTCATCGAGGCCGTGGTCGAGCGCATGGACGTCAAGAAGCGGGTCTTCGCCGACCTCGAGCGCGTCCTGGCCCCCGACGCGGTGCTGGCCACCAACACGTCCTCGCTGTCGGTGGCGGAGATGGCCGCCGACCTCCAGCATCCCGAGCGCGTGCTCGGGCTGCACTTCTTCAACCCCGTCTCGGCGATGCCCCTGCTCGAGGTCGTGCGTCCACCGCACGTCTCCGACGGGACGATGGCCACCGGCTTCGCGGCGGCCAAGACGCTGCGCAAGAGCGGCGTGCAGGTCGCCGACGCGCCCGGCTTCGTGGTCAACCGCATCCTCATGCGGTTCATGGGCGCCTGCGGGGACGCGGCCAACCGCGGCAACGCCTTCGCCGACATCGACGACGCCATCAAGGGGCTGGGGCTGCCGATGGGCCCCTTCGAGCTCCTCGGCCTGGTCGGCCTGGAGGTGGGGGCGCACGTGCTGCGCGTCATGCACGAGGGCTATCCCGACCGGTTCCCGCTCGACGCCAACTTCCAGATGCTGGCCGAGACGGGGCTGCCGGGCGTCTACGACTGGGACCGCGGACGCGTGCCATACGACGAGATCCGCGAGCGCTGGCAGGTCCTGGAGGGCGCCGAGCCGCTCACGCCCGACCAGATCCGCACCCAGGCGCTGGAGGCGGTGGCCGACGAGGCTCGGCACATGCTCGACGAGGGCGTGGTCGCCGATGCCCGCGACATCGACACCTGCATGATCCTCGGCGCGGGGTGGCCGTTCTTCAACGGCGGCATCTGCAAGCACCTCGACCAGATCGGCCTGAGCGAGAAGCTGTTCGGCGAGCCGCTCGTGGGCCCGCACGACCGAGCCGCGGGCTGACCCGACGCCCGCGACGGACCAAACCGCCGGTGGGGCGCAGCCCGGCATGGGCGCCCCACCGGCGGCCCAGCGTCGGCCGTGCTGCGCCTACACTCGCCTCCCGTCCCACCGACGGGCAGGAGCGGGGAGCGAGACGAGGGGCAGGTGACCGTGGCAGCCCGCGACGAGGCCGCCTACCGCGGTGAGGACCGTCGTCGCACCGCACGCGGTGCCGACGAGTCGCTCGCCTGGATCGCGGTCGGCGCGGCGGCGCTCACCGCCGTCGCGCTCGTCGCGCTGGCCTGGACCGTCCTTGGCCTGCCGACCGCGGCGGCGCTGTCGGACTCCCTGCTGGTGCTGCTGCTGCGCACCGCCGCGGCCACCGGGGTGGGCTTCGTGGCCGTGCTGCTGCTGCGTCGCGCCCGCCTCACCGGCGAGGCCGCCCCGCGGCTCATCGCCGCCGCCGCCCTCGCCCTCGCGGTCGGGACGGTCCTGGCCGAGCTGCCCGCCGCGGTGGGGCCGCTGCTGACCGGCGCCTTCGCCATCCGTGTCGGCAGCGTGCTCGTGGCCGCCGGCCTGCTCGTGGCCGCTGGCCGCTGGCCGACCGTCGACGCCCGCCTGGGCACCTGGTCGGTGGTGGCCGTGGCGGTCGTCGCTGGGGCGATCGCGACCGGCCTGGTGCTGCTCGCCCTGACCCTCGCGCCGGTCGAGCCGGCGCGGATCGTGGCCAACGTCGCGGTCGCCGTGGCCGTCGCGCTGGCGATGGCCGCGCTCGTCGTCGCCGCGCTGCGGTGGCGCCGTCGGCTCTTCGCGGCTGCGGCGCTCCTCGCGCTCGCCTGGGCCTTCACCCAGATGCTCGCCTTCAGCGCGCTGCCGGGCACCGAGCTGGCCGCGGTGTTCGAGGCGCTGCGCTTCGGCGCGGTGGTGCTGGTGGGCATGGCGGCCCTCGACGACCTCGCCGCCACCTTCGACGCGCAGAGCTCGGCGCTGCTGCGCACCGAGCTGGACCGTCGGTCGGCCGAGCAGGAGCTGGTCACCGAGCGGCGCCTCGCCGAGGAGCGCGCCCACGAGGCGCGCTCGGCGCTGACGGCCATCGAGGGCGCCAGCAGCATGCTGGGGCGCTACCGGCAGTCGCTGGACCCCGACGGGCGCGTCGCGCTCACCGAGGCCATCAAGGGCGAGATCCGTCGGCTCCAGCGCCTCGTCCAGGACCCGGCCGCCGCGCTGCAGCCCGAGCCGCTCGACCTGGCCGCGCTCGTCGCCCGCGAGGCCGAGCACGCCGAGCGCGAGGGCACCCGGGTGCGCAACCTGCTCGAGCGTGGATGCCTGGTCCACGCCGACGCGCACACGGTGGCGGGGATCGTGCGCAACCTGCTGGTCAACGCGCGCGTCCACGCCCCCGAGGCCACGGTGACGCTGGCCCTCCGCGACCTCGACGACCCGGGTCGCGTGGCGCTGGTGGTCTCCGACGACGGTCCTGGCCTGCCCGGTGACCCCGAGGCGCTGTTCGAGCGAGGACGACGCGGGCCCGACAGCGGCGAGCGCCCCGGCAGCGGCCTCGGGCTGCACGTGGCGCGCTCGCTCGCCGAGCGCAACGACGGCGCGCTGTGGGCCGAGCCGACGCCCGGGGGAGGGGCCACCTTCGTGCTCGTCCTGCCGGCCGAGACCGCCGACGTCACGCCCGAGCAGGCGCGCGGCCATCCCCGCGATGCCGTGCCGGCGGAGGTGGCCGATGCCAGGGATCCCGCCGCGCCCGTGACCCCTAGCCGCGAGCCCGCCGCTGGCCACGAGGGCTAGCGGGCCGCTGCCGCCTCCCGCACACGCTCGACGAGCTCGGCGAGGTCGCTGATCTCCCGCGCCCCGTTGGGCGACCCGTACACCGCGCCCACCACGTCCTGATCGCTGCCCTCGTGCAGGCGCACCACCACGTCCCCCTCGACGGGCTCGTCCCCGGTCACCACGGTCACGGTTAGACTCGAGGTCGAGGCATCGACAGGCTCCTCGCGCAGCTCGACCTCGGCCAGCGGCTCCTCGAGCGCGCGCGAGATGAGCTCCCCGAGGATGGGAGGCTCCACCGCGACGACCAGGTGCACCTTCATGGGCCTCCATCACAACACCGCGCAGCAAGGAGCGAATACCCAATGTTGGTGAAGTGGACACGCGCGTGAGCGACGCCGACCACCGCGGCAGCCGGGCGCGCCTCCTGATCGTCGAGGATCACTCGCTGCTCGCGCAGAGCCTGCGCCTGGGCCTCCAGGAGGAGGGGCTGGAGGCGCGGATCAGCAGCCTGCGCAGCCCCGATGACGTGGTCGCGGAGGCCGAGGGGGTCGACATCGTCCTGCTCGACCTCGACCTGGGTGGCCTGGGCTCGGGGCGCGACCTCGTCGTGCCGCTGCGCGAGCAGGGCGCCGAGGTCGTGATCCTGACCGGCACGCGCGACCGGACCGACATCGCCGAGGCGATCGAGCGCGGCGCTGCCGGCTACGTCACCAAGTCCGAGTCCTTCGACGACCTGCTCCAGGCGGTCTCGGAGCTCGCCGAGCTCGGGCGCCTGCTGACCCGCAACGAGCGCGACCAGCTGATCGGCGAGCTGCAGGCCAGCCGCGCGGCGGAGCGGCGGCGCCGAGAGGCCTTCGCGGCGCTCACCGAGACCGAGCAGCAGGTGCTCGCCGGGCTCATGGAGGGCAAGTCGGCCCACGACATCGCCGAGGACCGCGTCGTGTCGCTGGCCACGGTGCGCACCCAGATCCGCTCGCTGCTGCGCAAGCTCGGGGTGGGCTCGCAGCTCGCGGTCGTGGCGCTGGCGCGCCGCGCCGGCTGGGAGCCGCCCGCCGAGGGGCGCTAGCCGCCCGCCGAGGGGCGCGAGCCGCCCGCCGAGTGGCGCGAGCCGCGCGACCGCGTCCGGCTCACGGGTCGACGTCGACGTCCTCGAGCGAGAACGGCGCGGCCGATCCCTCCAGCCGTACCCCCTCGGGGCGGATGCGGACGTCATCGACCGCGAAGCCCAGCGGCAGCTCGTCGATGGCGATGGTGAGGTCGCCGATCTGGCCCAGCGGCGCGGACGGGGAGAGCACGAGGTCGCCGTTGCGGATCTCCGCGGTCGCGTCGACCACCGCGAAGCCGACGACGCTGAGCCTGGCCACGCCCTCCTCGAGCTCGATCTCGACGAGCTCGCTGACGTCGCCGATCAGCGGCACGTCGTCGGGCAGCTGGCCGATCACCGGCAGCAGCGACTCCAGGCTGTCGGCGTCGAGCACCACCGCGAAGGTGGCGCGCTCGGCCTCCACCGCGCCGGCGTCGCGGTCCACGCGCACGTCGGTCAGCGACAGCTCGAGCTCGGTGAGCGTGGTGCCGAGCTCGGGCACCGCCACCTCCTCGGCGCGGACCTCTGCCTCCCCGACGCGCCCGAGCAGCGCGCGGAAGCCCACCGGGAAGCCGCGCAGCGTCACGTCGGGCTCGGTGCGAAGCTCCTCCTGCGTGGCCTCGACGAGGCGCTGCTCGGTGCTGGCCGCCAGCCACGCGTTGGCCGCGAGCAGCACGAGCACGAGCGCGGCGACGCCGGCCGCCACCAGGGTCGGCCAGCCCGGGCGCTCCCCGTCGGCCAGCGCGCGCCACCAGGACGGGCGCGCCGGGCCGTCCGCAGCGCCTGCGCGCGCGTCGCCTGTGCGCGCGTCGCCCGTGCGCGCGTCGCCGCTGTGGTCGTGGTCGGGGCCCGGCCCGACCACCGGGATCGGCTCGGTGTCGTGGTCGGGGCGCCCGTGGCGGTCAGGGCGCCCCTCGCCCTCCGCGTCGCTCATGATCGCCTAGCCCTGCTCGCGACCCGAGTCGCCCTCGGCGTCGCCGTCGGCCTGCCCGTCGGCGTCCGGTCCGCCGCCACGGCCCCGGCCCCCGAGCACCGACCGCAGGTCCAGCCCGGTCAGGTCCGAGCCGATCTGCAGGCCCTGCTCGAGGTTGCTGGCCACGTTGCGGGTGAGGCCGCTGGCGCCCTGGGTGTCGATGACCGTCAACCTCTCCACCGCGCTGATGGGCTCGGCGGCGCCGCGCACGATGTCGGGCAGCACGCTGGTGAGCATGTCCAGCACCGCGGCGTCGCCGTAGAGCTGGAAGGCCTCGGCGTTCTGACGCCGCGCCTGCGCCTCGGCCTCGCCGCGCGCCAGGGTGGCCGACGCCTCGGCGCGGCCCTCCTCCTCCACGGCCTCGGCCATGCGCACGCGGCGGGCCTTCTCGGCCTCGGCCTCGAAGATCTGGCTGTTCTTGGCGCCCTCGGCCTCCTGCTCGACGCGGTAGCGCTCGGCGTCGGCGGGCTTGCGGACCTCGGCATCGAGCTGGCGGTCGCGCAGGCTCGCCTCGCGCTCGGCGACCTGCTCCTGCTCGGCGATGACCTCCTGGTTGCGGGCGGCCTCGCGCAGAGGGCCGGCGGCGGCCGCCTGGGCCTTGGCCTCGTCGGTCTCGGCCTTGATCTCGGCCTTGCGCAGCTCCAGCTGCCGCTCGGAGTTGGCGATCTGCTCCTCCGAGGCGTAGCGCTGCTTCTCGGCGGCCTCGCGGGCGCGGGCCTCGGCGATCTTGGCCTCCTGCTCCACCCGGGCGGCCTCGGGGCGGCCGAGGTCATCGAGGTAGCTGCCCTCGGCCTGGATGTCCTGGATCTGGAAGGTGTCCAGGATCAGGCCCTGGTTGCTCAGGCTGGTCTCGGCCTCCTCGGCGACCTCGCTGGCGAAGGCGGCGCGGTCGCGGATGATCGACTCGACGGTCAGCCGGCCAGCGATGGCGCGCAGCGAGCCCGCCAGGACCTCTTGGGTGAACCGCTCGATGTCGTCCTGCTGGTCGAGGAAGCGCTGGGCGGCGGCGCGGATGTTCTCCTCGGTGCCGCCGACCTTGACCAGCGCCACGCCGTCGAGGTCGACCTTGACGCCGGTCTGGGAGACCGCGCCCTCGATGCGCACCGAGATGCGGCGGCTCGACAGGTCCAGGCTGTGCAGGCGCTGCACGAACGGCAGCACGAACACGCTGGCGCCCGTCACGACCTTCTGGCCCGACAGGTCCTGCTGGTCGCGGCTGCTGCGCCCGGTGACGATGTAGGCCTCGTTGGGGCCGGCCACGTGGATGCGCTGGACGATCAGGTAGGCGACCAGGATCAGCAGGACGACCGCCCCGATGATGGCGGTCACCTCCGGTGCCGCGGTGAGGAAGTCGAGCATGGGCGGTGCCCTCCTGGGATCGGGGTGCGGGCCGGTGGGGCTGGTCGGACGTCGGGTGCGGCGTCAGCGGGGCCGGTGCGGCGTCACTGGGGGCCGTCGTCGGCGGCGCGGTCCTGGCCTTCCTCGGCGTCGGGGTCGATCGGGCGCACCACCGCCGAGGTGGAGCTGACCATGGCGACGACCTCCACCACCCGCCCGGCCGGGACGGCGGCGTCGGCGCGGGCGCTGAGCTTCTGGGTGGTGCCGTGGACGCTCGCCTGGATCTCGCCGAGCCCCTCGGCGGGGATGTCGGTCACCACGGTGCCGCGGACCCCCACGAGATCGTCGGCGCGCTGCGTCGCGCCGGTGGGCATGTCCATCAGCGAGCGGGTGAGCAGCAGGGCGATGCCGCCCACGACCACCCCACCGCCGAGCCCCGCGAAGGCCCCCTCGGTCGCGCCGAGCCCCGCGGCGGTCATGCTCAGCGCCGCGCCGAAGCCGAATGCGGCGAGGAACGAGCCCACCACCGGCGCCGAGAAGATCCCGCCGCCGACGTCGAGGTCGAGCGCGTCGAAGACGCCGGACAGGATGTCGCCGAGGATCAGCGACACCAGCACGATCGCGAGCCCGACGATCCCGATCACGAGGAATCCAGCCACGGGCGCCCCTTCGTCGTCGCGTGGGGCAGGGTAGCCCACCGTCCCGGTCACGCGCTTCCCCCACCAGGCGCGGACGGCTAGGCTGCCGCGGCCATGGCTCCAGACCCCGCCCCGCTGACCCCGCGCGTGGACTCCGAGATCGGCGCCCTGCGCGAGGTCGTCCTCCATCGTCCCGGCCGCGAGCTGCGCCGGCTCACGCCGTCCAACAAGGACGACCTGCTGTTCGACGAGCTCGTGTGGGTCGACAAGGCCCAGGAGGAGCACGACGGCTTCGCCCTGACCCTCGCCGAGGAGGGGGTGCGGGTGCGGCTGCTCGACGACCTGCTCGCCCGGGCGCTGGCCGACGACGCCGAGCGCGAGGGCCTCGTCACCGACCTCGTCACCGCCGACACCGTCGGCGTGGAGCTGGTCGAGCGCGTCCGGGGCCATCTGCGCGAGCTGCCGCCCGCGGCGCTGGCGGGCGCCGTCACCGGCGGCCTGACCGTCGGGGAGGTGCCCGGCGCTGGCGAGGGGTTCCTCGGCGGCACGCTCGGGCCCCGGGCGTTCCTGCTGCCGCCGCTGCCCAACCTCGTGTTCACCCGCGACCCGACGGCCTGGATCGGCGCGGGCGTGGTGCGTGCGCGGATGAGCCGCACGGCCCGTCACGCCGAGCGCCGGCTGTGGCAGGCGGTCCACCGCTCGCACCCCGACTTCGCGCGCGCCAGCGCCCCCGTCTGGTTCGGCGCCGAGGCGCGACCGGGCGATCCCGCCACCCTCGAGGGCGGCGACGTGCTGGTGCTGTCGGATCGCGTGGTGGCCCTGGGGATCTCCGAGCGCACCCATCCGGTGGCGGTCGAGAACCTCGCGGCCGCCCTGTTCGCGGCTGGCGCGTGCGAGGAGGTGCTCGCGGTCGACCTGCCCAAGCACCGCGGGCAGATGCACCTGGACACGGTGCTGACGGTGGTCGACCGCGACGCGGTCGTGTGGTGGCCGGCGCTGCCGCGCGTGGCGCGCTGCTGGCGCATCCGCCCCGGCGGCGAGCGCATGATCGTGGCCGAGGAGCCCGACCTGCGCCGGGCGCTGGCCGATGGCCTCGGCGTCGACCACCTGCGCGTGGTCACCACCGCCGACGACGAGACCGCCGCCGACCGCGAGCAGTGGGACGACGGCAACAACACGCTGGCGGTGCGCCCCGGCGTGGTCGTGGCCTACGAGCGCAACGTCGACACCAACGCGCGCCTCGACGCCGCGGGCGTGACGGTGCTGCCGATCGGCTCGGCCGAGCTCCCCCGCGGGCGCGGCGGGCCGCGCTGCATGAGCTGCCCGCTGGTGCGCGACCCGCTGTGAGGCGCCGTCGGGCTGCCCGGGGCGGTCAGGGCGCGGCTAGGGCGTGTCGATCGCGGTGATGGTGACCTCCAGCTCGCCGGCGGGCGCCTGGTAGCGCACCGTCTCGTCGCGCTGGCGCCCGAGCAGGGCACGGCCGAGCGGTGACTGGGGGCTGACGTTGGTGCGCCCCGCCGCCTTGTCCTCCCGGTCGGCGAGCACGACCTGGTGCTCGTCGCCGTCCTCGTCGACGATCGTGACGAGGTTGCCCAGCGAGACGGTGTCGCCGGCCTCGGTGTCGCCGACCACCGCGTGGGCGAGGGTCCGCTCGATCTCGCGGATGCGCGCCTCGAGCTTGCCCTGCTCCTCCTTGGCGACCTCGTACTCGGCGTTCTCGCTGATGTCGCCGTGCTCGCGGGCTCGCTCGATCGCCTCGGAGGCCTCGGCGCGCCCCTGGCCCTTGAGGTGCTCGAGCTCGGCCACGAGCCGGTCGTGCGCCTCGCGGCTGAGCCAGACGGTGTCGTTGTCGGTCTCGGTCACGGCTCCCCCGGAACGATCGTGGCGCTCACCCTGGTGCGAAGCCGACGCTGCGCACCGAAGCCGGCAGTGTAGCGAGCGGGTCGTGCATGAGCGGACCGTCGGTGGGGCACCACCGCGGTGATGCCCGAGCTGCCCGAGCTCGCCGCCCACGCCGAGCGCCTCGACGCCGGCTGGGCCGGCGCGCGCCTGGAGCGCACCGAGCCGCTGGGGTTCACGGTCCTCAAGACCGTCGACCCGCCGCCCGAGGCCGCGCATGGCGCGGCCGTGGCGAGCGTGGGCCGCCGGGGCAAGCACCTGCTGCTGCGCCTGGAGCCCCCCGCGCCCGACCAGCCCTCGCTCGCCTTCGTCGTCCACCTCATGCAGGCCGGTCGGCTGCGGGCCGACGCGCGGCTGGCCCGTCGCCCTCGCGGGGGCCTGTGGCGCTGGCGCTTCGCCGACCGCGAGGCGCTGCTGCTGACCGAGGCCGGCACGGAGCGGCGCGTCGGGGTGTGGCTGGTGCGCGGCGACCCGTGCGCGCAGGAGCCCCTGGCCGGCCTCGGGCCCGACGCGGACGCGCTCGATCGCGAGGCCCTGGCTGCGCGGCTGACCGGTCAGACCGGCCGGATCCACACCGTGCTGCGCGACCAGCGGGTGCTCGCCGGCCTCGGGCGGCGGCTGGCCAACGAGGTCTGCCACCGGGCTGGCCTGTCGCCGTTCGCGCGCGCCGATCGGGTGGACGGCGAGGCCCTCGATCGCCTGGCCACGGCGCTGTCGGAGGGGCTGGCCGAGGAGCTGGCCACCGAGCGCGAGCGCGACGACCTGGGGTCGGCCCGCGAGCGTGCCACGCGCGTCCATGGGCGCACCGGCGAGGCCTGCCCCGCGTGCGGCGACGTGGTCCGGGAGGTCGCCTACCGCGACTATGCGATCCACTACTGCGCGCGCTGCCAGACCGGGGGCAGGGTGCTGGCCGACAACACCACCAGTCGGTTCGTGCGCTGAAGGCGCGCGGCGCGTGGATGGTCGAGCCGTCCGCGCGCGTGCCGCGCGGTGGGCGGCGTCTGGCGTAGGCTGCCGGGGCGATGCGCACCCTGCTGTACCGCCTCTACGAGCGCCGCCTCGCGCGCCAGCTGCGCGGCCGGCCCCTGCCCCGCCACGTCGGGGTGATCCTGGACGGCAACCGCCGGTACGCCCGCGAGCGCGGCCTCGGCGACGCCAGCGCCGGGCACCGCCAGGGCGCGCGCAAGATCGACGAGCTGGTGGCCTGGTGCGACGAGCTGGGCGTGCCCCACGTGACCCTGTGGCTGCTGTCGCCCGACAACCTGCGCCGCGACGCCCGCGAGCTCGGCGCGCTGTGCGACATCATCGCCGAGACCGTCCGTGGGTTGGCCGAGAGCCCCGCGCACGCGCGTCGCGGGCTGCGGCTGACCGCGGTCGGGGCCAGCGACGCCCTGCCCGACCCGCTGCGCGCCGCCCTCAAGGACGCCGAGGAGGCCACCCGCGGCCGGCAGGGCGTGCACGTGCAGATCGCGGTGGGCTACGGGGGCCGGGAGGAGATCACCGAGGCGCTGCGCCGGCTGCTGCTCGAGCGGGCCGCGCGGGGCCAGGACCTCGACCGCGTCGTCGCCGAGCTCTCCCCCGAGGAGATCAGCGCCCACCTCGACACCGCCGACACCCCCGACCCCGACCTGATCATCCGCACCTCCGGGGAGATCCGCCTGTCGGGGTTCCTGCTGTGGCAGTCGGCCCACAGCGAGTTCCACTTCGCCGAGGCCTACTGGCCGGCGTTCCGCAAGGTCGACTTCCTGCGTGCGCTGCGCAGCTACGCCTCCCGGCACCGTCGCTACGGCCGCTGACGTCGCGCCGAGGGTGCTTCCCTGCGAGCGGCGCCCGGGCTACCGTCACCCTTGCGATGCGCACGCTGGCGATGGCCGATCCGACCCCCCCGCTCGCCGCGGCGCGTCCGCTCCCCGCTGGTCGATCGGTGCCGCAGGCGCACCGCTGGAGGCATGCCATGGCGCACCACGGCAGCGTGACGACCTACGTGCTGGACACCTCGGTGCTGCTCGCCGACCCGCACGCGCTGCACCGGTTCGACGAGCACGCCGTGGTGCTGCCGGTGGTGGTGCTGACCGAGCTGGAGCGCAAGCGCGACGACCCGCAGCTGGGCTGGGCGGCCCGGACCGCGCTGCGCCACCTGGAGGAGCTGCGCACCGCCCACGCGTCGCTGCTGGCGCCGGTGCCGGTCACCGACGCCGGCGGCACGCTGCGCGTCGAGCTCAACCACGCCGACCCGGCCGCGCTGCCGGCCGGCCTGCGCGGCGAGGACGCCGACGCGCGCATCCTCGGCGTCGCCGTGGGGCTGCGCGAGGCCGGCCACGAGGTCGTCCTGGTCACCAAGGACCTGCCGCTGCGGCTGCGCGCGAGCCTGTGCGGGCTGCCTGCCGAGCCCTACCGCAACGAGGAGGCCGCCACCGCCGAGTGGCCCTCGGTGACGCGGCTGCAGGTGGCCGGCGAGGTCGTGGACCGCCTCTACGCCGATCAGGTCGTCGACCTGGACGACGCCCGCGACCTGCCGGTGCACACGGGCCTGGTCGTGGATGCCGCCGGGCAGTCGGCGCTCGCGCGCGTGGGCGCCGACAAGCGCGTGCACCTGGTGCGCGGGGACCGCGCGGCGCTGGGGCTGCGCGGCCGCAGCGCCGAGCAGCGCCTGGCCCTCGAGCTGCTGCGCGACGACGACATCGGCATCGTCAGCCTGGGCGGGCCCGCTGGCACCGGCAAGAGCGTCCTGGCGCTGGCCGCCGGGCTCGAGGCGGTGCTCGAGCAGCAGGCCCACCGCAAGGTCATCGTGTTCCGCCCGCTGCACCCGGTCGGCGGGGAGACGCTGGGCTACCTGCCCGGCACCGAGGACGAGAAGATGCAGCCGTGGGCCACGGCGGTGACCGACGCCCTGGAGTCCTTCGCCTCCCAGGCGGTCATCGACGAGGTCCACGCGCGCGGCCTGCTGGAGGTCCAGCCGCTGACCCACATCCGGGGGCGCACCCTCGGCGGCGCCTTCGTGATCGTCGACGAGGCGCAGAACCTCGAGCGCGGCGTGCTGCTGACGGCGCTGAGCCGTCTCGGCGACGCCTCGCGCGTGGTGCTCACCCACGACCTCGCCCAGCGCGACAACCTGCGGGTCGGTCGCCACGACGGCGTCGCCTCGATCATCGAGGACCTCGCCGGCCACCCGCTGTTCGCCCACGTGACGCTGACCAAGTCCGAGCGCTCGCCGGTCGCGGCGCTCGTCGGGCAGCTGCTGGAGGGGCGACCCCTGCACGGGGGCGGCTAGGGGCCGCCGGCAGCCCGCGCCGGTCGCGTCGCGTCAGTCGGTCTCGGTGCCGGGGTCCGGCGGGGCGTCCTGCGCTGGCGGGGTGCCCGAGAGGCGCTCGCCGGTGACCACGTAGCTGACCGCGCGGGCCAGCTCGACGCCGTGGTCGGCGACGCGCTCGTAGTAGCGGGCGATCAGCGCGAGGCTGACGGCCTCCTCGACCGACTGGTCGCCGGTGTAGATCTCGGTGAGCAGGACCTTCTGCAGCAGGTCGGCCTGGTCGTCGGCCTCCTGCAGCTCGACCGCGGCGAAGCTGTCCTGCTCGCGCCAGGCGCGCACCGCCCCCCGGTAGATGTGGGCGGCGGTGGCGCCGAGCTGCCCGACCACCTCGCGCACCGAGCCCGACAGCGACGGCGGATGCACCCAGGTCAGCGACCCGGCGACGTGGCGCAGCAGGTTGGAGGACCGGCGCATCTCCGCGGTGCAGCGCAGCGTGGCCACCACGCGGCGCAGGTCGGTGGCGACCGGGCTCTGACGGGCCAGCAGCAGGTAGCAGGCCTCCTCGAGCTCCTCGCAGCCGCGGGCGATGCCCTCGTCGGTGTCGCGCCACGCAAGGGCCGCGTCCTCGTCGGCGTCGAGGAAGGCGGTCGTCAGCGGCTCGACCCCCTCGGCGATCTGCTCGGCGAGCGCGATCAGCCGCTGCTCCAGGCCCTCGAGCTGCCGGGCGAACTCCTGACGACTGCCGGCACGGGTGTCCTGCGGGGTCAGCAGCCGCTCCAGCGGGTCCTCGCCCTGGCTCATACCATCACCCCCGACGCCGTGCAGGGTCGCCAGTGTGCCGCACGCGCCCGCGCGCTCGCGCCACCCTCCGCCGCGCCGCGGGCGGGGCGCCCCGCGACCCGCC
>PUKE01000096.1 GCA_003550425.1 Nitriliruptoria bacterium
CCTGGCGCTGGTTCACCCCGTGCAGCATGTCCACAAAAAAGTCATCGTCCTCTTCTCCCAGCAACCAGGTGTCCCAGGCCAGCTCGGTGGAGAACGGGTCGAGTTGATCCACGCTGCCCTGCGATTGCGCCTGCTGAAGGATGCTGGCCATCTTGCTGCTGTAAGGATTAAACCCCTCAGCGATCCAGCGGTCGTTAAAGTTGTTGTGCCGGTTGATGCCAAAGCCCATGTTGACAAACTGCCAGCCGCCCTCGTTGTTAGCACCGCTCACTGGGAACGCAAACACCACGCCGACGTTGTTAAGGTTGAAGTTGTACTTCCTGTCTTCCTCCCAGGTGTTGAAATAACTGGATTCAACAGCGCTGTAGTTGAAGACTGGGCTGATCATGAACTCTGAGCTTCTGTAAATCCCAAGACCGGCGGGATTGATGCTCAGGGTAGAGAAGTCGCCGCCCAGGGCACCAAAAGACCCTCCCATGGCATTGAACCGGGCCGTTCCGCCGGGGAACAACTGGGAATACCTCAGGGCATCCATCTCATTTTGTGCCAGTGCCGGACTTACTGTCAGTAAGAGCGCGACCAGTGAAATCAAAAGCTTCTTCATTGGATTGTATTTTTTGATGATTTGTTTTCCCTGCATTGATGTGTTGGTCACCAGCTCTGCTTTTGGCGACCCAATAACTAATGGTCAATAGCCAGAAACTTTTTTGCTTCTGCCAGTGCCTTTTGCGCCCACAAAGTCAACCGTAAACTTGTTCGGCCTGTTTCATTACATTGCTGGCATCCGTTGCTGTCGCTAAAAAAACCTCCCGGCAAAAACCGGAATAAGTTATGCGCCGGGAGGTGGTGGTTATTATGGAGGATTAGTCACTAAACGGACTTAGTTTCGTCTGCGTGAGGAGGAGCTGCTTGAGCTACTGCTCCGGCTCGCTCCTGAGCTGCGGCTCGAGGAACTCCTGGACGAGCTTACGCTGCTCGACCTGGAGGAGGAGCTGCTGCGTGAGGGCGAAGCCGTGCTGCGCGACGGGGAGCTGCTGCGTGATGGGGATGCCGTGCTCCTGGATGGCCGGCTGCTTCGTGAAGGACTGGTTGTTGTCCTGGAAGGCTGGCGGCTGGGCGGAGAATAGCTTGGCCTGCCCCTGTCAGTCCGCGATGGCTGTGTGGTTGGCCTGCGGTCTGGTGAGGTGCGGCTTGGCGTGGCCTGCTCACGCGAAGGCCGTTCTGATGCGGGCCTCGCACTCGGGGTTGGCCTCGAGCGTTGTGGTGAGCTGGGCTGCTGATAACTTGGTGAGGTATATGACCTCGGACGGGTGTACTCCCTGTTCTCGCCTGCATCCCTGCGCTCCCGGTCTGGACTGGCCTGCTGCGGACGTGTGTATCGCTCGGATCCTTCGCGTTGGTAGGATTCGCGGGTGGCCGAACGGTAGTCTTCCACGCGGCGTCCGGGTTGATAAGCCTCGCGGGTTTCCCTGGTGCGCTGATCATCTGCCTGTGCGCGCTCTGCCCGCTCATCGCTGCGCTCTACAGCCTGGTCAGGCTGTCTTGTTTCGCGGGACTGGTCTGCATCGCGCTGCTGTGCAACGGCTGCACCGCCACCGGCTTCCCTGGCCACCTGGGCCGCGTCGCCCCTGCGCTCTTCGCGGTCGTCGTCACCGCGTCTTTCCTGGTCGGTGGTGGCAGCAAGCATTTGTCGCCGACCCTCACTGTCGCGGTAAGTCCTTGCCTCAAAGGTATCCGCAAAACTTGTCCTTCCGGATGTCTGGGTGCGGCCCTCACCGGTTCTTCCTACCGTGCTTCCGGTTGCACCGCGCGGACCATAATGGTGGGCGGTGGTGCCGTCAAAGCTGTTGTAGAAATAATAGGGGTAACCACCCCAGTATCCGTATCCGTAATGCGGACGCCAGAATCCATGATATCCAGCCATGAAACCCATATGGTAACCGGCCCAGAATGAGCCCGGGTAAAACCCGTGCCACGGACGGTGCCACCTGTGATGCCAGTGTGCATGCCAGAATGGATTTCTCCAGCCGTACCCATAGTAGCCCCCGAAATAGAACGGCGAATGGCCAAAGCCTAAATAGATGCTGGTGCCAAAGTGAAAGGGGTCATGGGTGTAGTAATACATGTTGGTGTAGAAGGGGTCGAAGTAGTGGAAGCTCGCATACGGCCGGTGAAATCGCCTGATGCGGCTGGCATAGCTGAAATCGTAATAATCACCGTAGTAGTAATTGTTTACAATGACTTTCTGCCCGTCTTCATCGTAATAGTATGCATACTCCCCTTCCTCATCATAATAATATTCTTCTTCATTGTTGTTGCCCTCACCGTAAGCCATGTCGGATGTGGCTCCCTGTGAGGCGCTTCCCGCGTTTGCAGTCGCACCTTGGGCTTGCTGGTGACCGGCCGCAGTGTCTTCATCTACGACTTCAACGGTCCTGTCTTCACCGGCTGCAGCACGCCTGTCGGCTTCACCGCTGCCACCCCGGGGACTGTAATACACGTCGTCCTGATGACCTGTTCCGTGCTGGGTTGCGGAGCAACCGGCAAGGGCCAGAACCACCATGATGCCTGTGATTTTCATTAGTTTTTTCATGACGTATC
>PUKE01000111.1 GCA_003550425.1 Nitriliruptoria bacterium
CATCTGGTCCACGCAGGCGACGTCGGGCTCGGCCTGCGGGTCGGCCAGGAACGCCTCGACCAGCGCGTCCTCGCAGCCCTCGACGAACAGGTCGAGCGACTCCAGCGGCGCGTGTCCCACGCCGGGGACCTCGACGAGGTGGGCCACCTCGAGGGCGTCGGCGACCTGCTCGCCCAGCGCGGGCGGGGTGACGTGGTCCAGCTCGCCGGTCACCACCAGGGCCGGCACGTCGGTCGGCAGCGCGAGGTCGTCGGGGTCGAAGGCCTGGTCGACGTCCCAGCGCGCACAGGCCTCCTCGGTGACCTCCCCGCCCACGGCGCTGTTGGGCAGCCACTGCTCGGTGACCGCGGGTGCGGTGACGTCCTCGCGGGCGGCGTCCAGGTCGAAGCCGGGCCCCTCGCCAGAGCAGATCATCGAGAACTGCATGCCCGGGGTGGTGGTGTCCTCGAGCTGCTGCTCGACCTGGGCGACGATCTCGGCGAGCGGCTCGAGGTCGCCCTGGGCGGCGTCGTCGACCAGGGCGGGCAGCGCGAACGCGCCGTCGGCGAGGTAGAACAGCGTGAACAGCGCGTTGACGAACGCCTCGGCGTCGTAGGTCTCGGTGGTCTCCTCGCCCTCGGGCGGGGTGACGGTCACCTCGACGGGGTCGTCGTCCAGGCGCGTGCGGACCTCGTCGATGACCTCGTCGACGTCGCCGACCGCCTGGCCGCACTCGGGGGCCTGCGCGCAGGCGTCGCTCACCGCGTCCAGGGAGTCCTCGAAGCCCGGCGCGATGGTGTCCAGGTAGTTGGCGGTCGGGTCGATCGGCGAGCTCAGCACCAGCGACCGGACCCCGTCGGGGTTGCGGGCGGCGGCGTGCAGCGCCAGGTGCGTCCCGTAGGACGTGCCGCGCAGGTCGACCTCGTCGTGCCCGAGCGCCGCGCGGACCGCGTCGACGTCCTCGGCGTTGGCGACGTGGTTGAAGGCGTCCAGGTCGATGCCCTCGTCGACGAGGTCGTCGCGGCAGGCCTCGAGCTCGTCGAGCGCCTCGCTGACGTCCACCGGACCGGGGTCCTCGTCCTCCTCGTCGAGCTCGGGGCAGTCCAGGGCCGGGTCGCTGGCGCCGACGCCGCGCTGGTCGAGCAGGATCACGTCGCGCTCGCCCAGGTAGCGGTCCTGCGCCTGCGGCTCGGTCAGCGCGGTCTCGATCATGACCTCGCCGGGGCCGCCACCCAGCACCATCGTGGGCGTCCCCTCGTCCTCATCGGATCCGGGCAGCACCGCGACGGCCAGGTCGATCGTGTCGCCCTCGGGGTCGTCGTGGTGCGCCGGCACGGTCACCGACCCGCACGTCACCGAGTCCAGCGACAGTCCCTCCGGCTCGATGCCGAAGCAGTCGGGGTCCTCGCGGAAGGCCTCCGGCGCAGCGGCCTCGGCGTCCTCGGGGTCCTCGGGCTCCTCGGGATCCTCCGGCTCCTCTGGCTCCTCGACCTCTTCGGGGTCCTCGGGGTCCTCGGGGTCCTCGGCCTCGCAGGCGGCCACGACGAGGGCGAGCAGCGCCAGGCCAGCCAGCACGGCCAACGCGCGGGGGCGGAGCAGCACAGGGGCGAAGGAGGACATGGCGGGAGGATAGGAGATCCCCTCCTCACCACGCCAGGCAGGCCGGGCCGTTCGGCCCGATGATCACGGCCTGTCATCGGGCCCTTCGCGGCCGCGCGGACGCCTGGCGCTTCGTACGCTGCCGCAGCGACCGGAGCGAGGAGGAGGGCAGTCCCATGGCCGACGAGCGCACCGGCGACCGCGAGCGCGCGCAGGAGCCGCGCTCGCTGTGGCGCCGCTACCTGGAGTTCCCGCTGATCTGGAAGTTCGCGATCGCGCTGGTCGCTGGCGCGATCGCGGGGCTCGTGATCGGCGAGCCCATCACGGTGATCGAGCCGCTCGGCGGGCTCTTCCTCAACCTGCTGCAGATGATCGTCGTGCCGCTGGTGCTGGTCACCCTCGTGGTCGGCGTGTCGTCGGTCGCGGTCACGCGGCTGGGCAAGATCGGCCTGAAGGCGGTGGCCTTCTACCTGCTGTCGTCGTTCGTGGCGATCTCGATCGGCATCGGCATCGCGCTGATGGTCAACCCCGGCACCGGGCTGTCGATGCCCGCCGAGGGCGAGGAGGAGCCCGAGGCCGCGCCCGAGCTCAGCGAGGTCCTGCTCGACATCGTGCCCGACAACCCGATCGGGGCGATGGCCGAGGGCAACATGCTGGCGGTCGTGTTCTTCGCGATCGTGGTGGGCCTGGCCCTGTCGGTGCTGCAGGCCAGCAGCGACGCGCGCACTCGCTCGCTGGCCGACCACGTGCGGCGGTTCTTCGAGGGCGGCACCGAGATCGTGTTCCTGATCGTCAAGGGCGTCCTGCAGTACGCACCGATCGGGGTGTTCGCGCTGATCGCGGTGACCCTGGGCGAGACGGGACCCGAGGCGATCCTGCCGCTGGCCAACCTCACCGCGGTCGTCTATGGCGGCGTGGCACTGCAGATCGCGGCCTACGCCCTGGTGCTGACCCTGTTCGGGGTGGGCGTCGCGTCGTTCTTCCGCAACGCGCGGGAGGCGATGATCACCGCGTTCGTGACCCGCTCGAGCGGCGGGACGCTGCCGGTGAGCACCCGTGGCGCGCAGCGCATGGGCATCCGCAAGCCCGTCTACAGCTTCACGCTGCCCTTCGGGGCGACGGTGAACATGGACGGCACCGCCCTGTACGTCGGCGCCTCGGTGGTGTTCGTGGCCAACGTCGCCGGCGTGGACCTCTCGCTCGGCCAGATCGTCAGCGTGGTGCTGGTGGGCGTGCTCGCCTCGATCGGCACCGCGGGCGTGCCCGGCGCCGGGGTGATCATGCTGTCGCTGGCCATCACCCAGGCCGGCCTGCCGTTCGCCGCGATCGCGCTGGTCGCCGGCATCGACGCGGTGCTCGACATGGCGCGGACCATGTGCAACGTCACCGGCGACCTCACCGGCACGCGCATCATCGCCGAGACCGAGGAGGGCATGGTCGAGGATCACGACACCGCCACGGAGGCGGCGTCGGAGCCTGCCTCGGATGAGGCCGCCGTCGAGGAGTGACGCCCCGGCCGCTGGTGGCCCAAGGACGCGAGCGCCCCGCCGCCCCGCGGCGGGGCGTTTGCACGGTCGGCATCGGTCATGCAAGATACTGGCGGCCGCACGCGCGGGTTCCATCGCGGGCACCCGCGCGCGACCGGACTGCGACGCCGCCGAGGCCTGCCGAGGACCGCAAGACCTCCCGTCGCGATCTGGCGTGGTGCGGTCCACGTGATCCGCCGGCCCCGACCGCGCGCCGGAGGCGGGGCGCCGCATCAGCGAGGAGTCGCGATGTCGTTGGTCCACCCACCACTGCCCCTCCGCACCGCCGTGGCCGCCAGCACCGCGCTGGCTACCCTCGTGGCGCTGCCGCTGGTCGCCGTCCCCGCCCCTGCTGACGATGCGGAGCGCGCCGTCGCCGAGTTCGCGGTGACCGGGCTCGACGCAGTGCAGCCCGACGGCTCGGCCGAGGTCGCCATCGAGGTCGACGTCATCGACCCGGGCCCCCTGGAGCCCGACGAGCGCGTTCGCGTGCTCGGCGACCTCAGCGGCCCCGGCGGCGCCGACGTCGAGGCCGTCTCGCTGGAGGACGACGGGGAGGTCGCCCTGACCGTCGACGACGGGCGCTTCCTGGTGCCCTCGGCAAGCGCGGCGCCCACCGTCAGCGACCTGGACGGCGCCGAGCTGGACGTGCGCCTGGAGGAGCTGCCCACCGAGGGCGGGGAGCTGGCGCTGACCCTCGCCCTGGTCCGAGGGGAGGCGTCGGCGCCAGAGGCGACGCGCCTCAGCGGAGCCGACCGCTACGCCACCGCCGTGGAGATCGCCAAGTCGGCCCATCCCGACCCCGGGGAGGTCGACACCGTCGTCGTCTCCCTCGGCGATGACTTCCCCGACGCGCTCGCCGGCGTGCCAGCGGCCGGCGACGCCCAGGGCCCGCTGCTGCTCACCGACGGCGCCTGGCTGCCGGACGTCACCCGCGACGAGATCACCCGCCTCGGCCCCGATCGTGCGCTCGTGCTCGGCGGCACCCAGGCCATCAGCGAGACGGTCGCCGGCCAGATCCGCGACCTCGGGGTCGAGGTCGAGCGCCTGGCCGGGGACAACCGGTACGCCACCGCCGCCGAGGTCGCCCGCGCCACCTTCGACGACCCGAGCGTGGTGTTCGTCGCCTCTGGCGAGTCGTTCCCCGACGCGCTGTCGGCCGGGCCCGCGGCGATCGGCGAGCAGGCGCCGATGCTGCTCACCCGGCCGACCGCGCTGCCCGAGGACACCGCCGCCGCGCTCGACGACCTCTCCGCGTCCGCGGCCGTTGTCGTCGGCGGCCCTGCGGCGGTCTCCGATGACGTGCTCGCCGCGGTCGACGAGCGGGTGCGCGTGGGCACGCGGCGCATCGCCGGCGAGGACCGCTATGAGACGAGCGCCAAGATCGCCGAGCGCTTCCACGACGGCAACGGCGTCGAGGACCTCGTGCTGGCCACGGGCGCCGACTTCGCCGACGCGCTCTCGGGCGGTCCCGCCGCCGCAGCGCTGGGCGCGCCGCTGCTGCTGGCCCAGCGCGATGCGATCCCCGCCACGGTCACCCAGGCCATGGAGGGCTTCAACGCGCCGCGGCACTGGCTGCTGGGCGGTGAGCAGGCCCTGGGTGGCGCGGTGGTCTCCCTGGCTGCCGCAACGGTGTCGACCGACCCGCCCGGGCCCGGCGACGCCACGCCGGTGTCCGATCCGGTCACCGAGGCCGCCGAGGTCGGCGACGACGACCGCGACCTGACCAGATACGAGGTGCAGCCTGGCGACACGCTCAGCAGCATCGCCAGAGAGTTCGACGTCTCGGTGACGGTGCTCGTGGAGCTCAACGACTTGGACGACCCCGACGTGCTCAGGGCCGGCGATGAGCTGTTGGTGCCCGACCCAGACGCTGACGACGACGGCGATGACGACGGGGACGACCCGGACCTCGGGCCCGTCGAGGACCCCGAGGTCAAGATCCACGTGGTCAGCTCAGGCGAGACGCTGATCGGCCTGGCGCGGCGCTACGACACGACCGAGGCGGTGTTGCTGGAGCTCAACCCCGACCTGGAGGACCCCAACGTCCTCGAGGTCGGCCAAAGGTTGACCGTCCCCGTGCCCGAGGGCGGCTGACGCAGGCACGCCCCTTGGCAAGGAACCGGACCACCGTGAGCCACCGCCACCACTTCTCGCAGGCGCTGGCGGCACGCCCGCAGCGCCTGCACGTGGCCGCCCACAGCCATCATCCATGGCCGGACGTGACCCGGGAGGCGCACCTGCGCGCCTGGGACCTCGCCACGGCACGCCTGGACGAGAAGTGGGAGGAGGTCTTCGGTGCGATCGTGCCCGAGGCCGCCGGCCACGTCGCCCGGCGGCTCGGCCTGCCCGACCCGACCACGATCGCCTTCGCCGGTCACGTGCATGAGCTGTTCGTCCGCGTGCTGTCGGCGCTGCCGGTCCGGCCGCGCGTGCTGACCACTGACGCGGAGTTCCACTCGACCGAGCGCCAGCTGCGTCGCCTCGAGGAGGACGACCTCGCCACCGTCCACCGCGTGGCCGTCGAGCCCTTCGCCTCGTTCCCCGAGCGGTTCGCGGAGGCGCTGGACACCACGCCCGCCGACCTGGTGCTGGTCAGCCAGGTGCTGTTCACCTCCGGCTACGTCATCCCCGACCTGCCGGGGCTGCTCGCCCACGCCCCCGACGACGCGCTGGTGCTGATCGACGGGTACCACGGCTACATGGCCCTGCCCACCGATCTGGGCCCGCTCGCCGACCGTGTCTTCTACACCTCGGGGTCCTACAAGTACGGGATGGCCGGCGAGGGCGCCGCCTTCCTGCACGCGCCGCCCGGCTGGGCGCCGCGACCGCGCAACACCGGCTGGTTCGCGATGTTCGACGCGCGCGACGCCCCGGATGCCGGCGGCGTGGCCTACCCGACCGACGGCGGCCGCTTCCGCGGCGCCACGCTGGATCCCACGCCGCTGCTGCGCCTCAACGCGGTGCAGCGCTGGCTCGACGAGCAGGGCCTGGACGTCGCCGCGATCCACGCGCACGCGCTGGCGCTGCAGCAGCGCCTGCTCGACGCGCTGGCCGAGCGCCCGCGGGGCCCGCTGGCGCCCGAGGCGGTCATCCCGCCGGTCGGCGTGGCCGACCGCGGCAACTTCCTCACGTTCCGCACGGCCCACGCGGGCACGCTGCAGGCGCGCCTGGCCGCCCGAGAGGTGATCACCGACCGGCGCGGTGACCGCCTGCGGATCGGCTTCGGCCTGTACCACGAGCCAGCGGACGTCGACGCGCTGGTCGACCATCTCGCCGCGGTCACCGAGGACCTGGACGGCGCCTGAGCGCTGGCGGTGGCCGGCGCGGGCATGAGGCGGTCGGGTGGCAGGCTCTCGCCGCCAGCGGGGTCAGTGGCAGCGCTCCGGGAGGAGGGCTCGTCGGGATGGGATCGCCAGCGGTCGCCGAGGAGTGCGATCACGCCAAGCAAGAGCGCGAGGGCCAGCGCGGCCGCAGCGAGCGCCGCCAGCCCTTGGGGCCAGCGGCGCTCGCGTGGTGTCGGATGAGCCGTCACGGCTGCAAGGCTGCGGGCGCAGCTAGGTGACGGTGGTGCGCTGGCGACGGGCACGCCAGCCAGCGACGCCGAACGCAGCGCCGGCCAGGGCGAGCAGGGAGGCAAGCAGCGCCTGGAGCGACAGGCCGTTGGAGCCAGCCAGCCCTCCGCCGCCTGCGTCGATGCGGGTCGGGGTCACCAGGTCGTCGTCCTCGACCACGGCCACGGCGGGGTCGTCGGGGTCGTCGGGGTCGACGGGGTCGTCGGGGTCCTGGGTGTCCTGGGCCTCGGCCGGATCGACCGCCTCGACTGGGTCGGTCGGGTCCGCCACGGCCACCGACGGCTCGGTCGGGTCCACCACGGGTCCCGATGGCTCGGTCGGGTCCACCACGTCGACTGGGTCGTCAGGGTCGAACGGATCGGTCGGGTCAACCGGATCAGTCGGCTCGGTCGGTTCAACCGGACCGTTCGGGTTGGACGGACCGTTCGGCTCGGTCGGGTTGGACGGACCGTTCGGCTCGGTCGGGTCAACCGGACCGTTCGGGTTGGACGGACCGTTCGGGTTGGACGGACCGTTCGGGTTGGACGGACCGTTCGGGTCGGACGCCGCTGGACAGCCATTGCTCACCGTGAGCTGGCCACCCGCGACATCAGTCGACACCGCCCCACCGAGCAGCGAGTCGAGTGCGTAGTAGTCGGTGACTGCGTGGAAGGTGCTGGATCCTCCAACGCGCGTCATGGCAATGGTCCCCCACGGCCCCGTCAGGATCACGTCGTCGCCGGCGGCGCTGGTGAAGACCCACTTGAGATATCCCGTTGCATCCGTGATCCCTGCACCATTCCCCTGACCGAACTCGGGCGGGTCACACTGCACGGTGTCGGGACCATCGGACGTCATGCCCTGGCCGGTGTAGGTGACGCCGCTGTTGGCGAGCACCGGCACCGGGACCAATGCAACCAGCAGTGCCAACGTGAGCAACACGGCAGCGACGCGACATCGGGAGGTTGATCGTGCCATCACGGGAGCCTCTCATCTGCCGGGTCGCACCCCTGCGCCCGGCGCGGATCGATCAGGACACCCGGGGCGGGCTCGCCACTCGCTCCCCTCGCAAGTCGAATCGACACGAGGCCGACTCGAGGCGACCGTCACAGCCTGCGAGGATCAGCGCTTCCCGGCGGCGGCTCCCCGTCGATGTGACGCGAGCGTCGCCTGATCACACGATACGCTGCCCCGCCAGAGCCGGAATCGACCAGGCGCGGGCTCGGGTCGGATCAATGCGATCCATCCGCAGGAACCGTTCGCGGCGCCGCTGGATTTCATCAATCCTGATGATGACTACTCGGCCAGCGACACGAGCGAGCTGCCCCGAGTCGTGACGCAAGGGCGTCGAGGCGCGAGAGCGCAGCGCACGTCGTCCGCTCCACCCTCGACTGGAGCCTCGCCAGGCGGGCGCCTCTCACGCGAGTCCGGCCCCCGGGCGCGCCCCCTCGCCCGCCGGGGCACCACGAGCGACTACGGTGCGTCCCGACCGACGCTCCGCACACGAGGTCAGGCGCCCCTGACCGTCCCCGGGGAGGAACCCTGCGATGCACCACCATGACGCTGCCGAGCACGCCTCAGCGCTCGGCGCGACCGTCCTCGGCTACCCGCGCATCGGCCCCGGCCGCGAGCTGAAGCTCGCGCTGGAGTCCTACTGGCGCGGCGACACTGCCCGCGCCGACCTCGACGCCGCCACCCGCGACCTGCGGCAGCGCACCTGGGCGCACCTGCGCGACGCCGGCCTGGACAGCGTCCCAGGCAACGCGCACACGCTCTACGACCACGTGCTCGACGTGACCACCATGCTCGGGGCGATCCCGCCGCGCTTCGCCAGCCTCGGGCTCGACGCGCTGGACACCTCCTTCGCGATGGCCCGTGGCGCACGCGACGCCGAGCCGCTCGAGCTCACCAAGTGGTTCGACAGCAACTACCACTACCTCGTCCCCGAGATCGGCCCCGACACGCCGATCGGCCTCGCCGACGACCTGCCCGTGCGCGCCTACCGCGAGGCAGCCGAGGCAGGGGTCCCCACACGCCCCACCCTCGTCGGCCCCGTCAGCTACCTGCTGCTCGCCTCGCCCGCCCCGGACGCGCAGGGCTACTCCCCCCTCGAGCGCCTCGACGACGTGATCGCCGCCTACGCGACGCTGCTGTCGCGCCTGTACGCCGAGGGCGCCGAGTGGGTCCAGCTCGACGAGCCCGCCTTCGTGGCCGACCGCGGCTACGACGACCTCACCGCCCTCGCCCGCGCCTACCGCGAGCTCGGCGAGCGCCAGGACCGCCCCAACCTGCTGGTGGCCGCCTACTACGGCGACCTCGGCCCGGCGCTGGCCACCCTCGCCGCCTCGCCGGTCGAGGCGCTCGCGCTCGACCTCGTCGAGGGCGCGGTGCCCGGCGACCGCGACGACCACGGCGACGTGAGCGGCCTGCACGACAAGGCCGTCGTCGCCGGCGTGGTGCACGGCCGCAACGTCTGGCGCACCGACCTCGCCGAGGCCGGCGCCCTGCTCGAGCGCCTCGAGACCCTCGCCGGCGGCGTGGCCGTCGGGTCGTCGTGCCCGCTGCTGCACGTCCCCCATGACGTGACGGTCGAGCGCAACCTGCCCGAGGCGCTGCGCGCCCGCCTGGCCTTCGCCGACCAGAAGCTGGCCGAGATCACCGCCCTGGCCCGCGCCCACCAGGCGGGCGAGGCGTCGTCGGCCCGCACCGACGACGGCAGCGCCGCCCCGGCCGAGGCCCCCGGCGACCCGCAGGTGCGCCAGCGCCTGGCCGACCTGTCGCCCGAGGACACCCAGCGCGCCCCCTTCGCCGAGCGCGCCGCCGCCCAGGACGCGCGGCTGGGCCTGCCGCTGCTGCCCACCACCACGATCGGCTCGTTCCCCCAGACCCGCGAGATCCGCAAGGCCCGCGCCGACCATCGCGCCGGCCGCAGCGACCGCGCCACCTACGAGCAGGCGATGCGCGACGAGATCGCCCGCGTCGTGGCGCTACAGGAGTCGGTCGGGCTGGACGTGCTCGTCCACGGCGAGCCCGAGCGCAACGACATGGTCCAGTACTTCGCCGAGCAGCTGGAGGGCTACGCCTCCACCGAGCACGGCTGGGTGCAGTCGTTCGGCACCGCCTACGTGCGCCCGCCGATCCTCCACGACGACGTGTCGCGCCCCGCCCCCATGACCGTCGAGTGGGCCCGCTACGCCCAGTCGCTCACCGACCGCCCCATGAAGGGGATGCTCACCGGCCCGGTGACCATGCTCGCCTGGGCGTTCGTGCGCGACGACCAGCCGCGCGGCGACACCGCCCGGCAGGTCGCCCTCGCGATCCGCGACGAGACCCGCGACCTCGAGGCCGCCGGCATCAACGTCATCCAGGTCGACGAGCCGGCGCTGCGCGAGCTGCTGCCGCTGCGCGAGGCCGACCGCCCCGCCTACCTCGACTGGGCCGTCGAGGCGTTCCGCCTGGCCACCGCCGGCGTGTCCGATGCGGTGCAGGTGCACACCCACATGTGCTACGCCGAGTTCGGCGACGTGCTGCACGCCATCGACGACCTCGACGCCGACGTCACCAGCGTCGAGGCGACCCGCTCGCGCATGGCGATCGTCGACGAGCTCGACGCGATCGCCTTCGAGCGCGGCATCGGCCCGGGCGTGTACGACATCCACTCCCCGCGCGTGCCCTCCACCGAGGAGATCGAGGAGCTGCTGCGCCTCGGCCTCGACCACATCCCCGCGCAGCGGCTGTGGGTCAACCCCGACTGCGGGCTCAAGACCCGCTCCTACGACGAGGTGACCCCCGCGCTGCAGCACATGGTGGCCGCGGCGCAGCGCCTGCGCGCCGAGCTCGGCGACGCGCACGGCTGACCCGCCGTCGAGCGCTCGGTGACCGCCTCGGGGCGCGCGGTCACCGAGCGTGCGATATTGGTCACGTGAGCGTGATCGACGAGCCACCGACCTCCCGGGCCACCACGCCGCAGCCGTCTGCGGTGGAGCCCGCGGCGGCTCGGCAGGCCGCGCGCGAGCAGGCCCACGAGCTCGAGCAGCGCAAGCGCTGGCTGTACGCGGTCGTGCTGGGCCTCGCGCTCATGGCCACCGTGGTCAGCTGGCTGCTGCGCGAGCCCGACGACGCCTTCCTCGGCAGGGTCTACCCCGTCTTCGGGCTCGCGGCCGCCGCGGGCATCGGGCTGGTGCTCTGGCGGCGCTTGCCGCTGCGACTCGTCGAGGCCTCCCTGCTCGGGCTCGGCGGGGTCATGGTCCTGGCGCGGCTGGCCTGGCACTACCACGCGCCCGGAGCGGTCGAGGACCGCCTGCTCGTGCTCACCGGCGGCCACTACTGGGCGGTCGGGGTGCTGCTGGTGGCGGGCTTCGTGGTCTTCGATCGCCACCGCGGCACGCGCTTCGCCGTCAGCGTCTGGGTGCTGGCCACGCTGATCGCCTTGACCGGCGCGTGGGGCGAGGTCGCCGACGGCACGCTGTCCACCGAGGCGCTGCTGCACCTGGGCAGGGTCCACGTGTTCCTCGCGGCGCTGATCGCGCTGGTCGCGATGTTCGCGGTCCTGCGCGAGCAGCTGCAGCGCTCGTGGGCGCGCGCGGAGGTGCTGCAGGAGCTCGCCGAGACCGACGCGACCACGGGCCTGGCCAACCGCCGACGCGCGCTCGCCGAGCTCGAGCGGCTGCGCACCCTCAGCGACCGCTACGCCCGCCCCGTGTCGGTGGTCCTCATGGACCTCGACCACTTCAAGCACATCAACGACCGGTACGGCCACGCCGCCGGCGACGAGGCGCTGCGCGGCGCTGCCCGAGCGATGGCCGACTGCGCGCGCGAGGCCGACACCGTCGCGCGCTGGGGCGGCGAGGAGCTGCTGGTCGTGGCCCCCGAGACCACCCTCGCGCAGGCCGCCGCCCTCGCCGAGCGCGCCCGCGCAGCCATCCGTCGGGTGACCGTGGACGACGCCACCCTGTCGGGCAGCCTCGGCGTCGCCGAGCTCGCGCCTGGCGAGGGCGTGGACGCGCTGCTGCGTCGCGTCGACGCGCGCCTGTACGCCGCCAAGCGGCAGGGCCGCGACCGCGTCGTCAGCGCCGGCTGACCACGGTGGCCGCGCGCGCTCTGGTCGCTGGGCTGCTGGCCGCCTCGGTGGCGGCCACGGTCGTGGGCAACGCGCTGCTGCCGCTGCTGCTGCGCACCTCACCGGTCCTGCTGCTGGTGGTGCAGTCGTCGTATGCGCAGATGGGGCTGGCGATCGCGCGGCTCGACCCGGTCACCTTCGTGCTCGTGGCGTCGCTGCGGCGCTGGGCCGGCGAGGTCATCGCCTTCGCCGGCGGCAAGGTGCTGGGCACCGAGGCGCTGCGCTGGTACGGGCAGCGCTCGGGGCGCCGCGTGCCGCTGCCCTCCTGGGAGGGCCGCGGCGCGCGGCTGCTGCGCGACGCGGTGGTGCTGCTCGTGCC
>PUKE01000320.1 GCA_003550425.1 Nitriliruptoria bacterium
CTGTGGGGCCCGCGCCCCGCCCGAGGTGTGGGCGGTTCGGCCGGTATCTCGGCCGAACCGCCCACACCTCGACGGCGGAGCGGCGCGGCGACAGAGGGCGCGAGGGCGCGCGGGCGGGTCAGCCGGCCTGCAGGTCCCGGCGTCGCAGGGCCGCCGCTCCCAGCGCGCCGAGCGCGAGGGCGAGCGCGGTCAGCGCGGCCACCGGTGGCCACGCGATCCCCTCCAGCGGGACCTCGGCCAGCGGCGCGAACGGCGACAGCGCGTCCAGCCACTCGGGGAGGTCCATGACCTCACCGAAGACGCCGGTCAACAGGACATGGGCGAGCAGCACCCAGGCGGCCAGCAGCGCGCGCGGCACGGCACCGACCAGCACGGCCCCGACGCCCACCATCACCAGCACGCCCGGCGCGAGGGCGAGATGCCCCCACAGCCCGTCGATCAACAGCCCCGCGTCCCCGGTCACCAGGGCCGCGGTGCCACCCAGGGCGACGCCGCACAGCGCCAGCAGCGCCAGCGCGCCCCCGGCGACCACCACCAGGTGCGACCCGAGCCAGGCCCACCGGCTCACGGTGGCCGACAGGACCGCCCCGGCGCGTCCCGTGGCCTCCTCGGCCCGCACCGTGTGCAGCGCCAGCAGCGCGAACACGCTGACGATCACCGCGTCGAACAGGGCCATGAGCGCGAGGTAGCCCGCGAGCAGGTCGTCCTGGCCGCCCATGATCGTCACGAGCTCGGCGGGCAGCTCCTGGAACGACTCGAGCAGCTCCTGGGTCATGCTGCCGTACACCACGCCGAGCACGACCAGCGCACCGGCCCACCCGAGCAGCGTGCCCCGGTGCACCCGCAGGGCCAGCGCCAGCGGCGTGGCCAGCCAGCCCGGCGCGCGGGCGGGCCCGGGGCGCCCCACGAGCGCGCCGGCCCCCAGGTCGCGGCGCGCCGCGAGACCGGCGGCGGCCGTGGTCAGCAGCGCCGCGAGCGCCACGGAGAGCAGCAGGGGCCACCACCGCTCGTCGACGTAGGGGCGCATCTGCTGCGACCACGCGAGCGGGGACAGCCAGGACAGCCAGCTGCCCTGCGGCTCGAGCAGGTCGCCGACCGAGCGCACGACGAACGCGACCCCGAGGCCGACGCCCGCCAGGGCCCCCGCCGCCCGCGAGGACGCGGCGACCTGAGCGGTCAGCGCGGTCAGGCCGACCAGCACCAGTCCGAGCGCGCCGGTGCCCGCCCCGATCGCCCAGGAGCCGGTCGCGGGGTAGCCCGCGGCCAGCAGCATGCCCACGGTGAGCAACGCCACGACGACCAGCACGCCGACGACGAGGGCGGTCGCCGACGCCAGCGGCGCGAGCCGACCCACCGGCTGGCCGAGCACGAGCTCGGTGCGCCCCTCGGCCTCCTCGCGGCGCGTGTGCCGCACGGTCAGCAGGATCGCCATGATCCCGACGAGCACCATGATGTACAGCCAGTAGGTGCCGGCCAGGAAGACCGGCAGCGACGGGTCGTCGAACCCGTAGCCAGGGCCGCCCATCAGGGCGCCCAGCGGCCCGTCCATGAAGGCGGTGAGGCCGAGGAGGTCCTCCTCGGTCTCGAAGAGCAGCTCCAGGGCGGTCGTGAAGTACAGGACGAGCCCCGCGACGCCGAGCATCCACGCCGGGGCCACCACGCGGTCCCGACGCAGCCGCAGCCGCACCAGGGCCAGGGTGCCGGCCAGCGCTCGGCGCCCCGACCGGCTCGCCGGCGGCGCGGCGTCGGCGCGCGCTCGCGCCATGACCGTCATCGCGGCCCCGCGACGGGCGCGTCGCCGTAGTGGCGCAGCAGCAGCTGCTCGAGCGTGGGGGGCTGGGCGGTGAGCGCCCGCACCCCGAGGCCGGCGAGGTGTCGCACGACCCCGTCGAGGTGCTCGCCGTCGACCTCGAAGCGCAGCTGCGCCCCCTCCTCGCGCACGTCGTGGACGCCCGGCAGCGCGGCCAGGCCCTGCGGCGCGGCCACGGTCTCCACGGTCACCGCGGTGCGGGTGAGGTGCCGCAGCTGCGTCAGCGTGCCCGACTCGACGACGCGCCCGGCCCGGATGATCGACACGCGGTCGGCCAGCGCCTCGACCTGGCCGAGGATGTGGCTCGACAGCAGCACCGTGCGACCGGCGGCGCGCAGCGCCCGGATCTCCTGCTGGAAGACCGCCTCCATCAGCGGGTCGAGGCCGGCGGTGGGCTCGTCGAGCAGCAGCAGCTCGGCGTCGCTGGCCAGCGCGGCCACCAGCGCCACCTTCTGCCGGTTGCCCGTCGAATAGGTGCGCGCCCGCTTGGTCGGGTCGAGCTCGAAGCGCTCGCACAGCCGATCGCGCCGCGCGCGGTCCACGCCACCACGCAGACGGGACAGGACGTCGATCGTCTCGCCGCCCGTCAGGTTGGGCCACAGGGCGACGTCGCCCGGCACCACCGCCACGCGCTCGTGCAGGCGCACCGCGTCGCGCCAGGGGTCGCCGCCGAGCAGCTCGGCGCTCCCGCCGTCGGCGCGCAGCAGCCCGAGGAGGATGCGCAGCGCCGTGGTCTTGCCGGCGCCGTTGGGGCCGAGGAAGCCGTGGACCTCGCC
>PUKE01000040.1 GCA_003550425.1 Nitriliruptoria bacterium
ATTAAGGATGTGATAGTTGAGGTGCGTTTCAACAAAACGACGTGAATACCAATCAAATAAAATTGAACTCATAACTCCAAGCACATACGATTCGTCTACCTCATCACCTTCAGAAAATAGAAGATACGGTGCAGTATCAACAAGAAAAATGTTTGGCGGTACCAGTCCGACGATAGTCGTACGACGATTGGTTCTGTTAGTAATGTCCCTAAATGCTACCCGTGGACGATAGCATGGAAGAGTGTCCTTGGAATCAATCCAGTCCTGAGACATTCCTGAGAAGGGTGATCGACTTCCAGCATACCGATAAGAGCTCTTTCGCTTCTCATATAGATATTCAGACATAACTTCGGGGTCAGCCCATCCATATACTTTTCCAGTATCTGGGTTCCAAATATCAAATGATGAACCTTTCATGACAGGCCAGTAATGTTCTGGAGGGTCATCAATAAAGTGGATTAATTGCGTTCCATCATCTTTTGTTTTGTCAGTCCCAGAATTTAGTTGAGTACCGGGGTTCGCTGTCCAGTCCCCAGAGTCGGATACTAAGTCTGGATGGCTGTTCATAACCTGGAATGCTTCTACAGATGTAGGATCATCCGGTAAGAGAGGGAATGCTGCAGTTCCAGTCCAGTTTAACGCACTTTTTACATTGAACCTTACTGGTTCTTTTTTAATTGCCTCCTGATAACTTTCGCTATCAGTGAACGGCCCGCGTAGAGGAAGTGTCGTATTCTCATCTGGACTTTGGTTAGTGTAAGAAAGGAGTGCAATAGTGTAGCGGTGTTCCATATTATCAAACACCCATCCGGCTTTGTTCTTCACAAAGGTGAGATCAGTTACAATACTATTGTTTAGAAGTTCTCGTCGGAACTCCTCAGAGCCAGCTCCAGAAAATGCACTACGGGGAAGCACTAATCCGGCATGTCCAGACTGCGAAAGAAGATCAAGGAACCGCCATCCAAATGCCTTGTACGTGTCTGGTGCAGACCCACCTGACGCGGCACCTGGGTAAGGGCCATTTTTAATAAACCGACTTCGCTTTTGCTGTTCTTCAAGTTCTTGTTCGTATTGGGACACAAGATCCGGACGAGATTGACGTATCTCTTCTTTTTTAGACTCAATCTGGGTTTGTGTCATACCTTGGAGACCGGGCACATATCGGCTCCAAAATTCTTTCTCCTCCATAGTGGCCTCTTGCCAAGGTGGATTTCCCAGTATTGTATCAAATCCTGAGTCGTCACCATCAAAGACTTCAGGAAATGCAGCAGGAAAATGTAGGGGATTTGTAGATTCTAATACCTTCTGAGCTTGCTCGTAGCTTTGGTGCTTTGTTATGTCAATCTCTGTGTTAGAAACTGGATCTGTATCAATACTGTCGTCAATCCTCGATGCAGCCAAAATATCAAACCGTGCGCGTACTTCTTCCAGCTTTCTTTCAATCTCATCGCGTGTCTCACGAGCTTCCTGTACTTGTTCGGCACTGGCGTCAGCGAAGTTACCCAGTTGGTCAATGTCGTCCCGGATCTCCTTCATCACGCTCTGGCCGCCAGCGAACATCCCCAACGACGACTGTTCGACGTCCAGAATCTCGGTTACCTCGTCCAGTGTACCAATACCAGCCAGTGAATCGCCGGTTACGAGGTTGTAGTCAAGGAACGTGAGCGGAAGTCCGGGAACGAACGTATGTACCCAGATAGATAACCGAGCGAGTTCGGTCGATAGCGGGTTGAGGTCGACCCCATAAATACAACGACGAGCGACCTGACGCCGGAGGAGCTGACCGCGTTCAACAGGCGGTGCGTACTCCTCATCCTCAAAAGCACTCAGTGCTGCATCCTCCAAGTTATCGAGCTCGTCCTCGACGGGTGACAGCGGATTTTCAGTCAGATACGCATACAGACGTGACTCGATCCGGTCGACAGCGCCAACGAGGAAGTGTCCGGATCCCATCGCAATGTCCGAGACTCGAAGGTCGAAGAAGGCGTCTGCGGCTGCGTGTTCGCCTTCCTCTTCGCGGAGCCGGTCTATCCGGTCGAGGTGATCGTCCAGCGCGGGCTCCAGCGAGTGATCGAGGAGGTGCTCAACGAACCGCGACTTGGTGTAGTACGTCCCCGTCGCTTTCCGCTCACCGGACTGGCCGTGGAGGTAGACCTGGCCTTCATCGACAATGATGTCTTCATCATCGTCATCAAGTGTCTGCTGGCCGTCTGAGTCGATCGGAACGTAGTGTCCCTCGTCGTCGATCGTAAGTGGCTGTTCCGCCAACGATAGTTCGGACTCTAACAGTCCCTCGTAAATGACGCCGAACTCTCTGACGCCAATGTTGCGGAAGTCGACCGGCCCCTGATACCCGTCGCCCGTCTCGTCGATGAGCAGCTTTGCCAGAACCGGACCGAACTCGGCATTGTTGAGTCGGATGTCCGCAAGTTTCGCGCCCGCTTCGGAGATGTCTTCGTCCTCAGATAGCAGGCGGCCTTCGTAGGCCGGAAGTCCCAGCTCGTCGTGACCACGGTGGATGGCTCGCGAAAGGTGCATCACGTCGTCCCAGTGGTCGTAGAACGCGGCATGGAAGTTGCCG
>PUKE01000246.1 GCA_003550425.1 Nitriliruptoria bacterium
GCTCTGTGCTGACCAGCCTGGCGATCGCGGTGTGGGCCATCGGCCAGCCGCGCCCGGCCGAGGATCTGCTGATCGAGGTGTGCAACGCCGGCGGCGATGCCGACACCAACGGCGCGATCGCGGGCGGGCTGCTCGGGGTCCGCGACGGTGCCAGCGCCTGGCCCACCCGATGGATCCAGAGACTCCAACGTGGCGTCGAGCTCGCCGACCTCGCCCATCCGCTCCACGCCCTCCGCCACGCTGGCTGACCCCACCACGAGCTCACCCTCGAGGAACCCCGGCGTCCTCCCACACCCACGCGCCCGACGCCGCCCACCCTGGGTCCCGACGTCGCACCGACACGCCGCGCATCGCGACCTCGATCACCGCGTGGACGACGATGCCGACGACGAGGAGGATGGGGAAGACGAGAGGGAGCTGACCACCCCCAGCAGCGCCTTGACGGCGGACACCACGCGCCCGTCGACGGTCCCATTCTCGACGGCATGATCCAGCAGGTCGGCTGCCACTGCGAGCCGTGGAGCGACCTCCAGGCCTTGCACGAGGCGCTCATCGTCGACCACGCGCAAGAGATGTGCCCCAGTGTCGGAGTCGCGGACCCGCAGGGCGCTGCGGACGTCGGCGAGCGCGTCCGCCGACAGATAGCCGTCCACGGCGCCGTCACCGGTCAGCCCGACGCCGTGGACGCCCGCTCCGGTGATGCCCGAGGGCAGGACGAGGGCTCGCAGTTGGGCCGCACGCGATGGGTGGACGCTCACGCGGACCACGCGAGCGCGGGTGCGGATGGCCGACAGCAGCCGCGCCGGCTCGCGGTCATCCAGGCGCCGGCGCAGGCGGTAACGGGCCTTGCGGTCCAAGGCGCTCAGCAGCGCCTCGTCGCCGTCGAGGGCCCGCATCGCCGCCCAGGCGATGGGCTGGGACCAAGGGCGGGTCGAGGACGTGGCAACGCCGAGCTCGGTCAGGAGCGCCCGCTTCGCCAGTGAGCCGGCGTCGATGAGCCAGCTTCCCTGTGCACGGATGGCATCGAGCTCGCCAGCCTGCACGAGCGCGCGGACGCGCTGAGGGAGCACGCCGAGGCGTTCGGCGGCTTCCGAGACGGTCATGTGTCGGGCAGGCATGTACCCATAAGGGTAGCGCATTCGCTATCCATATGGGCACGCTTCCGGTGTCCGCTGCGAGGTCTGCGAGGGTCTGGACGAGCTCGTCGTCGCGGTCGCGAGCGTCGAGACGGGATCGTCGCCCGAGGCGCCCTGCTCAGCGTGCCAGTGGTGGCGTGGGTCGTTGACGACGTGGGTCGCGCCGGGGGCGCGCAGCAACGGGGTCGGAGCCTGCGGGCGGGTGACCGCAGGCGAGGACGAGCAGGCTGGGTTCGAGCGTGCCCGCCCATGCGAGCGCCGTGTGGGGCTCATGGCGGCTGGCCACGAGGGGCACGAGGTCATGGGCGGCGAGGTCGTTGCGCGGCAGCGCGACCACGGTCGGGGCGCCTTCGCCGAGCTCCTGGACGCGAGGCGCGGTCGACGGGTCGAGCCACCGTCCACGCTTCCATCATCATCCTGCGACTCAACACCACCGCGAGCCGCCCCGTCGTGCCCAACGAACGAGCCAAGCGACGTCACGAGAGGAGATCGCCTCTGCCCTCCGAGGCCGTTGTGCCCTGGCGGTGCAACGCAGACAGACGCAAACTGACAAAGTTCTTCTCGTATTGACGAGGAGGACCAGGCTCACCACGCAGCGGAGGGTGGACATGAGCGTTGAACGCAACCGTGCGACCGGCCTGCGATTCCAAGAGGCGATGAACCGCCACGACCTGGACGCCGTGGCGGCGTGCCTGGCAGAGGACTTCCACTACCACGGCAGCGACGGCAAAGGGCCACGGGCCGAGGATCGCAAGGCCTACCTCGCGTACACAGCGGGGCTCTTCCACGCGTTCCCGGACCTGAGCTTCGACATGCTCGAGGTCGTCGCCGAGGGCGACCTGGCCGCCACGCGAACCCGCATAACCGGCACGCACCGCGGCGAGATCAAGGGCTTGCCTGCCTCGGGCCGCGAGCTGGACCTGGAGTTCGCGAACGTGATGCGATTCGACAGCAACGGCCTGATCCTCGAGCACCGGGACTACCTGGACGCTCTCGAGCTGATGCGGCAGCTGGGCGCCATCCCTGCGGCTGCACCGAGCTGAGCGCGCAGGGTATCACCGGCGTTCCCAAGCAAGCCCCATCTCGTGTCCCGAACGACGGTGGAGGAGCTCGGTGACCGGCACCACGAGGCACGTCGCCGTGCTGCTCAACGAGGCCAAGCGCACCGGCGCGGCGCGAGGTCACCCCTCCAGCGTCTCGTCGAGCCAGTCGAAGGCGTCGCGCGCCACCACCGTGACGTTGGGAGCGCCGATGTGGCCGCCCGCGGCAAGGTCCTGGGGCAAGACGATCTGCTGCGTGCGGGGATGGTCGATGCGAGCCATCGCGTCGCGCTCCCACTCGCGGACGACCTCGTCGCCGTCGTACTCCTCCTGGGGGCACAGCAGGAGCGTCGGGCGGCGAGCCGCTCGCCGTCGACGTCGGCGCGGGCCAGCGCC
>PUKE01000002.1 GCA_003550425.1 Nitriliruptoria bacterium
CCGGGGAACATTGTTCCCTGGTCCCCCACAGCGGCACAGATATTGTGGTTTCTACAGGGTCCACCCTGTTGGACCTGGCGATCAGTGGGGGAAGGTTCCCCGCTGGGGGGTTGCCCCTGGGGATATTGGTTGAGTTATTCGGGCCGTCTGGAACCGGGAAAACTGTATTATTGTGCCAGATAGCCGGGGAACTGCAGAAATTGGGCGGGCAGATAATGTTTCATGACCCGGAAGCCCGGTTAAATAAACAGTTTGCGCAAATGTTTGGACTGGATACCGGCTCCATAGAGTATACTATACCGGATACTGTCCCACAGGTATTTACTACAGTGCGGGAGTGGTTACCGGCAGAAGAACAGGAAGAACAGCAGTATTATCAGTATTATGGGGTTTTTGCAGATTCCTTGGCGGCGTTGTCCACTGATATGGAAATGGAGAAGGATACCGGGGACCGAATGGGTATGCGGAGGGCAAAGGAATTCAGCGAAGAATTGCGCAAAACCTGCCGGGTTATCACCCAGCAGAAAGCCCTGGTTGTATGCAGCAACCAGGTTCGGCAAAACCTGGACGCTGGGCCATACGGGCAACGTTATTCCAGTCCTGGCGGGGAAGCCATTGGTTTTTATAGCAGTTTACGACTACGGACCTTCTCCCCACAGAAAATCAAGGTTAAGCACAGTATTAGGGGCCAAGAGCATGAGAGAGTGATGGGTGTGAAGGTGACCGTGGAAGTGTTCAAAAGCTCTGTCTGGAAACCCCACCGGAACGCCGACATTTTCATCATGTATGATTATGGGATAGACGACATCCGGGCCAACCTTACCTACCTGAAACAGAATACCAAGAACACTGTGTACCAGGTAGGAGGAACCAAGCTGGGGAAATCTCTCAACCAGGCTATCCGTACCATAGAGGAGGAGGACTTGGAAGAGGCCCTGAAATCGGAAACAGTGGAGTTGTGGAATGAGATTGAATCCCAATTCAAAGAGGAAAGGAAACCCCGGAGATGACTAGGAGATGACTATAAAGAACAGCTCTGCTAAAGCCAAGGGGAGGTCCCTGCAACAATGGGCTTGCTGTAAAATATCGGAGTTGTTGGGTCTGCCCTGGGGGAAGGATGAGATGATTGCTCCCAGGGAGGGGGCACAGTCCGGCACGGACGTGAGGTTGATAGGGGAGGCCCTATCCCGGTTCCCGTTCAGCGTGGAGTGTAAGGCGCAGGAATCCTGGCACCTGTCGGCGTGGATTAAACAGGCCAGGGATAACTGCATGCAGGGCACGGACTGGTTGTTGATCTGTAAAAAACGGAGGCAGCAACCAGTAGTGGTGATGGATGCAGAGCGGTTTTTTGATTTGTTGAGGAGGATTCCGGATGATAACAAAAGTTGAAATCGAGAACTTCCAGAGTCACCAGCACAGCATCCTACACCTGACCGATGGCGTAAATGTTATCATTGGCCCCTCAGATGCAGGAAAATCAGCCATTTTCCGGGCTATTAACTGGGTAATAACTAACCGTCCACTAGGGGACGCGTACCGTTCCGAATGGGGAGGGGACACCAGGGTTGCCCTGCACACCCAGGAAGGCGACGTGATAGAGAGGGTACGGTCAGGATCCACCAACAAATATGTAGTCAATGGCCAAACCCTGGCGGCTGTCGGTTCCGATGTGCCAGAGGAGGTCAGCCGTGTCTTAAGGATGGAGCCTGCGAATATTCAAGGGCAGATGGATGCACCCTTCCTGCTGGCCTCCAGTCCTGGGGAGGCCGCACGCTTACTAAACAAAGCCGCGTCAATTGATGACATTGATCGAGCCACTACCAATCTACGTCGTCAGCACTCCCGACTCCAGGATGATATCAACCGCAATAGTAAGGAGTTGGAGGACAGACAGCTTGAGTTAACCACCTACGAGGATATCCCCGACATTGAAACAAAGGTAACGCACGCAGAGGAGATGGACCAAGCCCTCACGCAAAAAATCACCCGGTTATCCCAGTTGGGTCAGAGGGTGCAGAGGATCCAGCAGGTACAGGAGCGGTTACGGGTCACTCAGTATGTAGATCATGCCCTCACAAAATCGAGGGAGGCGGAGGAGTTGGTGCAACCATTAACTGACCACTCCAATCGATTGCAAATCCTGAAACGGCTCACCCAGAGGATAGAGCAGACCCAGGCCAGGGTACAGAAAGCCCAGGAGGAGGAGGGGCACTTGGAACAGCAGTTTCATCTACTGGCCCCCGAAACGTGCCCGTTGTGTGGTGGCAAAATGCTGGGAGCTAACCCAGCCGGGACCGGTTAGGCGTAGAGGAGGTGACGACGACCCAATGGCTGAAAAACGGCAATGCCGGTGTGGGGCGATATGGTACAGCGACGACGAGATCCACGCATGGCGATGCGGCAGGTGCGGGGCAGAGATACCAGTATTACGGCCTAATTTTAGGCGAGTGGGGCCATTGGACGGACGAGAGAGATGCGCCACGCCCCCGGGAGAGCTGCCTATAGCTCCGGCTGTTAGTGGCTACCCGGTGAGATTTACTGATACATGCCACGGGTGCCGCCAC
>PUKE01000163.1 GCA_003550425.1 Nitriliruptoria bacterium
CGCGTGTGCCCCAGCGTTGCCCCATCAGCCTGAACGCGCTCAGGAGGATGCCGGTACCCTTCCAGCCCGAGTGCAACATCGCAACCGCGCCGTGCTCCCGGTCATGCAGGTAGATCGGCATGCAATCAGCAACGGTCACCCCGAAGACATGACCGGGCGTGCCGGCTGCGTCGCCGGCAATGCCGTCGGCTACCGGCCGCACCGCTGTTTCAGGGCCGGTCTTGAGCTTAGCCGCTACACCTTCGGCTTCAAGGACCGTGCGGGTGTGCTCCTGTTTCACCGTCAGCAACCGATAGTCGCCCAAACCGGCGGCAGCCAGCGCGGTATGACGAGCATCGGTCCCTCCGAGCTCCGGCGGCCCCATGTCGCCGGCGCCGGCGCAGGTGATGAACGCGGGAGCGCTGAGCGGCAGCACCCCGACCGCCGAGTCCGTTTCAATTTGAAACCGGGATTCATGCAACACCGGCATGTCGCCGGAATGATACAGAGTGTCCCAGACGGCGTCAACTGCCTTGCTGCAAGTGGTCTGCCGACCGCACCCGGTTCCGCCCGGCTCGCTTGGCGTCATACAACGCCAGGTCGGCGCGGTGGATCAGCTCCTCGGCGCTCTCCCCGGCCGCGTATTCGGCGAGTCCGAAGCTGGCGGTGACCCGCGCAGCGGCCGGGCCGTCCTGCTCGCGAATCGTGAGACAGAGATCCTCGGCGAGCCGGACAGCTTCCTCCAGGCTGCTCGACGGGCAGACGATAAGAAACTCCTCGCCGCCCCAACGGCCGACGCGATCCGTTCGACGGGTGCGTGATAAGAGGGTCTCGCCGATCTTGGCAAGCACACGATCGCCGGCGGTGTGTCCGTGGTTGTCGTTCACCGCCTTGAAATGATCGATATCGAGCAGCACAACCGAAAGCGCTCCACCATAGCGCTGCACGCGTGCCAGTTCATGCTGCAACAGCTCGTCGATCTTGAGCCGGTTGTAGAGGCCGGTGAGCGGATCGGTGACCGCACGGCGCTCGAGCTCTGCGTTGGCGGCGTTGAGCGCACGGGTGCGTTCCGTCACCAGACGTTCGAGCACGCGGGTGCGCTCCTCGATTTCCATCAACGGATATGCTTCGTCGGCCCCGTGCACCGTCGTCGGCTGTGAGAAATGCTGATGCTCGACCAGCCATCCCCTCGCCGACTGCCGAAACACAAGACTGAGCCGCAACCCGTTCAGCTTCACGAGCTGACCCATAATCTTGAGCTGTAGGTTGAGGCAGAGGGCTACCACTCCCGCATTACGATCGATGGGAGCCACGTGCTTCCCGGTGATGGTGTACTCGATCGGACTCGGCACCTGTTCGATGTCGCGCCGATACAGCCGTTCGGAGGTGGCAAAATCGAACCCGACCTCATCGACGGCGGTTCCGAAACCGGACATAGCCGACGTCAGCAACCGGAGCGTCTCAGGCAGGTCGCGCGCGCGCAAGTATACCTCTAAGTAGCGCTCCGCGGCGGCATACAATTCCTGCTGAAGATTACCGAGCTCAGACATCATCCGCACAGTAGTGAGATTGCATTCATTGGTCAATTGCCCGTTCTAACCAGAAGTCCCCCAAACAAAAGCCGCACGGCCCGAGCAGGACGTTATCGCCCGAGCGCCGTGCGGCCGTCTGTTGCCGTCTATCGGCTATCTACTGACACTGATTCTAGTCGGTAAACGGGTGCTTGACGACCCACTCATCGACGTTACCGGAAAACCCCAGTCGGTAGGTTACACCCGGTTCCAGCGTGAAACTGGCCGCTTCAAAAGAAGGTGCGTTCGGCGTGATTTCCGCCGACTGCCCGCTCGGCTCCCAAACCGGCGCTCCCTCGCCGTCGCTTGTAAGAAACTCGAGGTTGATGTTTCCGCTGCTGCCACCCCTGGCGTTGACCGCTCGAACGCCGAGGATAATCTCCACGCTGCCGGAACCGGCGAACCCGGCTTCAAACAGCACCTGAGCCGACCCTGCCGAGGTATACACACCCTCTTCGTCCGGGTCACCGAACGCGTCTTCGGTTGCAAGGGCTTCGGCCACAGCCTCGGTCAGCTGATCAGGATCCGAGCTGTCGGGTTCGTCCGCGTCGCCGCTGTCGTTGTCGTTGTCAGCGTCAGCGCCGTTGTCGTTGTCGTCGTTGTCGTTGTCTTCGCCGTCCTCGCTGCCTGCCCCGTTATCGTCGACGCCGTCGGTCTCATCGGCAGCCTCTTCGTCGCCTTCGTCTCCCCCATCTTCGCCGGCGTCTGCGCTGTCACTGTCGTCGTCGCTCGTGTTACTTTCGTCGTCGGCGGGTTCGTCTGCGTCGGCGGGTTCGTCCGCGTCTTCGTCGCTACTCTCGTCGACGCCGTTCTCACCTTCCTCAGGATCGCTTGCCTCACGCCCCTCGTCCTCATCAAGCAGGTCTTCGCTGTTATTCCAATCTTGTTCCGGCTCGTCGCTGCCGCCACCGGACGAGCTTCCCGAATCCCCAAATGGATTCGCACATGCAGCAAACATGAGGGTCAGTACGACCAGCGCAAAAACCAGACGAACTTTTGTAAGAAAATCATAA
>PUKE01000259.1 GCA_003550425.1 Nitriliruptoria bacterium
GTCCGCTACCTTAACATAAATCAATGCCGTTTTCCATTGCCGCGCGCCGCGTAACGCGCCGTAGCTTTAGCGAAGGCGGACAGCCGTGCTCGAAGGCGGATTCTCCGCGCCTTTGCCCCTCCCCGCCTTTGCTTCAAATCATATCCGAAAAAAAGCGCTTGACAAATCCCTCAATATTAGTAACATAGAGGGAAATAAACACCGAGGGCTCTCTGGAATAATCCTGGGAGTTCTCCGCCCATCGGGGGATATGATACATGGTCATGGCGACCCGCAAAACCGCTCTACAATCGCCGTTCGCCGCCAACGCCCTGCTAGGCGAGAAGGTCTCCTACGCCCGCGCCCAGGGCACGTTCTTCCGTTCTCTGTGTTCTCCGTGCCTCTGTGGTGACACTACCTCTTTCGCAAGCAAATGCGACATAGGGACTTGCTCAAATTGCGAAACGCTCAGGACCTGCAGGATTTCATACAAGCTTGAGCTATATCCTGATTATCTGAAACGCGACATGGACGCCCGTGGCGCTTCTTATTTGCGCCTGATGGGATTCCATCGAATGTAGGCTTTATTTTGCCAAATTCAAGTCGTGTACAGGTTTGTTGCGTTGTAACCCATTTTTTGGCAATTAGTTAAGCTTCGCTTTTGTGAAAACAACCGGACAGTAGTGGTGAAAAACATAGTGTTAAAAGGCTAATGAATTAATCATCTCAAATATATTTATTCAGTACGACCTTGATTTCAATAATATACGGAGAATGGCGAGCCATGATACATTCATTCTTAAAATTATTATTAGTGGGAATATTTATATTAATAATATGCTTATCCATTTCCTGTGGGAATAAGAATGGCAATAATTTATCAATTGCAGAAGACAATGAAACAAACGAAAACACCCATAATGGTCATGATGAAAGAGATATTATATCATTCAATTCAGATTTGCATCTTCGTGTATATGTGTTCCCTCACGAAAGAGCACATGATAATTTAGGTGGGCTATTACTAGGCGAAACTCCTTCTATTGATCCGATTAAGATCCCAGTTGATATGCATTGGAGTATTCACCCAATAGGCGAATTGGACATGGATGATATAGTAAAAGAGATTCGAAAATATTCTATACCGGGATTGTCAATTTATTATCGAGAACTTGCGGATGAGGATTTAATAAAATTGGCTGAAATTAAAGACGTTCTAAATGAGCTGATGATAAATTCAGCTCCAAATATTACAGATAAAGGCCTTGCTTATATTGGAGAATTAGAAAACATACAGATGCTGCGTATTAGTGGATCGGATTTAATTTCAGACAAGGGCTTAAGATATCTAGAACACCTTGAAGACTTATGGATGCTCGACTTGAGTGGGTCTGAAAATCTCTCCGGTGAAGGTCTTAAATATTTGAGTGATTTGAATAACCTTTCGTTGCTTTGGCTCGATGGTTGCCATAATCTTAATGATAATGGCGTTAAATACATGCGACAGTTTGGCAAGTTGAAAACACTAAGGATTAATGGATGCGAAAAGATAACAGATAAGGGTATATCTTACATTAGCGATATTCTTTCTCTGGAAAACTTATCCATCGCTAATTGCTGGGAGATTACCGATGAGGGGATGGGGTATCTTGGCGGCCTTAAAAATCTCAGAAGCCTGAATGTTAGTGGATTAAGAATGATTACTGATACAGGCTTGAGAGGATTGAAGGGCCTTGGAAATATGCAAGAGCTTGCGATAGGGATTTCAAAAGTAACCGATGAAGGCCTGAAAAACTTAAAGGGCATGGAATATTTAGCAAAACTTTCTCTTATTGGCACAAATATTACTGGAGAAGGATTTGCCCATATTGATAATTTGAATAACTTGAAAACTCTGTATGTTTTTGGGACGGATCTAAATGATGAAGGAATGGAAAAACTAGGCAGGCTGAAATCCTTAAAATCTCTTGAAATTATATTCTGCGGAGATTTTTCTGATGACGGGATGGTACATCTGGCGAAACTAGAAAATTTAAGAAGTTTGAGTTTGACAGGTTGTGAGCAAATATCTGATAAAGGAGTTTCACGTTTATCTGGATTATTGAACCTTGAAATATTGGAATTAGGGGGATTGAATATAACCGATCAAGGATTAGCGCACATAAGTCAGCTTAGTGAATTAAAAGAGCTGAACTTGAATGCAACCAAAGTTACTGGACAGGGATTTGCAAAATTACAAAAGCTGGCGAAATTAGAAACATTAAAAATAGCTCAAACATCAGTTACAGATGATGGATTGAAATATTTGAGAGATCTGAGTAATTTACAGATACTTTCGGTTGCCTTTACTTCGATCACCGATGCAGGTATTGAGCACATTGCGGAAATTCCAAATATTCGCGCGATAGATATTTCGGGGACGGAGGTTTCCGAAACAGGTTTAGAAGAATTGTATAGATTATTGCCAAACATACGTATTTATCATTGATAATATTTCGTCTGCGCCATGAACCCCTCGCCGTGTCGCGCGAAAAACAAACAGATACGTACCCGACCTTTATGTTCATGATATATAA
>PUKE01000173.1 GCA_003550425.1 Nitriliruptoria bacterium
GCTGGTCGCGGTCCTCGATGATCTCGCCGATGTGGTAGGGCAGCCCGCAGTTGGCGAACGACACGTGCTGGGCGCGCTCGAGCACCACGATGTCGGCGTGCTCGTCGAGGCGACGCAGGCGGGCGGCGCAGGACATGCCAGCGGCCACGCCACCGACGATGACGGTCCTCATGGTTCCTCCGGGGCAACGGGAGCGTGTGGGGAGGGGTGCTCGACCACCGTCCCACTGTGCCGCGACCGCCGGGACGTGTCCGGACCAGGGCCGCGGCCGACGCGCCGACGTCGTGAACCGGGTGAGATGGCGCGAAGCCGTTCAAGTCAGCGATGAGACCTGTCCATCCGTCTCGATCTTCGGGGGAGGGCGGCACTGTTCACGGTGCGCGCGTCCTCCGTAGCGTGAGGCGACGGATGGCCTGGAGGGGCCCTGCACAGGGGGAGATCCATGATGCGCGCGCGACCACGTCGTCAGAGGGCACGGGCGGAGACGGCGGGTCGCCGCCGTGGGATCGTCGGCCGCGCGGGGCCGTCGGTGGTGCTGGCAGTCCTGCTGGGCCTCGTCGTGCTAGGGGCGTCGGCCTGCGCTGACGACGCGGACGAGGCGCCCGTGACCGAGGACGTCGCCCCCGACCCCGAGGCCGCCGCCGACCCGCCCGAGGACGACGCGCTCGAGGACGCCGAGGAGCCCGTCGCCGTTGGCGAGGCCACGCTGCTGTGGTCCGCGGAGCACGAGGATCGGATCGAGGTCGTCGCCCCCGCCCCGGACGGGGTGCACGTGGCGGTGGGCGCCGAGGCCACCTTCGTCTACCAGCTCGCCGACGGGCGCGTGATGGAGGCGCTGGTGCGCCGGCACCGTCCCGAGGACCTCGCCTGGAGCGCCGACGGGGAGCGGCTGGCGATCGGGCTCGGCGTGCACGGCGTGTCGCTGACCGAGGCCGAGACCGGTGACGAGCGCGACGAGCTCGGCGAGGGCTACAACAGCCGCGTCGCCTTCGCCGCCGACGACGCGCGCCTGGCGACCGGCGAGCGCGGCGGCGCGATCACGGTGTGGGATGCCGAGGCCGGCGAGGCGCTGGTCGAGCTGGTCGCTGACGACCTGCCCGAGGGGCCGGGGATGGAGGCGTCAGTCACCGCGCTGGCGCACCATCCCGACGACCCCGCGCTGCTCGCCGTCACCCATTGGGACCAGTGCACCACGCGGATCTGGGACACCGAGGCCGAGGAGGTCGTCCACGCCCTGGACCTCGGGGCGAACTGCCACCTGCAGCCCACCCCGTTCGCCTTCGCCCCCGACGGGGAGACCATGGTCGGGCCGGACCTCGAGGACGACGCGCTGGTGCTGCGCTCGTGGACCGTCGACGACGCCGAGCCGGTCGACCACGTGCCCTACGACGACCAGCTCGCCGACCTGGCGTTCTCGCCCGACGGCGCGCTGCTGGCCGTCGCCGGACGGCCAAGCCCGCAGGCCGATGCGCGGGTCCATGTGCTCGATGCCGCGACCGGCGACCTCGTCGCGCTCATCGAGCCCGAGCCAGGGGAGGCCGGGGAGGTGGTGCAGCTGGTCACCGTCGCGGTCACGCCCGATGGTGGGCACGTGGTGCTCGGCCGCGCTGATGGCATCGTCGAGGCGTGGCGGCTGCCCGACGCCGAGGAGCTCGTCGCGCCCGAGCCCGAGCCCTGCGAGCCGCTGGCGATCCCCAGCGACGTGCTGTTCGACACCGGCAGCGCCGAGCTCAAGGGCGAGGCGGACGCGGTGCTCACCGAGCTCGCCGAGGACCTCGCCGATGGGTTCGCCGAGGCCGAGCTCACCGTCGTCGGCCACACCGACAGCCGCGGGGACGCGGACGCGAACCAGGAGCTGTCGGTCGAGCGTGGCGAGGCGGTGGCGCGTTGGCTGGCGTCCTGGGCCGAGGAGCACGACGTCGCCGGCTGGGACCTGGTGGTCGAGGGACGCGGCGACACCGAGCTCGCCGCGCAGGACGTCGACGAGGACGGGGAGTTCCTCGACGCCGCCGGCGCGCTGAACCGGCGTGTGGAGATCGGCATCGCGGCCGAGGAGTGCGACCCCTGAGGTGGGGTCGGTGAGCCTTGGCGGGGCCTGGCGGGGCCTTGCGGGGCCTTGCGGGGCCTGGCGTTGGCCTGGCGTGGCCGCGGGGCCCCGCCGGCCGCTCCCGGTGACACCGCTGGTGGTCGCGCTAGGCTGTCGCCGGAACGCGCCACGGGCGCGGGGCCGGCATGCGCCGGCTCGCTGCGCCCGCGGTGGACGTCCCGCCGGGATAGCTCAGTCGGCAGAGCGGCTCACTCGTAATGAGCAGGTCAGGGGTTCGATTCCCCTTCCCGGCTCCACCGGCATGCAACAGGGCTCCGAGCCACGACAGCAGCCCGACGGGCGGGTGGGGCCCGTCGGAGTGGTGCCTCGTCCGGTGTCGTCGGCCCGGATGCCTCCTCGTCGACGTCAGCCCGAGTGGCGACGTGCGATGCGGCGTCGGAGTCCAACGAGCACTGGTGTCGATGATCGGGGCGCCGGTGACCGAGGGCGAGTCCACGGCGTCGTTCC
>PUKE01000185.1 GCA_003550425.1 Nitriliruptoria bacterium
CCTTCAAAATAATAAGCATCGTGCCAATTTTGACCATCCTGGCTTAGGAAACTTTCCCCCGGGTTGGAGTCAAAACCACTGGTGTATCCTTCTATTTCAAGTTCAACAGGAACGGGAAAAGACCATACTCCTGAGTCCGAGCTGGTAAACTCAACCACCACGGAAAAGTGCTCGCCACCGGTCAACGGGACATTATCGTCGAGGGGAACAGTATGGTAACCCCCTTTGTCCAGGGTTCCGGACTGGCTCAGTTGTTTGTTCCCACTGATGGGATTGTCCACATCCACGCCGGTATAGATCTCGATTTCATAGCTCGTGCCCGGGAGCCAAGCGTAAAAGCTCACCGCAGCCAGGTATTCACCGGCTTCGGCGGTAAATATGTTGGCCCCGTAGTAGGTTTCTTCACCTTCAATCCCATAACTTAGCACCCACCCCAGCGGGTCATAGTCATAGATGCGGCTGTAGTTGTCAGTAGGTTCGGCGTTATGAAAAGCGGTCGCCAGGTTGCCGGCGTAGTAGTCATAATAGGACATGTAAAAATAACCACCGTCGCCGAAATCCTCGCCCCAGCTGTTCCTGATTATCCAGGCTCCGTCCCCAGGCGGGGAGTCAATAAAGTTCGCTTTGTCGTAGTTGTCATCCCAGCCGACAATAGCTACGTCGTGGTTAGCATCATCTCCGTGATATTCCCATTCATCAGAGCTATAATAGTAGGAGTTATTAGTGCCATCATAATAATCATCATGCCAAAACATAGCGGTGTAAATAGCCCCGCCGCCATAGAGCGTTTGCTTCATTTCTTCAATTTCCCACCAGGAGATAAAATCAACCTGCTGGACGTGCTTTACAGGCTCTGGGTCGTCGTCAGGAGGCTCACCACAATGCTCATCATAAGGATCATCTGCTTCATCCACCGGACCGCTCCAGCGGGCCAGGTAAGCCATAGGCATATACTCGTTTCCACCTGTATCATGAGCATAATCGAACCCATGGGTGTTTTTAAGGTGGTTCTCCGAGAAATTTCTTGTTTCCCAGGGCTTCAGGTAAGACTCCAGGGAGCCATAGGTGGCAAAAGCCCAGCAAGCCCCTGCGTCCCCCTGATCCCTTATTCCGGTCACCCGGTTCTCTTCGCGCAAATCGAAACTGTCAGGCAGACCATTTTGTTGAAGTGTTATTCTCTCACCGGGTTCCAGCCCCCTGTAGCGCTCCAGTGGAGGCGGGATGTAACCCAGTGGGTAACCTTCTTCCGTGAACAATTCCAATTCGTCTTCATGCAGGAGCGCCATGTGTTCCTCAAAAGCAGGGTTAAGGGGAGACAATTGTCCCTGTTGGGCCCCATCAGGAGAACCCTGGGCAAACATCGCCCCCGAAAATAATAAAACCAGGGCAAAAACACCCAATACCACAAAAAACTTTTTCCCAGTTAACCGCATATTAATTCACCCCTGAAAAATATAATATTTTACATTAAAATCCAAAGCCTTTTACAAAAGCCAATAAAAACCCCGGGCACCTATCCAAGTTTGTGATAATTAACCCCTCCCCTGCATTTAGATATGATAGAGAGAAACCTCGCAAATTTGGTGACTTCTTGTATAACTGAAATCATAAAAACAATTAAGGCAAAATGAGCTTTGCTTGAGGAAAGGCTAAATGAAAACCAGGAATAATTGATCAAATCAAAAGCGCAGTTGTTAAAATGACTTAAAACCAGGATAGCGTTCAGAAATTCTTGGAGTTTGGAAGAATTATGACAGGTGGTTGTATATTATACAAAACCACTATCTGAAGACGCTTTATATTATTGAATTCAAATGTAAAAATTATAAATTGTAAAAAATATGAATATCACATATTTAAAATATTTAAAAATTGTTAAACTAATATTACCATAGAAATAAAAATAAGAAAAATTCCTTTTGGGTATTTATATACTATTAGTGACCATTTGTTGCTGATTTAGCAATAAATTCAGCTATTTTCTCTGTTATTCTATCATAATGGCCTGTTCCTTCATTATCTCTTTTATTATAAGTTGATAGTTGTGGTAATTGAAATAAAAGTAACCGGTGCCCTTGATCCTTTTCAGGACAGAAAGCACCGGTTGAATATCCATTATTTATATATTTCTTTCTACAATCTGTTGCCGGTAATTAGTTGCCGTACGCACCGACTATTCTCCAGTCTGGATCCCTGGTAACAAATACCCCACCTTCATTCTCCGCTCTTCTATCCATGCCTTCCATAAACCAAATCGAGCGGCGCCCGTCGGCATGCTCCCAGATCAAATCCGGGTGGCCGTCTCCGTCAATGTCGTGGATTACGGCAATTTTCCAGTCAGTGCCGGTCTGGTAGAAGTTGCCGCTATCTTCTTCAATCCGCTCGAGGTTCTCATCCAGGGTCCAGTAGTTTCGCTCACCGCGTACAATATGCTACCAGATAATGTTTATCTTGTCATCTCCGCCCATGTCATCAACACCGGCGATCAGCCAGTTGGGGTTGGCCACGGCAAACTGCCTGCCGTCAACCCTGCTGAATTCGTCCATA
>PUKE01000192.1 GCA_003550425.1 Nitriliruptoria bacterium
ACGCCGGATCGATCTCGTTTCGCGGCTCGTGGAGGTGAAACTGGGAGAGACACCGGTCGGTGGTCCCCCAGTCGACGGCTGCGTAGGGATTTACTGCGACGGGCGATCGGCGTTCTCGCGAGCGGGTGTGTCTCATTTTCTGGATAGATTGTGGAAGGAGTGATGACGGGTGGTTTCGGTCGGGGATCGACGCGGCGGTTGCGGTGTGGGTCGTCGTTGCGGACCGATGACTGTCGAGGTTCGATCGTCCACGCTTTTTATGCCAGCGTGACGTCGGTAGCCAGCGGTGACGACCGATCCGGTCCGTCGAACCGTCCCGGTTTGGACGGCGCTCGAGTGTCGTGTGTCGCCTCAGTCGGCGCCTGTCGGTCCGAGCGATCGGCCACGGTCGTCGTCACACGCCGCACGAAGCAACGCGAAGTAAATAAGGCTGTATATGAGGCCCGAAGAGAGCTATATATCTCTCGGCTGTACACCAGTCACACCCCCGTGAACGATGGTAACTGACGGCGTGACTGCCGCGAGGACCCACCACCTCACTGCTGTGTGTCACGGCCGGAGCCCGCGACCCGTCCCGGGGTGCTCGTTCTGGGACACCACCGTGTCTCAATCCAGTATCTTCGACCGGACGCGATCGTAGGTCGCCCGGTCGACTCCCGCTCGACCGAGTCGATCGTCGTGGGCGTCGCTCCCGCCAGTCGGGACCAGGTCGTGGGCGTCGATCGCCGCCACGACGGGCGCGAGGTCGACGGCCGACTCGTAGGGATAGTCGAGTTCGACGGCGTCGAGGTCCGCGGTCAGCGCCAGTGCGCGCTCGGGATCGGCGTACCGCAACGGGTGTGCGAGTCCGACCAGCCCACAGGCCGCAGAGAGCACGCGCCGTCCGCGATCGAATCCCGGAACCGGCCGCGGGACGTGGCACGGACAGCCGTCCCCGATGAGTTCGTCTCTCGCCCGTCGGTAGTCGTACGGCGCGTCGCTGCGATCGATCGCGCGGGCGATGTGCGTCCGATGGACGCCTGGTTCGACGTCGACGTCCAGATCGACGCCGAGTTCGTTCTCGACGCGAGCCACGATCTCTCGCGCACGCTCGACCCGACCGGCCTGCACCGTCTCGAGCAGCTCCAACAGGCGCTCCGACCGCCGGACGCCGTAGCCGAGCAGGTCGACGCGAATCGCTCCGGTCGTCACGCCCAGTTCGATGCCGTGGACGATCTCGATCCCGTCACGTCTCGTCAGTGGACGATCCAGCTCGGGATGGACTCGACCGTGATCAGTGATCGCAACCGCCTCGACGCCGGCCCGTTCGGCGGCCTCGGGGACCGTAGCGAGCGTCAGGGAGCCATCCGAGTTCGTCGTGTGCACGTGGAGGTCCGCGACGACCATCTCAGGCTTGAGACGGCACCAGCCGTCCCAGTTCGGTCGTCACGTCGTCCATGATCTCCTCGATCGTCTGATCGACGCTCTCGTTGGCGATGATCGTCGCTCCGTTCTTTCGTCCCTGTTCGACGATGTACTGCTGAAGCGCTCGGATGTTTCCGAGGTTCTCGAGGTACCGTCCGGCGTCCCTGTTGCTCGTGTTCGCTCTGCTCTGAAACCGTCTGGCGTGTTCCGCTTCGTCCGGCACCTCGAGGACGTACTGGAACACGTGACAGTCGTCCCGGTCCGACATCCCCAGGTATCCTGGAACGACGTGGACGCCGTCGACGATCGAATTGACGCCCTCCTCGACCCCTCTGTCGATGACCGGCTTGACACCCGCGCTCACGACGTCGACTTGCTGGTTGAAGCCGTAGATGAGGGGGTCGTCGACCAGGTCGGCTTTCACGGTTTCGTCGGCGTTGAAACTGGAACGGTAGAGGGAGGGGACCAGCTCCGCCGACACCATGTTTCGCATGATCTCGCGGACCGTGTCGGTTTCGACGATCCTGTTGATGTCGAGTCGGTGAGCGAGTTCGACCGAGAGCGTCGACTTGCCGATCCCGGCCGGGCCGCCCAGCAGGATGAAAAGCGGCTTCTCCAGCCTCGACAGCTGTCTCGTCACCATGTAAAACTTCTCCTCCCGTTCTAACCCTCGCTCCTGGAGTTTCCGCTGGACCCGCTTTTGGATCTCCCTCGAGTGGACGGCCTCGACCCCCTCGAGTTCGCGATCGATCTCCCTGACGATCTCGTACCGTTCCTCAAGCGAGAGGCCGGTGATCGCGAGCGACGTGGCGAGCAGCCCCTTCGAGAACGGGTGTCTGTTCCCGTCTTTGCGTACGTCGGTCATTCCTCCAACCTGCGCTCGGCGAGCGTTCGTTCACACAGCGAGAGCACCCCCGCCTCCAAGCTGTCGACGCTCCCCCGGATCGGGGTCGCTTGGTTGTGCATGAACACGATGTCCAGTCCGTTCTCCTTCGCGTACCGCCCGGCGACGTCGATCGAGGCGGCTTTGATCTCGGTGAGCAAGACGTCGGCCGCACCCATCCCCTCGTCTAAGTCCTCCCGGAGTTTGGGCCGGTTCGAGAGGTTGGTGCTGAGGCCGACGACGTCACAGCCGTGTTC
>PUKE01000307.1 GCA_003550425.1 Nitriliruptoria bacterium
CTCGAGTTATCAGGTCGCCGCCAATCTGGTCAATGAATTTCGTGGTCCCGACGATAAAATCAAAACCACTGGCTACCCTTCGGGCATGATTAATCAGATGCTCTGGGAGCATCTTGACGATCTCGAGGCCACACACTGTTTGATCGTTCTCGACGAAGTGGATTCCATCGGCAACGACGACGATATTCTCTACCAAGTCCCCCGATCGAACGATAACGGCCTGGTTTCGGGCACCCAGGTCGGTGTCATCGGCATCTCTAATGACTTCACGTTTCGTGATAATCTCTCGGCACGAGTCAAAGACTCCCTGTGTGATGAGGAGATCCTGTTTTCACCATACGACGCGAACCAACTCGTGTCTATCCTCGAGCAACGCGCAGGTGAAGCGTTCCACGAGGGTGTCCTCGACGAGAACGTGATCCCGCTGGCAGCCGCGTTTGCCGCCCAGAGTAGTGGTTCGGCACGCCAGGCCCTCCGGCGGTTGTACAAAGCGGGTGACCTCGCTCGTGATGAGCAAGCTGATATCGTCACCGAAGCGCATGTTCGCGATGCCGATCGGGCTGTCGAACGGGACAAAGTGTGGGAAGAACTTCTCCGGGTGCCGACGCATTCGAAGCTCACGCTCTATGCCCTGTTGACGCTCGAGCGCGAGGGGCAACTCCCCGCGAAACGCGCAACGATATACGAACGCTACCAGCTCGCAGCCAACCGCATCGATATCGATCCACGGACCGATCGGACAGTCCATGACCGACTCTCACAATTAACGCTCAAAGGCTTCCTCGACGTTGAAGAGAAGAACAAAGGCCCGAAAGGCGGGTCTTATTACCAGTACCAATTCTCAATTCGAACCGACCTCGTGGCTGAGGCGTTGGAATCGGACTCTCGGGTGAGCGATCTGTTTGGGTGACGCTCGTGGAGTAGGCGCTTGAGTGGATGGGAAGGTGACGAATTTCGAACCAGGAATGTGTAGTACTACACAATTGAATCTCGGCTGAGGGGCGTGTTTCTCCAGGCTTCACTCGAGGTACGCCTCGAGCGTGGTGATTCGCTCGTCGACTCCCTCGAAGATGTTTTCCGCGGCGGTCTTCTCGCCGTGACAGTAGGTACAGAGCGTTTGGAGGTTGGCCTTGTCGAGTGGGTCCCCGCCATCGGCTAGCCGGTGGACCAGTCCTTCCGCTGTTTCTAAACACAGACACACCACGACTTCCGCTGTTAGGACTGACTGTACAGGGATTGGTGTTGGACACCTACCCCGTCAGTTCCGCTGTTAGTGACGATCGGGATAGCGGGATACACTCCTTGAGGGAACATTTGGACACATCCACACCACGAGTTCCGGTGATAGAGTCGCGTCTATATGTAGGTTACAGCCGCACCCCCACCCCCACTGCTTCCGCTGTTAGCTACGAATACTGAAACAGGATTCTCATAAAGTCAGAGCCTCTACTCTCTACTGTTGAAACTAGTCTAGGAGTCTATTCTATAAGAGCACAGACACACCTCCGTCGCGTTTGTAAGTCTCTCGATAGTGTACGGGGGTATTGGCTGACAACACACCTCCCTCGCGATTGTAAATCCGCCCTGTCTTGACTCAAAGAACCCCATTTCGGCCTTTCAGTCACCCCACCCCCTCAGTTGTGGGCGTTACAAACGCGACGGTGGTGTGTGTCCCCTCGAGTAATTTGGTCGGGATTTCGGTTGGTGAGTGTGTCGGTCAATGTAATTAAATCATATAGGACAAAAAGGGTAACATATGGTGACAGACGGGGATGGTGGTGTAGAGGACGTAAGTAATCTTATAGAAGAAGCAGAAGTTATTGATGAAAAAGAGGGATCAAACAATAGACCCCAAGATGACTTCGATCATGAAGAGTTCGACGACAAGTGGACTATCACTGGTCGAGCGAAAGATCTCTCGAGGCGCGAGGCACTCGGACTTGGTGGTGGAGCACTGATAGGTACTTTCGGATTCTACACTGCTGCCATTGATGATAGTTACAATCCAGACGCAGTCGATGATCGAGGATACGTCAGGGAGTTCAATCTTGGAGCAGACGATTGGACATCATTCAATGTCGACCACAGCGGTGCCCGGTCAATTTGGTTGAGGATCCTCGCTGGAAGAGCGAGCGCCACTGTATTGTTGATGGAAAGAAGTGAGTACGAACGTCACTATCCAGGTAGTGTCGATGCCCATTCAATGACAGTACCTGAGTCTAGACCACAAAAACAGAATACTTTCCATGTCAGTGATAGCAGTAATTGGACGATTGTGATCGACAACACTGGGCGTGTGGATCCATCAGGAATAGATGCAGGCTTGAGTGTAAGAGGGGAGGTTCATCATAGGTTTGGTTGGCCGTGGTGAATCGCCATACGGCACTTGATTTCACTAGTTGACGGCACGCTTGATGTTGTAGACGACACACATCAGAACGATTTCACGGAACTCTCGATACCAGGATCGCGCACGCACGGCGTCGCCGAGCGTGCGCTTGATCACCGAGAAGACGGTTTCAGACAGCGCTC
>PUKE01000178.1 GCA_003550425.1 Nitriliruptoria bacterium
CGGGGGCGAGGAGCGCGACCAGGAACGCCACGGCCATCGCCGACAGCAGCGCCGCCTTGGGCTCGTTGAGCGGGCGGGCCAGCAGCAGCAGCACCCACAGCGCGACGAGGAACAGCACGATCACCGCGCTGGTGCGCTGGGCGACGATGTCCACGCCCGGCTGCTGGCCGGCCACGGCGAACGCGGTGAACGTCGCCGCGGCGGCCACGATGCCGGCCGGGATGCCGAACCGGGACACCCGCGGCAGGAAGCCGGGCCGGCTGCGGGTGGTGTTGGGGGCGATGGCCAGGAAGAACGCGGGGATGCCGATGGTGAGGCTCGAGATGAGCGTCAGGTGGCGGGGGAAGAACGGGAAGGGCAGGAAGGCGATGCCCACCGCGAAGGCCAGGATCGCCGCGTACACCGACTTGGTCACGAACAGCTTGGCCACGCGCTCGATGTTCGCGATCACCTTGCGGCCCTCGGCGGTGACCTCGGGCAGCGAGGCGAACGAGTCGTCGAGGAGCACCAGCTGGGCGACGCCACGCGAGGCGTCGCTGCCCGAGCCCATCGCCACGCCGATGTCGGCGTCCTTGAGGGCCAGCACGTCGTTGACCCCGTCGCCGGTCATGGCCACGGTGTGGCCCCGCTGCTGCAGCGCCCCGACCAGCGCGCGCTTGTGGCGCGGCCCCACGCGGCCGAACGCGGCGGCGTCCACCTCCTCGCCCAGCGCGTCGGCCTCCTCGGGCAGGTCGCGGGCGTCCACGGCCGGCGCGGCGTCGGGGATCCCCACGCGCGCCGCGATCGCCCCGACGGTGGCGGGATGGTCCCCGGAGATGACCTTGAGGTCGACGCCCTGGTCGCGGAAGTAGCGGATCGTGTCGGGCGCCTCGGGGCGCAGCTGCTCCTCGAGGTGCAGCAGCGCCGCGGCCTCCGCTCGCGCCGGGGGCTCCTCGCCCAGCGGCTCGGGGCTGTGCAGCAGCACGAGCACGCGGCTGCCGCCGCTGGCGAGGTCATGCACTCGACGGTGCAGCGGATGCTCGCCGGGCAGCAGCACCTCCGGGGCGCCCAGCAGCCAGGAGCCGTGCCCGGCGAGCTCGGCACCGCTCCACTTGCGCGCCGAGGAGAACGGCACGGCGTGGCTGACCTGCCAGCCTGGATCGGAGGTCGCGGCCGCGACGGTGCGCAGCGTGGCGTTGGGCCGCTCCTCGGCCGTGGCCAGCGCGCCGAGGGCGGCCATCGCGGTGGCGTCGGCCGGGCCGCCATCGGGCGCCTCGACCCCGGCGAGGCGGAGCTCGCCGGTCGTCAGCGTCCCGGTCTTGTCCAGGCAGACCGTGTCGACGCGGGCGAGCACCTCCACCGCGGGCAGCTCCTGCAGCAGCGCCCGGCGCCGCCCGAGCTTGACCACGCTGACCGCGAAGGCCACGCTCGTCAGCAGCACCAGCCCCTCGGGCACGATCGAGGCGACCCCGGCGACCGTGGACCGCAGGCCCTCGCTGAGGGTGTCGGCGACCTGCAGCTGGCTGATCAGCAGGATGACCGCGGCGGGCGCGATGATCCAGGTGCCGACCTTGAGGATCGTGTCGGTGCCCGCGCGCAGCTCGCTGCGCACGCTGGTGAAGCGCTTGGCCTCCTTGGCCAGGCGGGTCGCGTAGGCGTCGTCGCCGATCGCCGTGGCGTGGAAGCGGCCCTGCCCGGCGACCACGAAGCTGCCCGACAGCAGCCGCGCGCCCACCGGCTTGGCGACGGGGTCGCTCTCGCCGGTCACCAGCGACTCGTCGGCCTCCAGGTTGGCGGCGGTGAGCACCTCGCCGTCCACGGGCAGCTGGTCGCCGGCGCTGACCTCCAGCACGTCGTCGGCGACGATCTCGTCGGTGGCGAGCTCCACGCGCTGGCCGTCGCGGACCGCGCGCACCCGCGGCGCGCTGACCACCGCCAGGCGGTCCAGGGTGATCTTGGCGCGGGTCTCCTGGACGATGCCGACCAGCGCGTTGGTGACCAGCACGATGCCGAACAGGGCGTCGCGCAGCTCCCCGGTCAGCAGCACGATGACCAGCAGCGTGCCGAGGATCGCGTTGAAGCGCGTCAGCACGTTGCCGCGGACGATGTCGCGGAACGAGCGTCGATTGTCCTCCGTGGTGACGTTGACCAGGCCGTGGGCACGCCGGCTGGCGACCTCCTCGGCGGTCAGGCCCTGCTCGGGGTCGGGGCGTCGCCGCGCCGGCCCGCCGGCGTCGGCCGGCCCGCCGGGGGCGGCGCCCGCGGGCCCGGGCCCGTCGGGCCCGTCGGCCTCGGGCGGGGCAGGCAGTCCGCTGGCACGCCCCTCGCCCCCCGGCGTGGCCGTGGCGGGCCGTGGCGAGCGCGGGACGTCGCGCTCGCTCATGGGGTCAGCGCCTCCGCGCGCGCGGCGGGCTCGCGTGGCGCGATGGGCGCGGTGACGCGCGGCCACGAGGTCATGGGGGCAGCGTAGGCCACGCGACGGGGGTCACGACGGGTCCGCTGCGGCGGCCTGTGAGGACGGGCAGGAGCGTCGGTAGTCGCACCACCTGCAGTGCGGCCCCGGGCGGGCCTCCCACTCGCCGCGGCGCAGCGCCGCCACGTGCTCGCCGACAGCGCCCAGCGCGGCCTCGACCGTGTCCTGGGTGACGGGCAGCTCGGCGGTGGTGGGCGCGTCGGCGAGCAGCTCATAGGTCACGCGGCTGGGGCGCTCGGGCCAGTGCGTGCGAGCCAGCAGCGCATGCACCAGCGCCGCGGGATCCTCCGCCGGTCCCGGCGGCGCGGCGCCGGTCTTGTAGTCGCGCAGCTCGATCGTGCCATCGGCGTGCTCCCACACCGCGTCGACGATCGCCAGCACCACCGCGCCGAGGTCCTCCAGCCGCGTCACCAGCACCTGCTCGCCCGCCAGGTAGCGGGCGCCGTCCTCGGCCGGGCACAGGTCCAGGTGCGCGCGGACGTCGGCCTGGACCGCCTCGACGTGGTGGTCGGGCGCCTCGCAGGCCAGCGCCACCGCCCCGTGGGCCTCCCAGCGGTCGTGGCGCTCCTGCAGCTCGCGGTGGGTGAGGATCCCGCGGGTGGCCGCAGCCGTGACGGGTGCAGGGTCGGGGGAGGCGATGCCCAGCGCGATCCGGTTGCCGTGCTGGCGAGGGCAGCGCCGTCGCTCGGCGAGATGCCCCGCCCAGACCATGAGGTCGGGGTGGGAGCGCCGGGTCAGCGCGGGGCGGGAGCCGGTGTCCTCGTCGCCATCCGGGCGGTCCTCGGGCGGCCACGGCGCGTCGGCGGGTGCGCTCACGGTGCGCCTCCTCGCAGGACGGCAGCGGTGGCATGGGCCACCGCGGGGCACGACCGCAGCACCGGGCAGCCGCTGCACCAGCGGCCCGGCGTGGGGGAGGGCGGCGTCGCCGCGTCGAGGGTGGCCAGGACGCGGGCCTGCAGCGAGGCGCCGAGCGCCTCCACGTCCTCGGGGGCGAAGGTCGTCTCGGTCACCTGGCCGTCGCGCAGGTCCCAGTGGGCATGGACCAGGGGCGCGCCGAGCACCAGGGCCGCCAGGATGGCCCGCGTGCTGCGGGCTGGCGGCTCGGGCGCGGGCTGCAGGGCGAGGTCGCGCACCTCGAGCACCCCGTCCTGGGTGGCCTCCGGGTCCGCTGCGGGCGCCGCGGCCGCCGCGCTCGCGGCTGGCGGGTGGGTGGGGGCGCGGCGCACCATCAGGTCGATCACCGCGAGCGCGGTGAAGCGCCCCGTGCGGCTGTCGCGGGCGTGGAAGCGCTGCCCGGCGCGAGCGTCGAGCCGCGCGGGGCGCTCGCGCGCCAGGCGCCCGTAGGTGGCCAGCGCGTGGGCGAGGGCGTCGCGCTCCTCGGGGGTGAGGTCGGCCGGGGGCGGCAGGTCCGCCAGCGCCTCGGCCACGGCCCCGCCCGCTGCGCCGCCCTCGCCCATCGCCTGGGCCTCCGCCTCGGCGCGGGCGTGGGCGTCGCGGCAGGCCTGGGCGATCGCGTTGGCCAGGGCGAAGCGGCGTCGCTGATCGCCGGTCACGATCACGGCCCCGCCGGCGAGCAGCCGGTGGAAGCGCAGGGCGCACTCGTCGGCGGCGCGCAGCACGCTCGGCGTCACCCGTGGCGGATCGGTCATGGGTCAAGCGTGCCAGAGGGGTGGGACGTCGAGCGTCGACCGCGAAGGCTTGGCGCGCTGGCTAGCGCCGGTCGCGTGCCCGACGGTCGCGCGCGTGCCGCGTCAGCGCGCGTCGCGCCCGAGCGCGACGCGTGGGGGCGCCGCGGTCCCGGGCGTGACGATGGCGCGCGCGCCGCTCGCGCACGCGGCGCACGGGTCGCGGTGGGCGCTCGCGGACCGCGGCGGCCGCGGTCGGGACGGTGGGGAACGGCACGCTGCTGGCCATCAGCACCGCCAGCAGGGCGCCCCCCAGCAGGAGCGCCGTGGCAGGGGTCCACAGGACCAGGGCCATCACCGCCAGGCCGGCCAGCGGGGTCGGCAGCCCACGGAAGTGGCCGTGCTTCTGGTCGAGGGCGAAGCGCGCGAGCCGCCAGGCGCCGGCCAGGACCAGGCCAGCGCTGACGACCGCGCCAGCCACCGCGGCCTCCCCGGGGGTCGCGAGGTGCAGCGCCACCGCGGGCACCACGCAGAACGACACCAGATCGGTGAGGGAGTCCAGCTGCGCGCCGAAGGTGTGGTCGCCTCCGCGTCGCCGCGCCAGCGCGCCATCGATGCCGTCCAGCACCGCCGAGAGCGCCACGAGGCCGGCCGCGGCGAGCACCCGCTCGTCGAGGACGAGCAGCAGCGCGCTGAAGCCGGCCGCGAGGCTCACGCTCGTGACGGCGTTGGCGAGGTTCACGTGCTCACGCACCGCGCTCACCCGCCTCGAGTCGCGCCAGCGGCGTCACCCCGCCGCGCACGCGCTGCCCACGCGAGACCAGCACCGTCGCGCGCGGGGGCACTGTGACGTCGGTGCGCGAGCCGAGGTGGATGAGCCCGAGGCGCTGCCCGCCCTCGAGCTCCTCGCCGGGCCGCACCCAGCTGCTGATCCGTCGCGCGAGCGCGCCGGCCATCTGCGTGACGACCACCGGGCCGGCCGGGCCCTCGAGCAGCAGGCGCGTGCGCCGGTTGTGCTCGGCGCGCGGCAGCAGCGCCGGCGCCAGCCCGCCCTCGTGCTCGGCGAGGCGGCGCACGGTGCCCGGGACGGGGCTGCGGGTGACGTGCACGTCGGCCAGCGACAGGAACACCGCGACGCGTCGCCCGCGGCCACCGGGCAGCCAGGGCTCGGCCACGTCGTCGTCCACGGCGGTCACGACCCCGTCGGAGGCGGCGTGGGCCACGCGCGGATCGCCGCCCACGGCGCGGTCGGGGTCGCGGAAGAAGGCGGCCAGGCCGACGGCGCCGGCGAGCAGGCCGATCCCGGCGCCGCGTGCCGCGCGCCGCGCGGTGCCCGGGGCCAGGCGCCCGGCGGCGGCCGTGACGATCCCTCCCGCCAGCAGCGGGGGCATCACGTAGCGGGCGGCCACCGGCCAGGTGCGTCGGCTCATGGGGAGGGGTCGTCCTCGGCCGGGCCCGCGCGGTCGGCCTGGTTGGCCAGGCGGGAGCGGCGGCAGGCGAACAGGAAGGCCGGCGGCAGGTTGCGCGGCGAGACCGTGCGCTGCACGCGCGCGAAGCGGCGCCGCAGGGACCGCGTGACCACCGGCGAGTACTGGAGCACCAGCAGGCACCCGTGGTCGGGCAGCGCCTGTGCGGCGCGGTCGAGGATGCGGGCGCTGACCTCGGAGGGCAGCGAGGTGAACGGCAGGGCCGAGACGATCACGTCGGGCACGCGGTCGTCCAGGATCTCGTGGAGGTCCTCGGCGGAGCCCGTGACGACCTCCAGGCGGGGGTCGGCGAGCTCGGCGCGGACCGACGCGGCCAGCGCGGGATCGATCTCCACGGCGATCAGGTGGCCGCTCGGCCCCATGCGGTCCAGGATCGCCCGGGTGTGCGACCCGGTGCCGGCGCCGAGCTCGAGCACCACCTCGGCGTCCTCGACCCCGTCGAGGTCGAGCATGGCATCGACGGCGGCGCGGGTGGTCGGCAGCAATGCCCCCATGCGACGCGGGTGCGCCAGGAACGCGCGCAGGAACCTCAGCCGCTCGCGGAGCGCGGAGCGCTGGTCCGGGGTGTCGCTGGGCATCCGGGGCATCCAGGGTCGTCGCTTGGGCCAGGCGCGCGGGGCACGCGGCGGTGCCGCGCCGAGACCACCCTAGAGGGCCCGGCCGAGGGGCTCCCGTGTCCGACCGCCGCGGTCAGCGGCGGGCCGGGGCGGCACGGGTCATGGGCTGGGAGCCTCGCGGCGCGCGTGCTTGACCTCGTCCATCGCCTCGTCGGCGCGCGCCAGCACCGCGCTGGCCGTATCCGTTCCTACCGTACCGTAGGCCATCCCGATGCTGGCGCGAAGCCGCAGCGGGCCCTCGGCCTGCCGCTCGTCGACCACGATGGGCTCGGCGAGGGTCGGTGCGATCCGCTCATGCTGCCCCGGGCCGCTGCGCGCGTCGATGCCGGGCGCCGCGAGGACGGGCTCGTCGCCCGCGAGGCGCGCGCTCCCGCTCGACGACCAGCCCCGAGAGGCGGAGCACGACCAGCGCCGCGAGGCACCTGCCGAGCGCCGCGACCAGGAAGGTGCCCAAGGCGAGGGCGTCCGAGGTGGCGCCGCGCAGCACGAGGACCAGCGCACCCGCCGTTCCCGTGATGGCTCATGCATCGGCCGCGCATCGGATACGATCCGCCGGGATGGTCCCACGCTGGCGTGACGGAGGGTGGCGCGAGGCGACGGTGCGCGCCGTGCTCGTCGGCGTGCTCTACGCCGCGGCGTACCAGTACGCGGTGTTCCTGCGCGATCCCGAGCACCTCGGCGCCTCGTTCTGGCCGGGCGCGGGCCTCACGGTGGGGGCGCTGCTGCTGTCGTCGCGGCGGCACTGGCCGGCGATCCTCGCGGCGGTCGGCGCGGTGCACCTCGTCAGCGCGCTGGGAGGAGGGCTGGCGGCCGGGCTCCTGACCACCACGGCCAACCTCATGGTCGCCGGTGGGGGCGCCTGGCTGCTGCAGCGCTGCGACGCCACGCGGCTGCGCAGCCTCGGGGCCCTCATGCGCTTCAGCGTCGTGGTGGTCGTGGTCACCCTCGCGGCCGCGCTGATCGGGGCGCTGGGGATCCAGGCGGCGGGCACCCCGTTCCCCTATGGGCTGCTCGTCGCCCAGTGGGTCGCCGGCGATGCGGTGGGGATCCTGACGCTGACCCCGGCGCTGCTGGTGCTGTCGGAGCCGGCGGCGCGCCGACGGCTCGCGCGGCCACAGGTCGTGGGCGCGCTCGTGGTGGTCGGCGCGATCACCGCGCTGGTCTTCGCCTTCGAGGGCGCCCCGCTGCTGTACCTCGTGCTCCTCCCGCTGGTGTGGGCCACGGTGCGGCTGGGCCCGCTGGGCGCGGCGCTGTCGGTGCTGGTCATGGCGCAGGTGGTCAACCTGCTCCATGCGCTGGATCGCGGGGTGATCGCCGCGACGGCCGACGGCGAGGACGCCCGTTGGCAGGTGCAGCTGTTCCTGGCCACCGTGAGCCTGGCGGCCCTGGGGCTCGCGGCGCTGCTCGCCGAGCTGCGCGAGCGCGACGAGGCACAGGCTCGCTTGCGGCATCAGGCGCAGCACGACGCGCTCACCGGCCTGCCCAATCGGGCCGCGCTCACCGAGCACCTCGACGAGGTCCTGTCCCGCGCCGGCCCGCGCTCGCAGGTCCGCCTGCTCCTGTGCGACCTCGATGGGTTCAAGGACGTCAACGACCGGTATGGTCACGCGGCGGGCGACACCGTGCTGCGCGAGGTCGCCCAGCGGCTGTCCACCAGCCTGCGCCCCGGTGACGTGCTCGCGCGCTTCGGTGGCGACGAGTTCGTGGCCTGCCTGGAGGGCGTGGCCGAGCCCGACGTCGACGAGATCGTCGGGCGCCTGGTCGCGGCCGCCGAGCAGCCGATCGCCCTGGACCACGGCGCCGCGGTCGAGGTCGGGCTGTCGGTCGGCGTGGCTCGGGCCCTGCCCGAGGGGGACGCCGGCGCCCTGCTGCGCGAGGCGGATGCCGCGATGTATCGCTCCAAGCGGCAGCGGGGCGCCGCCTGGGCCGAGGGTCCCCCACGGGTGCAGCGGCTGGAGCGCCTGGTGGCTCCCGGCGACCTGCCCGACGCGCTGGCCGGCAGCGAGCTGTTCTGCCGCCACCAGCCCGCCGTGGACCTGCAGGTCGGCGCCCCGGTCGTCATCGAGTCGCTGCTGCGCTGGCGCCATGCCGAGCGCGGGCTGGTGCGCCCCGCCGAGCTGGTCGCCGGCGCCGAGCATGCGGGGCTGTCGGCCCGGCTGTTCGACTACGTCCTCGAGCGCACGCTGGAGGCCCATCGGGGATGGGTGGAGGCGCTGGGATGGAGCCCGCCGGTCAGCGTGAACCTGTCGACGCGCCAGCTCCATGACGGCGCGCTCGTGGAGCGCCTCGGGCAGGCCCTGGAGCGCAGCGGCACGCCGGCGTCGGCGCTCTGGGTCGAGGTCGGGGAGGGCTCGGTCACCGATCCCGCGTCCTTGGAGGTGCTCGCCGCGCTGCGCGAGCAGGGCGTGGCGGTGGTGCTCGACGACCTCGGCGGCGGCCCCGACGCGCTGCCGATCCTCGCCGCGTTCCCGTGGACGCTGGCCAAGCTCGATCGCGGCCTCCTCCAGGCCGCCGGGCAGGCTGAGGCCGCACCGACCAGCACGCTGCGGGCGCTGGTGGCGGCCGCCTCGGCCCTCGAGGTCCGCACCGTGGCCAAGGGGCTGGAGCGGCCCGCGCACCTGCAGGCCGCGCACGTCGCCGGCTGTTCGCTCGGACAGGGCAACCTGCTGGTGGCGCCACGGGCGCCCGAGGAGGTCCGTGACGACCTGGCCGTGCCGCCGCCCGGACCCTATGCCCCGGTGCTGACCGCGCTGGCGGGCGGCCGTGGGTAGCGCCCCGCGCCCCACGCCGCTGGCCGCTCGCCGCGACCTTGGCCCCGCTGGCCGTCCGCACGGGTCACGGTCGCGGTCCCGGCCACGACGGGACCTGGGCGCACGCCGGGACGGCTCGGGCTGGCGCATGATGCTCGAGGATCGAGCCGATCGGGCGCCGACGTCGTCGGCATCGGCGATCCCAGAGAGCGACCACGGGGAGCAGACCGTCCATGCACGTGCTGGTCACCGTCGCCTCGCGCCATGGCGCCACGCGCGCCCTCGCCGAGGCGCTGACCGCCGAGCTCGACCAGGGCGCGCTCACCGCGACCCTGCTCGAGCCCACTGAGGTGGCCTCGCTGGAGGGCTACGACGCGGTGGTCCTCGGCAGCGCCGTCTACGCCGGCAGCTGGCTGCCCGCCGCGCGTGACCTGGTCGCGCGCTGCGCCGTCGCGCTGCGCGAGCGGCCGGTGTGGCTGCTGTCCAGCGGCCCGATCGGCGATCCGCCCAAGCCGGCGGGCGCGCCCGCCGAGGTGGCCGCGCTGCTCGAGGAGACCGGGGCCCGGGAGCACCGCGTGCTGCCGGGGCGCCTGGAGCGCCGGCGGCTCGGTCGTGGCGAGCGGGCCGTGGTGGCGCTGGTTCGCGCTCCCGACGGCGACTTCCGCGACTGGGAGGCGGTGCGGGACTGGGCCGCCGAGATCCGCGACGCGCTGGCCTCCGAGGCGCCGGGCGCTGGGGCGGACCGCGATCAGCCCGAGGCCCCGCTCGCCTGAGGTCGCCGGCCCCATGGGAGGCGGCGCTCGCCCGCGCGGGCGCGGCCGACGGCCGGCCGTCGCGTGGCCTCAGGCCGAGGTGGGCGATCCGGGCGCCGCTGCCGGGTCCTCGTCGATCCCGGTGAGCTCGCGAGCCAGCGCCGCGAGCCGCGCTCGGACCTCGGGGTCGCGGGCCTGCGGCGCGGGCTCGGCACGCGCGGTGCCGTTCCAGTAGCCGCCGCTCACGCCATCGAGCGACGGGTCGTCGACCAGCCGCAGGACCGCGGCGACGCCCTCCTCGAGCGGGGTGGGCCCCGTGCCGTGCGCCTCGCGCACCATCTTGGTGTCCATCAGGGACGCGGGGTGCAGCGCGTTGACGGTGACCTCGCTCGGGTCGAGGGCCGCGGCCAGCGTCAGCGCGTCGGCGACCATCGCGAGCTTGCTTTGGGCGTAGGCGCGCCGTCCCTCGTAGCCACGAGCCAGCATCACGTCGTCGAGGTCGATCGCCTGCTGGGCGCCGGAGGCCACGTGGACCACCCGTGCCGGCGCCCCGGCGCGCAGCAGCGGCAGCAGCCGGCGCGTCAGGAGGAACGGGGCCAGGTAGTTCACCTGGAAGCGCAGCTCGTGGCCGTCATGGCTCAGCTCGCGGCCGCTGCCAGGAGCGCCGGGCCCCACCCCCGCGTTGTTGACCAGCGCGTCGAGGCGGTCGTGGTCCTCGGCGACCTCGTCGGCGAGGCGGGACGCGTCGGCGAGGCGGGAGAGGTCGGCGACGTGACCGCCCGGGTCGCTGCCGGTCTCGGCGGCCAGCTGGGCCACGGTGTCGGCGACGCGGTCGGGGTCACGGCCGTGGACCACCACGTGGGTGCCACCGGCGGCCAGGCGCCGGGCGACCTCGCGTCCCAGCCCATCGGTCGCGCCGGTGACGAGCACGACCCGCGGGACGTCCTCGCGCAGCGACCCCTCTGCCATCGTGGCCTCCTGTCGTCGGGCCGGCCGCATCAACGGTGCAGTCTGCCCCGCGTCGCCGAGGCATCCCGGGCCCGGCGCCGTCAGTCCAGCGCCCAGGTGGCGCGGATGCGCACCTCGACCTCCTCGGCGCCCGGCTCGATCGGCGGGCCGCCGGCGTCGTCCTCCATGACCTCTTCCTCGGGGACGGGCTCGGGCGGCGCCGCGCCCGCGTGGGCGGACTCCGAGAGCCCCGCCAGCGATCCGAGCGACTGGTCGGCCAGCGCGGCGTACTGCTCGGCCTTGGCGCGGGCCTCGTCGAACGCGGCCTCGCGGGCCTCGTCGGCCAGCTCCGCGTCGTCGTCCAGGCTGAAGCCGAGCGACCGCAGCATGGCGTGGTCGCCGGCGGCCTCCACGGCGTCGTCCAGGATCGCGCCGGCCTCGTCGAGGTCGCGGATGTCGGCCTGGAGGGAGGTGGTGGCCTCGTAGCCCTCGGGCTCCTCGTCGGGGCTCGGCCGCCCGGCGGGCCCGACCGACAGCTGGGCGGTCTGCACGTCGTCCTCGTCGATGCCGGCGTCCAGGAGCGCATCGCGGACCGAGCTCGCCGCGGCGCCGGCCTCCTCGTAGGCCTCGGACACCGAGGGGTCCTCGACGTGGACCCCGAGCTGGGCGGTCAGGACATCGGGCGTGCCCTCCACCGTGCCGACCGCCTCGACGGTGACGCCCTCTCCGGTCAGCTCGGCCTCGTCGGCGGCGGCGTCCACGCCGGCGGGCTCGCGTGGCGCGGTGCGGTCACCGAGCAGCACGCCGCCGAGCACGACGACGGCCGCGGCGAGCACCACGGCAGCGCTCACGATCAGCGTGCGTCGCATCTGGGGCTCCTTCGGTCCATGACGGGATCCGTCAGCGCGTGCGGGTGCCCCGTGGACGCCGCGCTGGTCCTGGCGCGTTCCTGCGGTGCGCGCTCACGCCGCGCCGTGGTGGCGCCGGTGCAGCAGGCGCACCTCGGCCGCGAGCTCCGGGTCGGGCCCCACGACCGTGACGTCGGGCGCGACCTCCTGGATCGGCAGGGGACGCACCGGCGGTGGTGGCACGCCCAGCTCGGCCAGCCA